>NZ_JCBAJA010000017.1:0-103500 GCF_059834885.1 Microbulbifer sp. SE14 | reverse complement strand
TCTGGTTTAAGGCGCTTAGCGACCTTGTGATTCAATCTCAACCAGATTAGGGGACTGACCCCTTCCAAAGCTAGATCAATGCCTCGCCGCTTTATTACATCTCCTACAACGTAGGGGTTACACGTCTGTAGGAGCGGCCCATGGCCGCGATCGCTGTCGATTCAGAAATGCATACTCCACCCCAGCGACGCAGCCTGTACATCGACAGCCGTAAAAAAATCGTCGCTGCCCACATCGGAGAATGACTCCCACTCCGCGCGTATGGTCCAGCTGTTGTGGTGCCGGTAGCTGATGCCGGCGCCGTAGCTCCAGTGGAAGCCGGTGCGCGAGTCACTGACGGTGCCCGATACCGGGACTTCGATAATTTCCACATCGCTCTCACCCTCGGCCACTTCCTCCTCGGGGAGCGGTCGCAGGCGCAGCTCGATGGCGTCGATACGCTGCTTCATGGTGGAGTTCCAGCCGCCGCCGCCGATCTTGCCGAACAGGCTCAAGCCGCCGGCGATGGGCCAGTGGCCGACGAGAAACACATTGCCCAGGCTGGTGCTCACCCGATCCCGCTCGCGCCACTCGGGAAAATAGCCAAAGGGCAGCTGCAGGTTGTTCAGTGCCAGCTCGGCTTCGCCTTCCGCCAGTTGCTGGTAGCTGGCCTCCACCGCCCAATGCGGTGTCCAGCGCCAGCCGCCGTAGACTTTCCAGCCGTCGCCGCGCTCGGTGCAGTTGCCGATGCTGGCAGTCTGCTGGTCGATATTGAGGTCCTGCGCGACCTGTGCGGCCTCGTCGCAGAAGCCCTGTAGCGCCTCATCGCTGTAGCTGATACCGGCGTATTTGTGCGAGTAGAAATCGGCCCTGGTCTGGGCGCAGAGGCTGAGGAGGGGTACCGCTAGCAGAAAGTATGGCCTGGTCATGGCGTTACCTGCTGGGTTTTGATGAATTAGATTTTTACTGCTTTCCTATTTGTTCAACTGCTCTGTTCGATCCTGCCCTGTAGGAGCGGCGGGGCGGCCATCCGCCGTTGGCCGCGGTAGATACCGGCTATCGGCAAAGCCCGATCGCGGCCAACAGCCGCTCCTACAGGGTAAACGATTAAATATCGAGTTCGGCCCGCAGCGCCGCGAGCTTCTTCGCATTTTCGGCCTTCGACAGCGGCTGGCCCGGCTTGTCCTCCAGTTTCAGCTGCGCAGGCAGAGCCAGTTTTTCGCCCTCCAGCACCCGTGCACAGATCTTGCGGTAGTGTTCGGCGAATACCGGGTAGGCCACCGACTCCGGGTTGTTGGCGAGGAAGAACCAGTTGGACTCGCGTCCGGCGTGGTAGACCGCCGGGTGGCTCCAGTTGAAATTGGTCTTGGGGCTGGGCGCGTTGCAGGCCTCGCGGTAGGCGGCGCGGGCCTCCGGCAGGCCTTTTTCGCCGGCCGCGCACAGCTGCAGCATCTTGTGCACCGTCGGCAGGTATTCACTCTGCAGTATCGCGCGCTTGGCGCCGGCCATGATCTCCTGCGGCTCGAAGGCGGCCAGGGCCTCGAGCCACAGGCGCTTGGCGTGGTGCAGTGTCTCGGTATCCGGGAAGGCGGCGCTGAACTGGTTGTGGTAGTTCAGCTTGAACAGCGCGAAGACCTCGTTGATCGCGCGCTTCTTCTCGTTCAGCGGCTCCTGCCCGCTACCAGTTTGTGTCCGTGAGTATGTCGCCGATGGATCTGTCCCTTGTCCTCTGGTTTGTCGTGTTACCGGTGTCTTGCCTGCCATAAGAGTTTCCTATTGCCAGCTTGTTGCGCTCCGCCCACTGGTGGCGCGCGTGACGCACGAAGACGGCGTCCCAGCTCTTGCGCGCGGCGTTCTGGCCGCGCCAGTAGATGATGAATTCGGGTACTAACGAGAGGGCGAAGTCGCGGTCTATTTCACACTGGTTCACCAGGTGGCTCAAGCAGTCGCCACCCGGCTGCCAGTTGCGGGGAATGGGCTTGGCCACCGGGTTCTTCTCGATACCCTGGCAGTAGTAGGCCCACTCCTCGCGCGCGTATTCGATAAACAGTTCGCCCCAGCGGGCGCTGTGGCCGCCGCGCTCCAGCCACTTGTAGATGAATTCCGGCAGCAGTTCGGCGGCGAAATTGGGGTTGATGGCCAGGCGCCTGAGCTGCTCCCAGGTGTGCTCGCTGGGCTGCCAGTCGCGGCTCATGGCGGTGGGTTTGCGCTTCTCGATAAAGGGCGCGTCCTGCTTTTCCCAGTCCTCCATCACCCAGTCGTTGAACTCCAGGTCCCAGGATATGGACTGCTTGCCGCTGGAGCGATGGTAGTCGACGAAGCGCTGCAGGGCGCGCTGCACGAAGGTACTGGGCACCCCCTCATCGGACAGCTTGCGCAGCGTCTCCCCGTTCGGGCGCCAGCCTTCCGGCAGCGCCTGCTTGCGCTGCGCCGTCGCGCGGAAGGCCTCCCACTTGCTCTTCACCTGCTTCAGGAACAGGGAGCCGAAGGAGTGGCGCGGCTCGCCGCGCTCGCGCCAGTAGGTGACGAACTCCGGCAGCTGCTCGCGCACGAAGTGCTCCGGAACCCCCAACTGGGCGATGCGCGCCATGGTCTCGGCATCCGGCTGCCAGCCGGGGGCGATGGTGTTGGCGCTGCGCGCGGCCGGCGGCGGCACCTGTGTGTCCGGCCGGGAATTGCCCAGGGGTAGCGCGAACTTGAGTATCTCGCTGCTGCCATAGGGCGCCGCCCCCAGCAGCAGGGCGCCCTGGTTGCGCAGGCTGGTGGCCACCCGCTGGATATCCGCCGGCTGCCAGAAGGGCAGCAGTTGCTGCAGCTGCCCGCCGTCGGCGGTGTACCAGTCCCGCCCCGGGTGGGCCTCCACCGGCAGGAAGGGCAGCAGGTCCCCCAGTGCGGTCAGCAATACCGCCTCCTCCAGGCCGAGGGTGGCGGCCAGAGTGGGGGATATGCACAGGGGTCTTTCCGGGAGCAGGGGGTGTTTCATGGCGCGATTCTACCACCCCTGACCTGCGCTTGCGCGGACCCCGTCGGCCCATCGTGACCGGTGGGCCTTCGCTAAGCTGTAAGCTGGGAAAGCCGGGGCTTTGGCAGCAGGGGCGAAGCGTGCAGACATTTCTGGAGTTATGGCACAGGGCAGCGGTCACTACCCTGGGGCTCTTCTGGATGGCCTTCTGGGCCTTCGCCCTGGGCTACCTGATCAGCAGCCTGATCCAGGTATTCGTGACCCGCGAGCGGATGCGCAGTAGCATGGGCGAGGCCGGGCCCGGGAGTGTGGGCCTGGCGACATTTTTCGGCTTCATCTCCAGTTCCTGCTCCTTTGCGGCCCTGGCGACGACACGCGCGCTCTTCGCCAAGGGAGCGGGACTGGTGCCATCCCTGGCCTTCCTGCTGGCCTCCACCAACCTGGTGGTGGAACTGGGCATAGTGATCGCGGTATTCCTCGGCTGGCAGTTCGTCGTCGGCGAGTATCTGGGCGGCGTGCTCCTGATATTGCTGATGTGGCTGCTGGTGCGGGTGACCTACCCGAAAAAAATGGTCGAGCGTGCGCGGGAGCGGACCCGCGAGGCGGAGGGTGGTGAGGACTCCGGCGAGATCCCCGACTGGCGGCAGCTGATCCGCTCGGCCGGCGGCTGGCGTCGCGTGGCCGAGCGCTTTGTGATGGAGTGGAAGATGGTGTGGAAGGACGTCACCATCGGTTTCACCGTCGCCGGCGTTATCGCTGCCTTCGTGCCCAGGGCGTTTTTCCAGGCGCTGTTCGTCGGCTCCGGCGAGCCGGAGCCGGCATTCTGGCAGGTGCTGCTGCAGTGCCTGGTAGGCCCGCTTGCAGCCTTCTTCACCTTTATCGGCTCCATGGGCAATATCCCGCTGGCGGCGGTGCTGTTCGACAACGGCGTCGCCTTCGCCGGGATCATGGCGTTTATCTTCAGCGACCTGGTGGTGCTGCCGGTGCTGCGCATCCAGGCGCGCTACTACGGCTGGAGGATGGCCCTGTACGTGCTCGCCGTTTTCCTGTGCATCCTGGTGGCCAGCGCATTGCTGCTGCACTACGGTTTCGCGCTGCTGGACCTGCTGCCGGAATCCGGCAGCGGCAAGAGCGTGACCGAGCGGGAGTTTTTCAAGGTCGATTACACCCTGTTCCTGAACCTGGCGTTTCTCGCGCTGAGTATTTTCTTTTTCGCCTGGCGGATTAAAAGCAAGGGCCTGCCCTCCCTGAGTACGGACTCACTGAGCGAAAAGATACTGCTGGTACTGGCGCTACTGGCGCTGGCCTGGCTGGTGATCGGCGCGCTGCTGCCGGCCTGAAGTTCTCCCGCGCGCGGTTTTTGGCGCTTACTGCGGAATATCCGGCCCCACCAATTGCGCCGGGAAACTTGCGGGGATCTGTGAAGTCCTGGCTGCCCCGGGAGCGAGAGGCTACGGAGCGGCTCCCCGCGACACTAAGCTGCCTATGCGGGAGGACTGTTTATGCACCCGATAAGACAGTACAGACATTATGTCACCACACTAACGATGTGCTTTGTCGCCCTGCTGGCGCTTCCAGTCATTGCCGAGCCGGCCAGCTGGTTCGACGAGGAAGCTGCGGTGAATGCGGCGGGGGCACCTTCAATCCGGGTCTCCCTGGGGGAGCAGCGGGCCTATTTCTATAAAGGCAGCGAGCTGGTGGGGGTATCCCGTATCTCGTCCGGCCGATCCGGCTACCGGACCCCCAAGGGCAGCTACCGGGTCAGGGGCAAGAAACTCAAACACAGATCCACCCTTTACGGCAGCTATGTGGACAGGAACACCCACCGGGTGGTGCGCGCCGACGTGGACACCCGCAAGCACCGCCGTCCACCCGGTACCTACTACCGCGGCGCCAAGATGGATTACTTTATCCGCTTCAACGGCGGCATCGGTTTCCACGCCTCCGGCGACGTGCCCGGCTATCCCGCCTCCCACGGCTGTGTGCGCATGCCCCGGCATATGGCGCAAAAATTTTTCCGCCACGCGCCGGTGGGCACCCCGGTGACTGTTACCCATTGATGGCGTCGGCTTGGCACGCCGCGGATTTGGTTTTATGGTGGAACTCTGCTTCTTCCAAAGGTCCCGGATAGATGAATGACAAGGATGTGCTGACGATCGGCCGCCTGGCAGATCGGGCCGGTGTAAACGTGGAGACTGTGCGCTACTACGAGCGCCGCGGCCTGATTGCCCAGCCCCCCAGGCCGGTAGAGGGCCACCGGATTTACCCGCGGGAAGCCCTCGAGCGGCTGCTGTTTATCAAGCGCGCCCAGGAATTGGGATTCACCCTGGACGAAATCGCCAACCTGCTGGCGCTGGGAAATGCCCAATGCAACCAGGTGCGGGAGATGGCGGAGTACAAGCTCGATGGCGTGCGCGGCAAGATCGCCGACCTCAAACGCCTGGAATCGGTGCTGGCCGAACTGCTCGGCCGCTGTCGCGAAAATCCCGACCCCGGCCAGTGCCCGATCATCGAATCCCTGTTGCCGGAGACGGATGGGGCTTGATTCCGTACCCGGGTACGGAACCTAGACTGGCTCCGCCCATAGCAACGGAGCCAGCCATGGCCGAAAGCCCGATCCTCCAGTCGCGGTTGACTTGCCCCCACTGCGGCCATCAAAAAACCGAAACCATGCCCACCGACGCCTGCCAGTGGTTCTACGAGTGCGACTACTGCCGCTCGCTGCTGAAGCCACTGCCCGGCAAGTGTTGTGTCTTCTGCTCCTACGGCTCGGTGCCCTGCCCACCGGAGCAGACGGGGGCCGGCTGTTGCGGCGGCTGAGCTACGCGAGCCGCTTCCAAATCCAGCAGCCGACGGCGGCGAGCGCGGCTATCCAGATGGCCGCGACAATGGCGCCGGCGCGGCGGTTTTTCGGCAGTGACAGCGGCTGCGCCTGCGCGCGGGCCTGCAGCTCCCGCCAAAGCTCTGGCGGCACCAGCCTGACCGCCAGCCAGATGCCCAGCGGCAGCAGCAACAGGTCGTCCAGGTAGCCGAGCAGGGGAATAAAGTCCGGGATCAGGTCGATGGGGCTCGCCGCATAGGCGACGACAAGGATCAGCAGGAGCTTGGCGGCGAGGGGAGTCCGGGGATCACGGCTCGCCAGGTACAGCACCTGCAGCTGCCGTTTCATGCGCCGCGCGAAGCGCTTCAGCCATCGCATGGCTATCTCCATCCTGTGCTGGGGCCAGCATAGCAGCTCCGCCTCTGCCCGCCCAAAGCGGCCGTCGTTTTCACCGGCGGGCGGCGGCGGGTACACTCTGCGCCCTGTCTGTACGATTTCCGGGGGAAGGCCTTGGCTACAAAACGCAAAACCGCCTACGTGTGCAATGAGTGCGGCGCCGACTATTCCAAGTGGGCCGGCCAGTGCAGCGCCTGCGGCACCTGGAACAGCCTCAGCGAGGTGCGCCTGGGCCCGGAACACAGGGACAGCCGCGCGGCCAACTTCACCGATGCTCAAGCCGGCTACGCCGGCGCCGCCGGTGCGGGCCATGGAAAGGTGCAGAAGCTGTCGGAGATCGATCTCAGCGAACTCCCGCGCATTCCCACCAATGCCGGCGAACTGGACCGGGTGCTGGGCGGCGGCCTGGTGCCGGGCTCGGTGGTGCTGATCGGCGGCCACCCCGGTGCCGGCAAGTCCACGATTCTGCTGCAGACCCTGTGCCACCTGTCCAGGGCCATGCCCGCGCTCTATATCACCGGCGAGGAATCCCTGCAGCAGGTGGCCATGCGGGCGAAGCGCCTGGGCCTGCCGGCGGATCATTTGCAGATGCTCAGCGAAACCGATGTGGAGCGCATCTGCCATGTGGCCGGAGAGGTGAAGCCGCGGGTGATGGTGGTGGATTCCATCCAGGTGATGCACATGAGCGAGGTGCAGTCGGCCCCCGGCTCCGTGGCCCAGGTGCGCGAGAGCGCCGCCTACCTGACCCGCTACGCCAAGCAGACGGGCACCGCACTCATTTTAGTAGGCCATGTGACCAAGGACGGCAGCCTCGCCGGCCCCAAGGTGCTGGAGCACATCATCGACTGCTCTATTCTGCTCGAGGGCACCCACGACTCCCGCTTCCGCACATTGCGCGCGCACAAGAACCGCTTCGGTGCGGTCAACGAGTTGGGGGTCTTCGCGATGACCGAGCAGGGCCTGAAGGAGGTCTCCAACCCCTCGGCGATCTTCCTGCAGCGCGCCGAGGAGGTGGCCGCCGGCTCGGTGGTGACCTCCGTGTGGGAGGGCACCCGCCCGCTCCTGGTGGAACTGCAGGCACTGGTGGACGACAGCAGTCTCGGCAACCCGCGCCGGGTGGCCGTGGGCCTGGACCACAACCGCCTGAATATGCTGCTGGCGGTGCTGCACCGCCACGGCGGCGTGCTGGTCGGCGACCAGGATGTGTTTATCAACGTGGTCGGCGGGGTCAAGGTGATGGAGACCAGCGCCGACCTGACCCTGCTGTTGGCGGTGGTGTCCAGCTTCCGCAACCGCCCGCTGCCCCGGGACCTGATGGTGTTCGGCGAAGTGGGCCTGGCCGGCGAGATACGCCCGGTGCCCTCCGGCCAGGAACGATTGCGCGAGGCCGCCAAGCACGGTTTCCGCAAGGCCATAGTGCCCGCCGCCAACCGCCTGAAAAACGATATCGACGGCATGGAAATGCGCCCGGTGAAGACCCTGGCCGAGGCGCTGGCGGCGATCGATATGGGCTGAGTTGGGGACCGTGGAATTTTGGCCCGGCGATAGCGGCAAGGACGTAAGTTTTTTGAAGAAGATTCTCCTGTTAAGCCTTTTATGGATTTCACTGCCGGCGACTGCCTATGAGCGCATCGCCTCCCTGAACCTGTGCCTGGACCAGGTACTCCTCAACTGGGTGGCCCCGGAAAAAATCGCCTCGGTTACCTGGCTCTCCGCCGACGAACACTACCGCTCGGCGCCGCTGCCGGAGCATGTGTATTTGAACCGCGGCCGGGCGGAGGAACTGCTGCGCCTGCGGCCGGACCTGATCCTGGTCGGCCAGTTCGGCGCCCAGCGCGCGGCGCGGCGGTTGCGGGATCTCGGCCTGAATGTGGTTTCCATTCCCGATGCCTACAGCCTGGAGCAGCTGCTGGATCAGCTGGGCGCGCTGGAAAATACCCTGGGGAAACTGGAGCCCCTGGCAAAACAAAAACAGCAGCTGCAGGAATTGCTCGCCCGGCCGGCGCCGGGCGTCGGTGCCACGGCGCTGGTACTCTCCGCCAACAACATCACCTACGGCAGCGGGCTGCTGGAGCACCAGTTGCTGGAGCGGGCGGGCTTTGCCAACCTCGCCGCGCAGCATGGAGTCGAGCAACTGGGGCGGGTCAGCCTGGAAGAGGTGATCGCACTGGAACCGGACCTGCTGGTTTTCTACGGCGGCGAGAAGGATTTCGCCATAGCGCACCTGGCTGCGCGCCATCCCGCACTGAAAAATTATATCGACAGCGGCCGCACCTATACGCTGCCGGCGGCGCTGGGATTCTGCCCGGCGCTGGTGGCGGCGGATGTGCTGCAGCAACTTTCAGCAAAGAGAAAAACCCTTGTCGAACAGCAATAAACTGACCTTTTCCATTTTTTTGATCGCCCTGCCACTGGCGCTGGTCGCGGCCCTGGTCAGCGGCCCGGTGTCCGTCGACCTGGGCACGGCCCTGGCTGAAGGCTGGCGCAGCGAGAGCAGCGATGCGGTGATCCTGTGGCAGCTGCGCCTGCCGCGCGCGCTGCTGGCGATACTGGTCGGCGCGGCGCTGGGTATGGGCGGCGCGGCCATGCAGGGCATGCTGCGCAATCCGCTGGCGGAGCCGGCGCTGCTCGGCGTTTCCAGCGGCGCGGCGCTGGCCGCAATTCTGTTGCTTTACTATGGTTCTACCCTGCGGGGTGCCTGGGGCCTGGCCTGGCAGTCCGGCTGGCTGCTGCCGCTGCTCGCGACCGCCGGTGCCTTCTGCGCGGTGGCCTGCGTGTGGATGCTGGCCGGCCGCGGTGCCAGCGCCAGCCGGCTGGTGCTGGCGGGAGTGGCGATCAACGCCTTCCTGTCCGCGCTGATGGCACTGGCCCTGAACTATGCACCGAGCATGTTTGCGATGCAGGAAATCGTCTTCTGGCTGCTGGGCTCGCTGGCCAACCGCGGCTGGGACCAACTGCTGCTGGCGCTGCCGTTTATCCTGATTGGCGCCGTCTTGCTGTTCTGTGCGCGCAACTATTTGCGCGCGCTCTCCCTGGGTGAGGCCAGCGCCGCCTCGCTGGGATTTCGCGGCCGCCGCTATCCGCTGCTGGTGTTGTCGGGTATCGCCGCCACGGTCGGCTCTGCGGTGGCGGTGGCCGGCACCATCGGCTTTGTCGGCCTGGTGATCCCGCATCTGATGCGACCGCTGGTGGGGCAGGACCCCGGCCGGCTGTTGTGGGCCAGTGCGCTGGCCGGCAGCCTGCTGTTGTTGCTGGCGGATATCCTGGTGATCAATTTTGTCGGCGCCCAGGAGCTGCGCATCGGTGCGGTGACCGCCTTTATCGGAGCGCCTTTCTTTTTCTGGCTGATCGTCAGCGCGCGCAGGGGGCAGCAGCTGTGAAAAAAATAGACGCTTCCTGCCTGAAGCTCGGCCTCGAGCGCCATCGCCGCGCGGTATTGGGTGAAATCAGCTGCACCTTCAAGCCGTTCGAACTGATCGCGGTGGTGGGTCCCAACGGCGCCGGCAAGAGCAGCCTTCTGCAGTGCCTGGCCGGGGTGCTGGATCCGACTGCAGGCCGGATAGAGCTGGACGGTCGGCCCGTGGAAGAGTTTTCCGCGGCGGAGCGCGCGCGCCTGGGCGCCTATCTGCCCCAGGCGGAGACCCCGGCCTGGAGCCTTGCGGCCTCCGACCTGGTCGCGCTGGGCCTGCTGCCCTGGGGGCGGCCCGCGGACAGCGCACGGCGAGTATCCAATGCCCTGGAGCTGGTGGATGCCCGGCAGTTTGCCACTCGCCCGGTCACCCAGCTGTCAGGCGGCGAGCTGCGCCGGGTGCAGCTGGCGCGGCTGCTGGTGGGCGAGGCGCCGCTGCTGATCGCCGATGAACCCACCGCGGCGCTGGATATACGCCACCAGCTGCAGTTGATGCACACCTTTCGAAAACAGGCCGACGCGGGCAGGACGGTAGTACTGGCCCTGCACGACCTGCCCCTGGCCGCGCGCTTCTGCGATCGCGTCCTGCTGCTGCAGGACGGGCGGCTGGTTGCCCAGGGCTCGCCGGTGGATGTCTTCACACCGGCGCTGATCGGCGACGTCTACGGAGTCAGCTGCGAATTCCGCTGGCGCGACGGTGTCGCGGACTTTGTGCCGCTGGATATCCTCTAGGTTGCGCGAGGCGCAGCCACTAACCACTCGCCGCCAACCACTGATATACTGCCGTCCGCCCTGGGTGCCCAGCAGTGCCATTGCGCTTGGCTGGGTTAAACGGGAAGTCCGGTGATGTGCTTCGCACAGAATCCGGCGCTGCCCCCGCAACGGTGATTCAGCAACCTTCTCCTCGAGAACCGCTGATAAGCCCGATACCGGCCCGAGGCGAAGAGATTGATAAAGCGGAGGGCTTTGTCTGGTCTGTGTGCCCCTCATTCGCTGCGCACCGATTGCACTCACCCTCCCTCAATCCGTAAACGTCTTCGAGATTGGGGAATCACCATGAAAAGAACTCTTATCGCCGCGGCCGTCCTCGCCGCCGGCCAGCCGCTGCTGTCTTCCGCCGAAGAGCCTTCAGCCGCGGGGCCTTCAGCCAACAAGCTGGAGCAAATCACCGTTACCGCCAGCCGCGTCGAGACGCCACAGAGCCAGTTGGGGGTGTCCATCGCCGTGCTGACTGGCGAAAACCTGGCGCGCATGGGTTATACCGGTCTGCTGGATGCGCTCGCGACACTGCCCGGTGTGGCCACCGCAGCAAAAGGCGGTGTGGGCCAGCAGAACTCGCTGTTTTTGCGCGGCGAGAGCAATTTCCGCACCCTGGTACTGGTGGACGGCGTGGATATTTCCGATCCCACCAACACCCAGGTTGGAGCGCAGTTGCAGCACCTGCAAACCGACGATATAGAGCGGGTGGAGGTGATGCGCGGTCCCCAGGGGATGATGTACGGCGCCGGTGCCGGCGGCGTGATCAATATCATCACCAGGCGTGCCGAGGAGCCGCTGGAACTGGAACTCGGTGCCGAGGGCGGCCGCTACGGCACCCAGAAGGGCAGCGCCGTGCTGCGCGGCAGCTTGGGGGACTTCGACTACGGCCTGAGCGTCAGCGACTTTGCCACCGACGGCTTCAATGCCACCGAAGCGGATGTCAGTGGCGAGAAAGATGGCTACGACAACCGCCGCTACAACGCCAGCCTCGGCTACCATCTGACGCCGGAGCTTTCCCTGGAAGGGCGCTTCGGCCGCACCGATGCGGACGTGCATTACGACGGTTTCGTGGTGAATGAGCGGGAAGTCTACACCCAGGACACTGTGCGCCTGGCCGCCGATTACCGTGACGACCAGTGGCAACACGAATTGTCGCTGGCAAACCAGCAGCTCACCCGGGAGCTGCCCAATTACGGCTTCGTCTCCGAGGGTGAGGTGCAGGAACTGGGCTACCTGGGCAGCGCCCGCGTCGGCGCCGGCAAACTGGTGTGGGGCGGCGATTGGGAGCAGATGGAGTTCGATAACGGCTTCAGTGACGAGGAGGTGGACAGCCTCGGCCTCTTTGCCGAGTGGCAGTCATCCATCGCCGATACCGTCTACTACAACCTGGGCCTGCGCCGCGACAATCTGGAGGAGAACAACCATACCAGCTGGCGTGCCTCCGCGGCCTACCCGGTGCTGCTGGGGGAAACCCAGCGACTGAAGTATCGCGCCAGCTACGGTACCGGTTTCCGCGCCCCCAGCCCCTATGAACTGTCCACCAACAGCCTGCCCGGCCTGCCGCAACTGGAACCCGAGCTGAGTCGCGGCTACGAATTCGGCCTCGAGTATCAGCTGGCCCGGCAGCTGCGCGCGGAGCTCACCTACTTCGATCAGGAGATCACCGACCTGATCGACTACGACTTCTCCTCCTGGAGCTACTACCAGATCGATGGGGACAGCCAGTCCGAGGGTGTCGAGCTGTCGCTGGCCGGACAGCTGGGTGAGAGTCTCGAGTGGAATTTCAGCGGCACCTGGCTGGATACCGAGACGCCCGACGGCGAGCAGCGAGCGCAGGTGCCCGAGCGCGTCTACAACCTTGGCCTGAGCCACCGCCTGCTCGGCGACAGGCTGACGCTCTCCGGAAACTGGCGCCGCGTGGAGGACCGCCTGGATTTCAGCGGTGCAATGCTGGACGACTACGGCAAACTGGACCTGAACGCCGCCTACCGCCTGACCGAGAAAGTGCGCCTGACCCTGCGCGGTGAGAATGTGCTGGACGAGGACTACCGCGAGGTGGCCGGCTACTACAACGCCGGCGCGGCGGTCTATGCGGGGGTGCAGCTGACCCTGTAATCTGGGTCTCCCTGTAGGAGCGGCGGGGCGGCCATCCGCCCATGGCCGCGATCAGTGTCAGTGCAATCTGCGGACTGGATCGCGGCCATGGGCCGCTCCTACAATGGGTTTTCCTACTTCAACCCAAAGTCCTATCCATGAGCACCGCGGAAGAAAAAGCCGAACGCCACAGGAAGCGCATGCAGGCGCGCAAGGAAATTGTCGACGCCGGCGTGGCGAAAGCGCTAAAGGAGCGCGGAATCGTCATCCTCTATACCGGCGACGGCAAGGGCAAGACCACCGCTGCCATCGGCACCGTCACCCGCGCCCTGGGCTACGGCTACAGCGTGGTGGTGGCGCAGTTCATCAAGGGCGTCTGGGAGTGCGGGGAGAAAAACCTGCTCACTCAATTGCCGCAGGATAAGTATCCGCTGCAGTGGCACGAAATGGGCACCGACTTCACCTGGGAAACCCAGGACTTCGAGGCGGACAAGGCCGCCGCCCGCGCGCTGTGGGAAAAGGCCCTGGCTGCGCTGCGGGACGAGAGCGTCTATCTTGTCGTACTCGACGAGCTCACCTACGCGTTGAATTATCACTGGCTGGAAAAGCAGGAAGTGATAGAGGCGATACAGCAGCGCCCGCAGGAGCAGACGGTGATCATCACCGGCCGCGGCGCCAAGCAGTACCTGAAGGATATTGCCGATACCGTCAGCGAAATGCGTTCACTCAAGCACGCCTTCAATGAGGGCATTGCCGCGCGCAAGGGCATCGAGTGGTAATTGCGGTGGTTCTCAGTTGAGCTGTTTCTCCCTGTAGGATAGGAAAGGAGCGCAGTGACGCGCGCATCTTTACGGTGTTGATGGGCACGCTACGCTTTGCCCATCCTACAAAAATCGTAACGACTCATCCTCAGGAGTCGGGAAAAGAGCGTCGAAGCCGGATGCGAAGGCCCTGATGCCGGCGGCCGCCCGGGAAATGTTTGCCGATGAGGCTTTTTCCCGGGCGGCCGCCGGTAGCAGGGCCGCCCGGGCCCCGGCCTAGTGCCGCAGAGGCCCCCGCGGTACTTCTGCGGGAGGGGGCTTCCTGCCCCGATCACATGCTCCAGTTGAAGCGCACACCCGCGGTGCGTGGCTGCCCCCAGACGCCGTAACCCCAGTCGCTGCCCAGGGTATTCTGGTAGGTGAAATAGCGCTCGTCGGCCAGGTTGCGGACGAAAGCCTCCACACTGTAAGCGTCCGCGGGCGAGTGCCAGCTGATCCTGGCGTTGGCCAGGCCGTAGCTGTCGTGGCGGGAGTAGGGATCGTTCTCTATTTGCAGGAAGTGTTCCGCCTGCCAGGCGTAGTCCCCCTGGAATACCAGTTCGCCAGAGCCGCCCAGGTCCAGGTAGTAGCGGGCCACCAGGTTGTAGGTCAGTTCAGGCGCCGATGGTAGCTCGTTGCCGTCCAGGGTGTAGCGGTCGCCGGCCACCTGGAAAATCTTGTCCGAGTCGAACTCGGTATCCAGCCAGCCGGCGCCGGCAATCAGCTCGAAGTTGTCGCCGATGGGCGCGGTGATTTCGATTTCCGCCCCGGTGCCGGTGACGTCGCCGGCGTTGGTGATCACGCTGCCGTCGGCGACGGTCAGGAACACCTGTGCCTGGTAGCCCTCCACTGTGTAGTTGAAGGCCGCGGCGTTGACGCGGAAGCGCTCGGCCAGTGTGGTCTTCACACCCACTTCGAAGTTGGTGATGTCCTCCGATTTCACCGGGCGCGTGGCCTCCAGTGAGGCGTTGTAGCTGCCGGAGAAGCCGCCGCTTTTGAAGCCGGTGGACAGGCTGGCGTAGGCGAGAGTGATATCGCTCGGGCGCCAGTCCAGGCCGATGCGGCCGGTGGTGGCGCTCTCCGACAGGTCGTCCTCGACAGAAATCGGGTCGTAAAAGCTCGGGCCCGAATCCTGCACAAAATCCCGCTCCTCTTCCGTATAACGCAGGCCGGTCACCAGGGTCAGCGCCGGACTCAGGTCGTATTCCAGCTGGCCGAACAGAGCCCAGGATTCGCTGTCCAGCGCGACGATTTCCCGGTGCCAGAGACCGTCGGCGGTGGTGGGCGCCTCGGTGACCAGGCCGCGGTCGTCCTTGTAGTAGTAGAAGCCGGTCACCCAGGTGCTGTTTTCGCTGCTGCCGTTCAAGCGGATTTCCTGGGTGTACTGTTCCGCGTCCACTGCGTACTGCTCGTCGAACCAGATGATAGGCGTGCCGTCGCCGTCGTCCTGCAGGAACTTGTCCAGCTCCTCGTAGGCGCTGATCGATGTCAGGCTGAAATTGTCGAAATCCCAGTTCAGGGTGGCGGAGCTGCCGAAGGTATCGATTTCTGTGGCCAGTCCATCGCTGGCACTGGCGGCGACATGCTCCGGATCGAAATGGCCGTTTACCGCCTCGGCGCCGGTCATGCCGAAGGTGGCACTGGTGCACTCGCCATCCTGGATGCGGCTGACGGAGCAGGTGGCCGCGCCTTCGTCCGGCGCCTCCAGGTAGCCCATATGGGCAAAGCCGACCGACTGCTGATCGGCCTCACTGCCGTGCACATTGAGCAGCAGGTTGCCGCTGTCGCCGAGATCGAAGTCCAACTGCGCGCGATAGCCGAAGTTGTCGGTGTCGTTCAGCTTGTCGCCGCTGACGACATTGGTTTGCCAGCCGTCGTTCCGGGTGCTCTTTATCGCCACGCGCCCGCGCACCGAATCGCTGAGAGGCCCACTGACGGTGGCCTCGACAATGCGCTCCGAGTAGCTGCCGGCCCCGACGCTGGCAGTCGCTGCTAACTCCTCTGTGGGTTTGCGCGACACATAGTGCACCAGGCCGCCGGTGGTGTTGCGCCCGTAGAGGGTACCCTGGGGGCCGCGCAGCACCTCCACCCGCTCCAGGTCGAACAGCTGGATGGCGGAGCCCGCCGGGTTGCCGCGATAGACGTCGTCCACATAGATGGAAACCGGCGATTCCCAGGAATCGGAAAAATTCACCAGGCTAATGCCGCGCAGGCTGACCGAGGGGCTGGACGCCTCGCCGAAGATGGCGAAGAAATTCATGTTCGGTACCTGCTGGGTGATATCCAGTCCTTCCTCAAAGCCCATCCTGTCGATGGCGTCCCCGGAAAAGGCGCTGACGGCGACGGAGACGTCCTGTACCGACTGCTCGCGCTTCTGGGCGGTGACCGAGACTTCCTCGATCACCGACTGCTGGTCGGCAAACGCCGGGGGGGACAGTACAGCGGCGAGCGCGACCGACAGGGCGAGACGGCGTTGCGGTGTCGCAGGTATGGGGAAAAAAGCGGAATCTGGAATTTGCATGGCTGGCTCCTTTTCGTGCTTATACATCCGTGAGTGCACTATGCCGTCGCGGATAAAGGCGGGGCACAGGCGAAAGGGCGAGGCCTGTTGTGGGCGGCTCGCATTTGAAATAGTGAAACCTGTTGCGACAGGGTGGTTTCACTGGAGTGGCGGTGATCGGGGAAGGGATAAATGTCCTTATTATTTGTCCTTGCCTGATTTCCTATCAGTTGTGCCACGGTAATACCCGGCAGTGCCAGACAAGATAACGATTTAAGAATTTCGCTGCAAGGCGAGCTCCGCGCTGAGCCGCCTAGACGGAATGGGGGCCGGCGCCGCCTCCCCGGCAGTTCTGCACTGCGTTGTCCGCCGAGTGCCCGGCGGCCACTCTTTTCTGCAACTGCCGGCGCATCTTCAGTGGCGTGGTGCCGAACCAGCGGCGGCAGGCGCGATTGAAGGAACTCTGTTCCCGGTAACCGAGCAGGGCCGCAATCTGTGTCATCGGCATATCCGGCCCCGAAAGGTAGCCTTCAGTGTGCTCTCGGCGGATGCTGTCCAGTAGTTCCTCGAAGATGATCGAGCGCTCGGCGAGGCGGCGCTGCAGTGTGCGCTTGTGCAGCCCGAGCTGGTTCGCCACCTCCTGCAGACTGCAGCGCTGTATCGGCATCAGCCAGTAGATCAGCTGTTCCACCTGGTGTTCCAGGTCCATGGGCCTGTCCCGCAACGCATCATTGATGTAATCACTCAGGTACTGATGCAGCAGCGGGTCATTCTGCTCTATCTTTTTTTCCAGCTGCTCGGCGCTCAGTAACAGCGCGTCGCGGTCCCGGGAAAAAACTACCGGTGCGCCGAAAAACTCCCCGTAGCTGCCGTGCAAGGGGTCGTCGCACTTCAGCCAAACCGCCTGGGGGTGGAAGTCATCGCCGCCCAGTATCGTCAGGGTTTTGTGGGCAACGCCCAGGGTCAGCTCCGCCCTCTGGCGCGAGATTGGCAGTTCCTCGGCTGTGTCGAACGACAGTGTGCTGTGCCCTGTCTCCCCGTCGCTCTCGAGGGCCATATGCAGGCCGCCGGCGTAGTAGTGCAGGCAGTTGATGATCGCTTTCAGCGCGTCCCCGACGGTGGGCGCGTTCAGGGCCACCGCCGCCAGCGGGCCCAGGATCATCAGGTCCTGCTGCTGCGCCAGGCGCAGGCCGAAATCCGGGCAGTTCAGCTGCCGCGCCGTTTCTTCAATGAGGTTGATGGCGGTTTGAAACGGTAGTACTCCCGTGAGACTTTTTACCTTGTGCGGTTCGATATTGAAGCGGCGCAGGAGTGCGTCCGCATTGCCATTGAGCCGAGTAACCAGTTCATGGAACCCCGTCAATGAAGTGGTTCTGATCAGCAGTGTCATATTCCAGTGGACCCCAAATGTGCCTCGAAAATATCGAGGCAAGCCCCGTCGTGCCGGGCGGCTGATCGGGAACAGCTTCCGGCCGAGTAGTTGTTGTCATTAGTGTTTTCTATGGCGAAATACTGGAATGGGAGACCCGGCTCCGCTCCGGCGATGCGAACGCGCGCTGTGGGAGAGGAGCACGGGTACGGGAGTTGGGCCGACAGCGAATGAGCGGCCCGGCCGGTTTCGCCGGTGGGCGGGCGGCGCTAGGCGGCTGCAATCGGGAGTCATGACCGACCTCCTCATATTGTTCTTCTCGGAGTTCCTGTGATTTCGCTGTCCAAAACCCGAAGGCGCATGGCCGTCGGGTTTATTGGCTTGGGTTCTAAGTTAATAACCGGGCGAAGATGTTACCGGTTTTTCTGGGACACAAATTTGGCCTTTGGTGACATTGAGGTGAGTGGCGGTGAGGCTCGATTGGGGTTCAATTTCGTGAAAATTTCCACAAGTGGAATTTTTTCCTAATTGATTGGCGTTTATTTCTTTCTTTTTCCCGCTTGGTGAAAGTTTCCCGTAAAAACAATCCCCCCTGCCTGTGAAGTGTCTGCGGCTGCCTGGTCAGGCGAAGTGAGTGCTTTTTGCGACGAATGCACAAGGGACCAGGTCATCACTGAGGTAGAAATTTACGCCAATAGTTAACCATTTGGTTTGCAATTTGCTTGCAGCAGGATTAAAATTAACCACATGGTTAACGATACTGATGAACAGCTGGACGCCGTCTTCCACGCCCTCGCCGACCCGACCCGGCGCGCGATGCTGCGCAGCCTGGCGCGGGCGCCACTCAGTGTGAGCGAGCTGGCGGGGCCCTTCGATATGTCGCTGGTGGCGGCCTCCAAGCACGTCAAGGTGCTGGAGCGCGCCGGACTGGTGCGGCGCCAGGTGCGGGGACGCACCCATATCTGCCACCTGGACGCGCGCCCGATGCACGGCGGCATGGAGTGGATGCGCCACTATGAGAAGTTCTGGACCCGCAGCCTGGACGAGCTCGAGGCTCTGCTGCGGGCGGAGGATGCCGCCGCGGCCGGGAGCGGCGACAGCGGCAAAAAGTAAATATCGAGACAGGGAGCTGGACCATGAGTGACTACGGAGTACAAACAGCGCCGGATACGGTGCGTATCGAGAGAGTGCTACCGGGACCGCTGGAGCGGGTGTGGCGCTACCTGGTGGATTCCGGCAAGCGGCGCCAGTGGCTGGCCGCCGGCGAACTGGCGGAGCGGGGCGGCGCGCCGCTGGAGCTGGTATTCCACAACAGCGATCTGTCGCAGAGCGATGACAGGGCACCGGAGAAATACGCCGATTGCGGCGAGGAGGTGACATTGCACGGCCGCGTTATCGACTGTGATGCACCGCAGCTTCTCGTCCTGGGCTGGGGCAGTCCCACCGATGCCGAATCGCAGGTGCGCTTCGAGCTGACACCGCAAGGGGACCAGGTGTTGCTGGTGGTGACCCACAGCCGCCTGGCTTCCCGCGAGGAGATGCTCAGCGTATCCGCCGGCTGGCACACCCACCTGGACATCCTGGTGGCCAGGCTGCGCGGGGAGGCGCCGCCGAGTTTCTGGGCTGAACACACGCGCCTTGAGGCGGAGTACGAACAGCGACTGGAGCCCCAGCCATGACCCGTTTAGTGGCCCCCTTCCTGATGTTCGAAGGCAAGGCCGAAGAGGCGATGAATTTCTACGTTTCCCTCCTCGCCGACTCGGAGATCCTTTCAGTCGACCGCTACGGCCCCGACGAGCAGGGAGCGGAGGGCTCGGTGCGACTGGCGGAGTTCCGCGTGGGTGGCCAGCGTTTCAAATGTATCGATTCGCCGATTGAGCACGGATTTACTTTCACGCCGTCGTTTTCAATCTATGTGGACTGCGAAGACGCGGCGGAGCTGGAAAGGATCTTTGCCGGACTGGCAGAGGGAGGGAAGGTGCTGATGCCGCTGGACAACTACGGCTTCAGCGAGAGGTTCGGCTGGACCGATGACCGCTTCGGCGTCTCCTGGCAACTGAACCTTGCCTGACGGCCCCATCCTGATCAGTTGCTGTAGTAGGTTGCCGCCCCCGGTCCCACCGGCAGTCCCAAGGCGAATACCCAGACAAAGAACAGCGCCGTCCAGCCCACGAAGAAGAAGATCGAATAGGGAATCATGGTCGCGATCAGTGTGCCCATGCCCAAGTCTTTCTTGTAGCGGGTGGCGAAGGAGACGATCAGGCCGAAGTAGCTCATCATCGGCGTGATGATATTGGTCACCGAGTCGCCGATACGATAGGCGGCCTGGATCACCTCCGGTGCATAGCCGAGCAGCATCAGCATGGGCACGAAAATGGGGGCGGTCACCGCCCATTGCGCCGAGGCGCTGCCCAGCATCAGGTTCACGAAGCCGCACATCACGATAAAGAACAGGAACAGCAGCGGGCCGGTCAGGCCGATGCTCTGCAGCGCGTCCGCGCCCAGCACCGCAAAGATGGTGCCCAGGTTGGTGACCTTGAAGAAGGCCACGAACTGCGCGGCGAAGAACACCAGCACGATATACATGCCCATGGTGCCCATGCTCCGGGACATTGCATCGATCACATCGCGGTCGTTTCTCATCGAGCCGGTGACCCGGCCGTAGACAAAACCGGGCACTGCGAAGAACACCAGGATCAGCGCGACTATGCCCTTCAGGAAGGGGGAGCCGGCCACGGCACCAGTCTCCGGATCCCGCAGCACGCCCCACTCGGGCACCACCGACAGCGCGAAGAGTGCGGACACGGCCAACACTGCCAGGCCGGCGTATTTGAGGCCGCGCTTCTCGTCGTCGGTCAGGCTGCCCATCTTGTCCTTGGACAGGTCCACGGATGCCTCGCGCGGGTCGTATTTGCCCAGCTTCGGCTCCACGATCGCGATGGTCACCCAACTGCCCACCGCGGTGATCAGGAAGGTGCTGGCGATCATGAAGAACCAGTTCACTTCCGGGCCCACGGTGTAGGCCGGGTCGATCATGTGGGCGGCGGATTCGGTGATGCCGGCCAGCAGCGGGTCCACGGTGCCCAGCAACAGGTTGGCACTGTAGCCGCCGGAGACACCGGCGAAGGCGGCGGCCAGGCCCGCCAACGGGTGGCGGCCGAGGGAGTGGAAGATCATCGCCGCCAGCGGGATCAGTACCACATAGCCCAGTTCGGCGGCGGTGTTGGACATGATACCGGCGAATACCACGATCACGGTGACGGTGCGCCTGGAAGCCTGCAGCACCAGGCCGCGCACCGCGGCGCTGAGCAGCCCCGAGTGCTCGGCGATACCCACGCCCAGCAGGGCCACCAGCACGGTGCCCAGGGGGGCAAAGCCGGTGAAGTTCTTCACCAGGCTGGTGACGATCAGGCGCAGACCGTCAGCGGAGAAGAGGTTGAATACCTCGATCACGCCGTCTGCGTCGCGGCCGGCGGCACCCACCGGGCGCGGGTCGGCGACGGACAGGCCGAACCAGGAGGCCACACCGCTCAGCAGCACCACACCCACGGCGAAGAGGGCGAACAGGGTGATCGGATGGGGCAGCAGGTTGCCCAGCCACTCCACCGCATCGAGAAAGCGGGTGAAGGCGGTCCTGTTGGCGGCCGGGGCCTGCCGCTCGCTGGAGGATGTCGTTGTGTTCATCTGCTCTCCTCGGTTTTCTCGCCCGGTCGCCAGCCGAATCCATAGTTGGCTGAAAAATGCGCTAAAAGCGGACGATCATACACAAAAGTCAGGTACTTCAGAATGACTTTACGGGAACCCGCCGCCTTTTGCGGTCATTCATCCCAAGATGGCCGGTCGCCGCGGCGGCGCCCGAAGCTGGTGCTGGGCTTCGGCGCACGGGTGCCGGTCGGGGTGGTGGTGTTTGCCAGCCTCGCCGACGGCGGCAGCAAGATGCCGCTGGGGCGGCGCCTGGCGGAATTCCTGTATCGGAAGTTGCAGCTGGACGAACCGCGATAGGAAATCAGAAGCGGTAGCCGATACCCACCGAATAGACGAAGGGATCTATACTCTGCCCGGTCCTGCGACGGCCGGTGCCGCCGCTGACGGGAAAGCGGATAGTCGCGTCGCCGTCGATATCCAGATACCAGACGGCAGCGTTGAACAGCCACTGCCTGTCGCGGCCGAGGGCGATACCTATCCCCAGATCGATGGGCCCCTGCACCGGGCCGTCGATCGGGGCCGGTAGTCCGGGGGACATCCCCAGGTCCTGATCCAATGGAAACGGCGCCAGCAGGCCGACTGTCCAGCGGTCGGCAAACAACCACCTGCCGGTAAAGGTGGCGCTCCGGCCGTCGACCATATAGGCGCGCATGCCCACCAGTCGAATGCCGTCCAGCCGCAGCCAGTTGGTGTCGTCTTCCGGGGCTGCCCAGCCGACGCCGATGCGCATCAGGGCGCTGCCCTTTTCGTCGTCGGCGAGCGCCTGGCCGGTGCCCAGCACCAGGGCGATGGCGGCGAGAAGACTGGCGGCTTTCATGGGGGATCGCTCCGTGAAGACAGGGGACTTCCTATTTGTCAGTTTAGACGCGGGAGCCGTTTGGCGACCTGCGCCGGTGGGTTCCGGCGGCGAGGAGTGAGGGGCAAGACCGGCCCTGGATATGCCATAATCCGCACTCTCAACCGACAACCGATAGCAGAACTCAGCGGTGAAACAATGAAAATTGGCGTTTTGAAAACCGACGACGTGCGCAAGGAGCTGGTGGGCGAATTCGGCGAGTACCCGGAAATGTTCGCCGAGCTGCTGCGCAGCCAGGACCCGGAACTGGAGTTTGTGACCTACGAGGTACAGCGCGGCCACTACCCGGCGGATATCGACGAGGTGGACGCCTACCTGATCACCGGCAGCAAGACCGGCGTCTACGAGGACAAAGAGTGGATTCCACCGCTGATGGAGTTCGTGCGCAAGCTGCACGACGCCAGGAAACCCACCATCGGCATCTGCTTCGGCCACCAGCTGATCGCCCAGGCCCTCGGTGGCAGGACGCGGAAGTCCGACAAGGGCTGGGGCATAGGTGTACACAGCTACGAACTGCAGGAGACCCCCTCCTGGATGTCCAAACCGATGGAGAGCTTCAGCCTGCTGGTCAGCCACCAGGACCAGGTGGAGGAGCTGCCGCCCGGTGCCAAAGTACTGGCCGGGAGCGACTTCTGCCCCATGGCCATGGTGCAGGTGGACGACCATATGCTCACCTTCCAGGCCCACCCGGAGTTCACCAAGACCTACTCCAAGAGCCTGATGGAACTGCGCAAGGAGGCCTTCGGCGAGGAACTGGTGGAGAAGGGCCACGCCTCGCTGCAGAACGATATCCACGAGAGCACTGTCGCCAAGTGGATGGTGGAGTTTTTGCGCAAGTAACTCCGCCTCTACTCCCCTCTCCCGCTTGCGGGAGAGGGGCCGGGGGAGAGGGCATTGAGTACCTCCCTCACTTCCACTTGATATTGCACCCCATCGAAGGCACCTGCTCCCCGCTGGGCTTCTCCCCCGCCAACACCGCATCCACCGCCGCGCGCAGATCGTGCCCATTCACCGGCTCATTGTTCCCCGGCCGGCTGCTGTCGAACTGCCCCCGGTATACCAGCTTGCGATCCCTGTCATATAAAAAGAAATCCGGCGTACAGGCCGCACCGAATGCCCGCGCCACTTCCTGGCTCTCGTCCACCAGATAGGGAAACACATAGCCGCGGGCGGCGATTTCCTCCTGCATTTTTTCCGGGCTGTCTTCGGGGTAGGTCTCGAAGTCGTTGCTGTTGATGGCGATGATGGTCAGCCCTGCTTCTTTGCACTCTCGTGCAAATTCGGAAAGGGTTGCGGCAATATGTTTTACGTAGGGGCAGTGGTTGCAGATAAAGGCAATTAATACAGGTTGTTCTGGGAAGTCTTTATTGTCGTGAATGTTCCCCGTCGGATCGGGAAGGGAAAAGTCGGGCATGGATGTGCCGAGGGGGATCATGGTGGAGGGAGTTAGGGCCATGCGGATTTCCTGTGGGTTGGATGTCCTTGAAATGCTCGGATGCGTGCAACTTTAGTAACCTTTTGAATCTTTGGTCATTTTCATTGGAGGGGTATTGCCTACCACTCGTCAAACTGATGTTGGGATGAAGTGGCCGCTGGGGGGCGCCACTTGTTAATAATAACGAACATATAAATTCAAGGATAAAAGAGGATCAACATGAAGAAGAACCTTCTATCTGCCGCTGTTAAGGGGGCTCTTGGTCTCACCGCAGCTGCCATAATGGTTCCATCCATGCCTGCCTATTCGCAGGATACAAGTGCAAAAGATCTGGAAGGAGGTGACAAAGATCAAGTGGTCCAGCTGGAAGAGGTTTATGTAACCGGATCCCGGATTCCACGGGCTGGCTACGACACCATGCAGCCGGCCACCAGCCTTGACAAAGGCTTTTTCGATACCAACGGCTTCACTAATGTGGCCGACGCGCTAAACAGCCTGCCGATGATGGCACCGTCCGGCACCAGTCTCACGGAATCTGATCCCAATAATGTCGGCCAGAGCTATGCGGACTTCTATGGTCTGGGCTCCCAGCGGACCCTGACCCTGGTGAACGGCCGCCGCGTAGTGTCTTCCAATGCACCCTCTGCATTCGGTGCCACTGGCGGTCTGCAGGTGGACCTGAACTCATTGCCCACTGCGTTAATCGATCGGGTTGAAGTAATCTCTATCGGCGGCGCGCCCATCTACGGGTCAGATGCAATAGCCGGTACCATCAACGTCATTCTGAAAGACGATTTCGAGGGTGTCGAGACTGATTTCTCCACGGGCTTTGCTGAAGGTGAAAACGACGCTGGCGATCACAAGGCTTCCATTACATTTGGCCAAAATTTTGCCAGTGGTCGTGGCAATGTTGTAGCCAGTTACGAGTACAACAAGACTGACGCGGTGCTGATGAATGATCGCGCATTTACTCGCGACTATTACTACTTCTTTGAAAATCCAGACAGCGCTGGTCCGGATGACGGCATCGTAGACAGGTACTTCGGAAAAGGCCGCTCGATTCCAATCGTCACCAAGGAGGGCATCCCTACCGTTGACGGAGGACCGCCTCTGTTTGCTTTCGGCGTAAACATGGTGGATGGGGATGGCAACCCCATTGGTTTTGGTGCAGATGGACACCTGACCAACATCAATATCGGCAAACCGACCGGCAATATCATTAATTTCGAGGGTGGTGACGGCCTTCTGCTACAGGATTATGACTCCATTCGCGCCCCGATCGAGCGCCATCTGTTCAACAGTATGGGCCACTTCGATCTGACCGATCGCATTACGGCCTACGCGGAAGTCAATTTCTACACCGCGGAGTCCTCCGATCCCAATGCACAGCCTTTCTATCAGTCCGGCCTCTTTGGTGGCGATTCGGCAGCGCTGCCGCTCTCCATTGACAATCCGTACCTGAATGACGCCGACCGGCAGCTGCTGATGGCCAACGGTGTGCCGGCAGGGGGTACCTTCTACTTGCACAAGGGTATGGATGATCTGGCACAGAGCGGTGCAACTGGCGGTGAGAATGAGATGTTTCGCTATGTACTGGGCGTCAAGGGTGATTTCGACCTGATGGGCCGAGACTGGAACTGGGATTTTTCCTATAACAAAGGCAAGACAGAGTCCGAGTCCTTCCGTACACAGTTGGTGCAGGAAAACTACGAAAAAGCCATCGACGTCACCACCGATGGCAATGGCAACATTGTCTGTGTGTCCTCTGATCCCGACTGTGTGCCGCTTAATGTGATGGGTATAGTCACCGACCAGGCTGCGATCGACTATGTCACCACGCCGGGCTTTACCTATGGCGAACTAGAGCAGGAAGTGATCAGCTTCAATATGGGGGGAGAGGTCATCGATCTACCCGCAGGGCCTCTGTCCATCGCTTTCGGTTACGAAATGCGCGACGAATTCTCATCCTTCAAACCGGACGACTTTATGAGCCAGGGGCTTGGTCGCTCCGCTGCGCTATCGCCGCTGTCTGGTGGCTTCGATACCAAGGAGTTCTATGCTGAAACGCTGGTTCCGGTCATCGGCAGCGATTGGATTCCGGTGGTCGAAGGTATGGAGCTGGAGGGCTCCTGGCGCAACGTGGACCATTCCCAAGCCGGTCGGGACGACACCTGGAGTATCGGAACCCGCTTTATGCTGGATCTGCCGGTTGTGGGCGCCCTGACCCTGCGGGGTAATGTCACTGAGTCCATTCGCTCGCCAGCGGTCACCGAGGCCTTCCTGCCGCTATCGGAGACTTTCTCGTCCGCTAACGATCCCTGTGACGAACGGTATGTGGGACAGGGCGAAAATCCGGCCCTGCGCCTTGCTAATTGCCAAGCCGAGGCGGCGGCGGCAGGCTTCGATTACGATCCGGGTTCCTGGCAATCCACTATTGCCAACGCCACCCAATTGGGCAAAACTGGCGGCAACATCGATCTCGTGAATGAGCGTGCAGAATCCTCTACTTGGGGCTTCGTCTGGGCGCCCGGCTTTGCTGAAGGCCTCGAGTTGACTGTCGACTGGGTCAATATCGACATTGAAGATGCCATCGAACTCCTGTCTCTGACCATTTTGATGGAGGCCTGTTATGACGGGGATCAGGGCAATGAGGCCTGTGGCAGCTTCGTGCGGGATGAGAACTTCCAGATCGTGGACTTCACAACAGGCTACCGCAACGCCGGTTTCTACAACTACCGAGGTGTGCAGTCTGACCTGACCTATAACTTTGATCTGGCCAACTGGAGTATTCCGGGCTCTTTTGATCTGGGCCTCAAGGCTTACCATATCAAGGAGCAGCAGTTCTCCGTGACCGGTAAGGATCTGGAGGTAGACGCAGGTGAACTCGGTTTCTCAGAGTGGCAGGGTTCGATCAGCATGAGCTATACGCTGGACAACCTGACCGCCAGCTGGTCTACACAGTACATCGGAAAGGCTAACGTCGATAATGATGATACGCCGGAGTCGCGCGATATCCCCGTGGTGCCCGAGTACTGGCTGAACAATGCCTACGTTGGTTATCAGTTTAACGACAACCTGAGTGCCCGCCTGTCAGTACGCAACGTATTTGACGAGGAGCCGCCGGAAGCAGTGAATTCTTTCAGTGCTCTTGGCCTGTATGATGTCCTCGGTCGTTACGTTACTGCGGGTGTGAGCTACAAGTTCTAATCAATAATAAATCAACAATAACAACCCCTAGATAACCTTAAGCCTCCTTGTTTTCGGACAAGGGGGCTTTTTTAGATTCTGACACTGAGTCTATTCATCGATAAGCTTACTAGTTGTTCTCTGGTGGTCTGGCCAGTTGTAAAAACTGTACTCCTGCCAGCAGCTGTAGGCGAGTTTGATCACGTGATCGTCGTCGCTCTTGCAGGCATTTTTCTTGATTTCCTTCCAGGTCGCTGGCGGTCCGTTTTTATCGGCGGTGGCGATATTCTTGGGACCGGTGCTTAAATAGGCAATAGCCAATCCCGCCCAGAAATAGCGCAGCGCAGTTTCCGGCTCCGGACAGTGGGGAAGTATCAACCGCAACGCATGGCAGCCGGTAACCCCGTGCAACAGAGTAAAATCAGCAGTTCCTAGATAAGCATCAATAGCAACCCGCGCAATATCCTCCAACCCCAGCTGCTCCGGCTGAATCGGCGTCTCCATCCAACCGCGCTGCTGTGTCACCGAGAACATATGATCAGCGATATTGCCCGGCGCCAGCGAGATCAGCGGGTAGCGCTCTGCCAGCCGCGGCAGTATTTCACTGGCGTGCGCATCGGTCAGCTCCTCGCAGGCTGGGAGCGTGTGGTACTCCAGGTTCCAGTAGGCCAGGCCGGCGGCGACTTCCTCCTGGTGGCGGGCGTCCACGCCGTAGGCGGTGCGGATCAGGGGATGGAAGGCGGCGGTGGCTATGGCTGGCAGCAGTGGCGGCAGTTCGCGGCGCAGGCATTTGGCGATGCCGTGCTGCTTGACCTGCAGTTCGTAGTAGCGCAGGGCGCTGGGGAATAGTTCCTCGCGGTTGCGGCATTCGGCGATGGACACATTGGGATCCGGGGGCAGCATTGGCGGCCGCTCCAGGTGGGGGACTGAGCGGTCGAAGGCGCGGCGCATCTGTTCGTGGGTGGCGCCCATCTTGTCCAGCGCGATCAGCACCATCGGCAGGTGGTTGGCGAGGCGGTCGCCGTAGCGGACATGGTAGCGGCTGGCCGCTTCGAGCAGTTCGGCGCAGTAGCGGCTGATGCTCACGATGCTTTTCCTTCACTTGTCTGTTCAGAAATCCCACAACTTGAATATAGAATGCGCCCTCTCTCACGGGTTGGTATTGGCGGATGGAGCAAGGGATCGGGTCGTTTCAGTCGGGTTCCCTCCCGCAGTGGTTCGGGGAACTGGACGGCGTGTTGGCCGCCAACGGCCACTGGTGGCAGTTCAGGCCCTTTTACCATCGCGATCTATACTGGCGGCAGAGTCATCCGGATCTCTGCGCGGCCCTCGATGCACTGGCCGACAATGAAGTCGAGCGCCTGGAAGCGGACATCGCCGCCGCGTCCGAGTGGCTGGCTTCCTGGGTGGTGGATGCCCCGCGCCTGCTGGAGCTGGCGCACTTGCCGCGCTTCGATTCGCGGGATCTCAGATGCGACGCCCGCCTGGGCTACGGTATCCCCGGACGCAAGTGGGAACAGGTTCTCGCGTTTGCCGGCTGTTTGCCGCCGTCCCGGGAGCCCCTGCTGGAGTGGTGTGCCGGCAAGGGGCACCTGGGGCGACTGCTGGCGACCTGCGATCGGCGACCGGTCACCAGCCTGGAGTGGCAGGAGGAACTGTGCCGGAAGGGCGAACAACTGGCTGCGCGCAGTGGCGCCGATATGCGCTTCGTGCACTGCGATGCCTTTGCCCCCGGGGCGAGTGATTGGGTCAGGCCCGGGCAGGATACGGTGGCGCTGCATGCCTGTGGAGATCTGCACGTCCAGCTGATGCGCCACTGGGTGCGCAATCGCGGTGGCAGGCTGAGCCTGTCGCCCTGTTGCTATCACCTGGTGCGGGGTGGCGCCTTCACGCCCCTGTCCGGGGCTGGGGCATCGGCCCTTGTTTCCCTGTCGAAAGAGGATTTGCACCTGCCGCTGCAGGAGACGGTCACCGCCGGGGCCGGCGTGCGCCGGTTGCGCCAGACGGAGCTGCACTGGCGGCTGGCCTTCGATGAACTGCAGCGTGCGCTGCGCGGCGAGGACGGCTACCTGCCGGTGCCGAATGTGAAAAAGAGCCTACTCTCGGGCAGTTTCGGCGACTTCGCCCGCTGGGCGGCGGAGCGCAAGGGGCTGGACCTGCCCGGCAGCCTGGACGAGGAGGAGTGGTTGGCGCGGGGGCGCGGGCGATTGCGCAGGGTGCGGCGCATGGAACTGGTGACCCATCTGTTCCGCCGGCCGCTGGAGATCTGGCTGGTGCTGGACAGGGCGCTGTACCTGCAGGAGCAGGGGGCGCAGGTCCAGATCGGGGAGTTCTGTGAGCGGCATCTGACGCCGCGCAATATCCTGCTGCGGGCGCACCGATAAAAGGGCATCTCAATTGCCTTCGCAGAGTGCGCCGTGCGCACGGGAAGGGCTGTAGCCCGTACCGGCCTTGATGCGGTGCGCGCGGACAGAAAAATGCTCCTGCCTTTTTGCACTCCCGCCATCCATGGCGGTCGCGCACCCTACGGCACTGTTATTCCACTTCCACCCCGTCGCCTACCTTGATAACCATTCCCGCCGGATTGGCGCTGTTCGGCACGGGGCTTTTTACAACACAGTTCACCCCGAAATAGATCTGCCCGTCCTCTCCGCGTCGATATTTCGCCAGGGTACGCAGCGGCTCCTTGCCGGCCTTGCCGGTAAAGGGATCCAGCCCCGGTATTGCACAGCGGGCGCAGCTATGGGTGTTTTCCAGTTCCAGCGGGCCCGTGGCGGTGTGGATGCGGATCCGTTGCCAGTCGTCCTCGGCGAAGGGGGCGGCGCCGTCGATCACCAGGTTGGGGCGGAAGCGCAACATCGAGACCGGCGCCTCCAGGCGGGCGTTGAGGTCGTCCAGGGAGGCCTGGCCGGTCAGCAGCAGCGGCGCACCGTCGGCGAAGCCGACCTGGCGGTCCTCCCGCGGCGCTTTTAGCGCGCGGGAAAATTCCTCCCCCATGGCCACCAGGCGCACCGGGGTTTGCAACTGCTCACTCAGCCAGGCGGCGGCAGCGTCCCCGGCGTCGCGGGCGATCACGGTATCGCTCCAGACGGTGACCCGGCGCAGCTCGGCAGATTCGTCCGGCTGCGCAATTTCGATCTGTTCGCCACTGTCGTTTTCGATACACACACCGCCGCCGATATTGGTGGCCTTCAGCCGCGCCATGGCGCGCAGGCGGCGTTGGGTCACGAACTGGTCGCCGCCGTCCACCAGCATCCAGCGGCGGTCGCCGGCGGCGCCGAAGCGGTCCAGGGGCAGGGATTCGCAGCTGTGGCCCTGCAGGGATTTGACCGGGAAGTGGTAGAGGGCGGAGATATGCATGTCGGTTTGCTTGTATTTGTTGGGTGTCTGGAAACTGCTCGCCAATAGTCAGACGGCTTTGGGGGCCGTCGACATTGCGGGCGAACACAAGGTTCGCCCGGGCGCGAGGCATAAAAAAGCCCGCATGCGCGGGCTTTTTTATATCAGGTCTTGAGCTTCTTGTAGTGCATCCGGTGCGGGGTCGCGTCCTCGCCTTTGCGCTTGACGAAGTCCTCGTGGTACTCGGTGTAGTTGCCCTCGAAGAAGACCACCTCGCTCTCGCCCTCGTAGGCGAGGATATGGGTGGCGACCCGGTCCAGGAACCAGCGGTCGTGGGAGATCACCAGGGCGCAGCCGGGGAAGTTCAGCAGTGCCTCTTCCAGCGCGCGCAGCGTCTCGATATCCAGGTCGTTGGACGGTTCGTCGAGCAGCAGCACATTGGCGCCCTGCTTGAGGGTGTAGGCCAGGTGCAGGCGACCGCGCTCACCGCCGGACAGTTCGCCGACGCGCTTCTGCTGGTCGGAGCCCTTGAAGTTGAAGCGGCCGACGTAGTTGCGCGAGCCCACCTCGTAGTTGTTGATCTTCAGCATGTCGTGGCCGTCGGAGATGGCTTCCCACACGGTCTTGTTGTCGTCCAGGTTCTCGCGGCCCTGTTCGACATAGGCGACCTGCACCGTCTCGCCGATCTTGATCTCGCCGCTGTCCGGCTTCTCGGTGCCGGTGATCATGCGGAACAGGGTGGACTTGCCCGCGCCGTTGCCGCCGACGATGCCGACGATGGCGCCCTTGGGCACTCGGAACGACAGGTTGTCGATCAGCAGGCGGTCGGTGAAGCCCTTGCGTACATTGACGAACTCGATCACGTTGTCGCCCAGGCGCTCGCCCGGCGGAATGTAGATCTCGTTGGTCTCGTTGCGGGCCTGGAATTCCTGCGACTGCATCTCCTCCAGGCGCGCCAGGCGGGCCTTGCTCTTGGACTGGCGGCCCTTGGGGTTCTGGCGCGCCCACTCCAGTTCCTTCTGCATGGACTTCATGCGCGCCTGCTCGGATTTCTGCTCCTGCTCCAGGCGCTTCTCCTTCTGTTCCAGCCAGGTGGTGTAGTTGCCCTCCCAGGGGATGCCGTGGCCGCGGTCCAGTTCCAGTATCCAGCCGGCCACATTGTCGAGGAAGTAGCGGTCGTGGGTGATGGCCACGACGGTGCCGGTGAAGTCGTGCAGGAAGCGCTCCAGCCAGAATACCGACTCGGCGTCCAGGTGGTTGGTGGGCTCGTCCAGCAGCAGCATGTCCGGGCGCGACAGCAGCAGGCGGCACAGGGCCACGCGGCGCTTCTCACCGCCGGACAGGTTGTTCACGTCCGCGTCCCAGGGCGGCAGGCGCAGGGCGTCGGCGGCCACTTCCAGGCGGTGTTCCAGGTTGTGGGCGTCCCAGGCCTGGATGATGTCCTCGTACTGCTGCTGCTTCTTGGCCAGGGCATCGAAGTCGGCGTCGGGCTCGGCGTAGTCGGCGTAGACCTTCTCCAGGCCGGCCAGGGCATCGATGGCCTCGCGCACGCCGTCCTCGACGTTGCCGCGCACCGTCTTGGCCGGGTCCAGTTGCGGCTCCTGGGGCAGGTAGCCCACCTTGATGCCGGGCATGGCACGGGCCTCGCCATTGTAGTCCTGGTCCACGCCGGCCATGATGCGCAGCAGCGTGGACTTGCCGGCGCCGTTCAGGCCCAGTACGCCGATCTTGGCGCCGGGGAAGAAGGACAGGGAAATATCCTTGAGGATCTCGCGCTTGGGCGGCACTACCTTGCCCACCCGGTTCATGGTGTATACGTATTCGGCCATTTGGGGTTCCAGTAAGGGAGTCGGTCAGAAATTGCGCGCAACTTATCAGGTTGATGGAAAAGTGCAACCGTGCACTTTGGGCCAAAAGCCCGCCAACAATCAACCGTCGCAGCGCGGCTGACGGGAGCGCGCATCTGTGGTTAACTGCGGCGCAACGTTACCGGAATAAATAAGAAGAGATGAATCAGCAAAAAATGGGTGAGGGCCCCGTCATTTTTTCCCGCCGCGGCGCCCTGGCGACCGCCACCCTCAACCTGCCCAAGGCACTGAACGCGCTCAACCTGGAGATGATCGAGCTGCTGTCGCAGAAGCTCGACGACTGGGCGGAGGACGACAGCGTGGCTGCCGTGTGGATAGACGGTAGCGGCGACAAGGGCTTCTGCGCCGGCGGCGATGTGGTGGCCCTCTACCGTGAGTCCGCGGCCTACGGCGAACAACCGGACTATGAATATACGACCGGCTTCTTCTCCCGCGAGTACCGCCTCGACTACAAGATCCACACCTATAGGAAGCCGATCGTGGTCTGGGGCGGCGGCATCGTCATGGGCGGCGGTATCGGCATCCTGGCCGGCGCCAGCCACCGCATCGTCACCGAGACCACGCGCATGGCCATGCCGGAAGTGACCATCGGCCTCTTCCCGGATGTGGGCGGCAGCTGGTTCCTGAACCGTATGCCCGGCCGCCTGGGGCTCTTCCTCGGGCTGACCGGGGCTCAGTTCAACGGCAGCGATGCCCTGTTTGCCGGCATGGCGGACCGGATGCTGAAGGGTGACCAGCGGGAGGCCGCCCAGGAGGGGCTGGCGAGCCTGGATTTCACTGCCGACAGCGAGCGCAATCACCGCCTGGTCAGCGACTGCCTGAAGCGGCTGCAACTGCCGCCGGCGGAACAGCCGCAGTCGAACCTGCGCGCGCATTACGACCAGATTCAGCACCTGACCGACTTTGCGACCCTGCCGGAAGTCTGCAGAACCATCACCGGCTATAAGGGTGAAGACCAGTGGCTGCAGAAGGCCGCCGCGACCCTGGCCGCCGGTTCGCCGCTGACTCCCTGGATCGTCTGGGAGCAGTTGAGGCGCGGCCGGCAGCTGTCCCTGGCGCAGGTGTTCCGGATGGAGCTGGTGCTGGCAGTCAACCTCTGTGCCAGTGGGCATTTCCGGGAGGGAGTGCGTGCGCTGCTGATCGACAAGGACCGGCAGCCCAAGTGGCAGCCGGCGACCCTGGAGGAGATTTCCGCGGAGGAAGTCGAGCGCTGTTTCCAGGCGCCTTGGGCGGAAAATCCGCTATCCGACTTGTAGAGGCGAACCTTGTGTTCGCCCGGCGTAGGTGCCAGGGGGAAATAAACAATAAAAAACAAGGAGTGCATTAAATGGAAAAAATCGCTTTTATCGGCCTCGGCAATATGGGCGGCCCCATGGCCGCCAACCTGGTCGCGGCAGGCTTCCGGGTCACCGCCTTCGATCTGTCCGAGACGGCGTTGCAACAGGCGGTGGAAAACGGTTGCTCGCGCGGCGAGAACGCCCAGCAGGCAGTGCAGGGCGTCGAGGTGGTGATCTCGATGCTGCCGAGCGGCGATGCGGTCAAGGGGCTCTACCTGGGGGCGCGCGGGCTGCTGCAGGCGCTGGATGCGGGCACGCTGGTGATCGACTGCTCCACCATTTCCTCCGGCGACGCGCGCCAGTTGATCGCCGCCGCCGGTGAGCGGGGTATCCGCGCGATAGATGCGCCTGTCTCCGGCGGCACCACCGCGGCCGCGGCCGGCACCCTGTCGTTTATGTGCGGCGGCGACGCCGGCGCGGTGGACGCGGCGCGGCCCTTCCTGCAGGCGATGGGGGCCAACATCTTCCACGCCGGCCCCGCCGGTTCCGGCCAGGTGGCGAAGATCTGCAACAATATGCTGCTCGCCATCCACATGATCGGCACCGCCGAGGCGCTGCAGCTGGGGGTGGACAACGGCCTGGACCCGAAGGTGCTGTCGGACATCATGAAAGCCAGCTCCGGCGGCAACTGGTCGCTGGAAAAATACAATCCCTACCCGGGGGTGATGGAGAATGTGCCCGCATCCCGCGGTTACAGTGGCGGCTTCGCGGTGGCGCTGATGCTGAAGGACCTGGGCCTGGCGATGGACACTGCCGCCGGCAGCGCCTCGTCCACACCGCTGGGGGCGCTGGCGAAGAACCTCTACCAGCTGCACGGCGGCAGCGAGGAAAACCAGCGGCTGGATTTTTCCAGTATCCAGAACCTGTTTCGCCGGCCGGCGGGTACGAGTGATTAGCGATTGGTCTTTGAATTGTTTTGTAGCCCGCTTGGTGGTGTGTAATTGCCTGCGGCTACTCTTCGTGCATTGACGCAAGTATACTCGCCACCGCTATTGCAAACTTTTATTAAAAAGAAGAAATGAAAGGGAAACTTATGCGTACTTTTGGGAAATCTCTAGTGGTACTGGCCATGGTATGGGCTTCCGGCGCTTCGGCTGCCGAGGGCGCTTACTTCGGTGGAGTGGCCGGCTTGTTGACCCCCGATGAAGTTGATGGCGTCGATGTGGACAACCCGTTTAATGTCGGTATCCGCGGCGGCTACACTTGGGCTTCTGGCTTTGGGATGGAAGCTGAGTACACCACGTCTGTTGTCGATGGCGAACTCTCAGTGGACACTGGATTCAGCGAGTTCACCGTCGATTACTCGATTTCTACCCTTGGCCTGTACGGTACCTATCGCAGCCAGGGAGATGTCTATTTCAAGGCCAAGCTGGGTTACTTGAACGAGGATATCAGCGGTGGGGGTTTCGGTGGCAGTGAAACTGACGTTTCCTACGGTCTCGGCGCAGGCTTCAATGTCGCGGAAAACGTCACCCTGGAAGCCGAATATACGGTGATAGAGGAAGAGGTCGACTTCTGGTCCGGTACGCTCGCATTTCGCTTCTGACGGCGGTTGATCTGGATCAAGGGGCCGGCTGGGGCGGCCGGGTAAGCTCGCGCAAAATCCATCTGCAAGAGGTACCCGGTCATGGCGCTTGCCCCAGGCGGTGCGGAACCCTCCACCGAACTCTCCGCGGAGCTGCTGTCCCGCTACAGCGGCCCCTGTCCGCGCTACACTTCCTATCCCACCGCGGATCGCTTCGCGCCGCTGAACGGCGCCGAGCCCTGGGCGGCGCTGCGGGATATCCGCAGCCTGTCGCTGTATGTGCATATCCCCTTCTGCCGCTCCCTGTGCTACTTCTGTGCCTGCAACAAGGTGATCACCCAGCAGTACGGGCTAGCCTCCAGTTACCTCGACAGCCTGTTGCAGGAAGCGCACTGGTACCGCGACAGGGTCGCTGACGTGCCGGTGACGCAGCTGCACCTGGGCGGCGGCACGCCGACCTTTCTCGGTGATAGTGACCTGCGCCGCCTGGTCCGGGGGCTGGGGGAGGTGTTCGACCTGCGCGCCGGCGACGGTGTCGAGTACAGCATCGAGGCGGATCCGCGCACCCTCGAAATCGACACCCTGGATACGCTGCGCGAACTGGGTTTCAACCGCCTCAGCCTCGGCATCCAGGATTTCGATATCGAGGTACAGCGCACGATCAACCGTATCTGCAGCCCGGAACAGGTGGCGCAACTGACCGGCGCGGCGCGGCAGCGCGGCTTCGAGTCCGTCTCCTACGACCTGATCTACGGCCTGCCGCGGCAGGATCCCGCCAGCCTGCAGCGCACCCTGGATCGGGTACTGGAACTGGCCCCCGACCGTATCGCCCTCTACCACTACGCTCACCTGCCGCACCGCTTCAAGGCGCAGCGGCTGATCGATACCGACCTGATCCCGGGGCCGGCGGACAAGATCGCCATGCAGCTGGCGGCGGTGCAAAAGCTCGGGGAGGCAGGCTATGAGTTTCTGGGCATGGACCACTTCGCCGGGCCCGGCGACGAGCTGGCCAGGGCGGCCCGGGCGGGCCTGCTGGCGCGCAACTTCCAGGGCTACACGGTAATGCCCGCGGGCGCGCTGGTGGGACTGGGGGCCTCGGCGATCAGCTACAGCCGCGACGGCTACTGGCAGAACCTGCACAGCCTGAAGGAATACGCCCAGGCGATCGGCGAGCGGGGCTCGGCGATCGGCCGCGGCTGGTTGCTGGACGGGGACGACCGGTTGCGCCAGTGGTTGATCGGCGAACTGATGTGTCGCCTGCGCCTGGACAAAGGCGAGGCCTCCCACCGCGCCGGCGCGCCATTTGAGGAATATTTTCGCGCGGAACTGGATCGCCTGCGACCGATGTTCGACGACGGCCTGGTATGTTGGGGCGCGGATACCTTGAGGGTCACCGAGCGCGGACGTTGGTTCCTGCGCAATGCGGCCGCGGCCTTCGACCGCCATCTGCACGGCGGCGAAACCGCCGCCCGCTATTCCCGTGTGCTCTAGTTTCGTGAAAGGTGTAGTATCCCGAGCAGGGGGCGCTGCCCCCGGTACGATACCTTTGCGGCCACGGGCGGGTATTCCCATGACGGAATCACAGACAGCGGTAAACTGCGGCAACTGCTCGGTCAGGCGCCTGTGCCTGCCCGCGGGCCTGTCCGACGGCGAGATCGACCGGCTGGAACAGGTGACCCGCCGCAAGAAGCTCGTCAAGGCCGGCGAATCCCTGTACCGCGCCGGCGATCCCTTCTCCAATCTCTATGCCATTCGCTCCGGCAGCTTCAAGACCGCGGCCATCGCCGCCGACGGCGACACTCAGGTGACCCACTTCGCGCTGCCGGGAGAACTGCTGGGTCTGGATGCCTACAGCGGCCGCAGCCACCCCAGTTACGCCGAGGCGCTGGAGGACAGCAGTGTCTGCGTGCTGCCCTTTTCCCAACTGGAAGGGCTGGCACAGCAGGTGCCGGCGCTGCAGCAGCAGATCTACAGCATCTTCTCCGAGGAATTGAAACAGGAGAACGATATCCTGCTGCTGCTCGGCAAGCGCTCCGCCGATACGCGCCTGGCGGCGCTGCTGATCAACATCTCCAGCCGCTATGCCCGCCGCGGCTATTCCGCCAGCCGCATCGTACTCTCGATGCCGCGCACCGATATCGCCAATTACCTGGGCCTCACCGCGGAGACGGTCAGCCGCCTCTTCTCCCGTTTCCAGAAGGAACAACTGATCCGCGCCAGTGGGCGCGAAGTGGAAATTCTCGACCTGGTCGGCCTCAGTGAACTGGCCGGCACCCACTGCAGTTTTGACGGCGACAGCTAATTCGGGGAGCCGTTCGATAGCGTGCTTTCCACTTGATTGAGGTCAGCTGCTTCTGCCCCCCAGCAGCTCATTCTTTCCCTCTTATGCGAACGCGATTCCGCGCGCCATGGCTCGGTCAGGTACTGGTGCAGGGATTCGTAGATCTTCCGGGTGTCGGTGTTGAAGCGGGGATCCCGTAGTTCCCGGACCTGGGCGCGGATCAGGTCCCAGTCCTTCGCGGTCATGTACAGCTCCAACTGCGGGAATATGGCGCGGTCTTCGAGTTCCATATGGCTGCGCTGCAACTCCAGGTAGACGTTGCTGGCGCTCACCAGCATGCGCCGCTCCACTGCGGCGTCGTTGGCCACCGCGTAAAACAGCGCGCTCATCTGCTTGGTGGCAGCGGCGATACGCTCGTGTTGCCGCTGCGCCGCCAACACTGAGAAGCGGTCGTGAATGGGCCTGGCCAGCAGGCGCGCGAACACCAGCTCCTCTGTCGGGTGGTGCCATTTGTCCGGGTAGACCGAGAAGTAGTCCAGGGCTTCCAGTATCAGGCCCAGGGTGGCCGGATCCCTGTCGTATTTGCCCAACTCGTGCAGCAACTGCTCGAAGGCATCGAGCAATTGCTGCATGTGTCTGTGATCGCAGCACAGTTGCCGGTAGATAGCATCCATCCCAGGTCTTCCTATATTTTCCGATACAACCATTGTTGTCGGGACGGGGGGCAGCGGCTTGATCTGGATCAAGCCGCTGCGGGATAGCACAACAGCGGAAGGGTCCGGTTTGGAACAAACGTACAACAGTTGCTGTCACAGGATGCTCTGCGGCGATTACCACCCACTTCTGTGACCCGGTAACTGTTCGGCGGCTAATAAGGCGGTTAGAATCCGCGCAATTATTGACCAACAACAAATTGGGGAATTCCTATGCGTAAGATTGTAAAAGGTGTAGCTGCGCTGGCGCTGGCCTGCTCTTCCGCCGCCTCTGCCGAGGGTGGCTACTGGGGCGCCACCGTGGGGCTGATGGACATAGACCTGCCCAACGCCGACAGCCCGATCAACCTGGGCCTGCGCGGCGGCTTTACCCTGCCCTCCGGCTGGGGTTTCGAGGGTGAGTACACCAACTCGCTGATCAGCGGTGAGGCGGATGCATTTGTCCGCGATGTGGATGTGGATATCCAGACCCTGGCCGGCTACGGCACCTACCGCTCCTACGGCGACCTCTATTTCAAGGGGCGCCTGGGCCTGCTGTACGAGGATGTCTCCGTGGGCAGCTCCAGCAGCGATGATACCGGTATCTCCCTGGGTGCCGGCGTGGGCTTCAACTACAGTCCCAACACCAATATCGAGCTGGAATACACCATGATCGAGGAAGACGTCGGCTTCTGGTCCGGCACCATGACCCTGACCTTCTGATTCCTTCCTTCACGGCGCGGCGCGAGCTTCGGGCTCGCGACCGCGCCGTCATACCTGCGCACCCCCGATTCCCTTGGTGTACAATGCGCGCCTTTCTATAGTTTCACCCTGTCTGACTCAGCCCGCATTACCGAGGGAACACCATGTTTGATTCATCAGTCACACTTGCCTCCTACGACCCGGATATCTGGGAAGCCATCCAGGAGGAGGACCGCCGCCAGGAAGAGCATATCGAGCTGATCGCCTCCGAGAACTACACCAGCCCGCTGGTGATGGCGGCCCAGGGCAGCAGCCTGACCAACAAGTACGCCGAGGGCTATCCGGGCAAGCGCTACTACGGTGGCTGTGAGTACGTCGACAAGGTGGAGACCCTGGCCATAGAGCGGGCCAAGAAGCTGTTCGGCGCCGACTACGCCAATGTGCAGCCCCATTCCGGTTCCCAGGCCAACGCCGCCGTCTACCAGGCGCTGTGCGCCCCGGGCGACACGGTACTGGGCATGAGCCTGGCCCACGGCGGTCACCTGACCCACGGCGCGCGGGTGAACTTCTCCGGCAAGATCTACAACGCGGTGCAGTACGGCCTGAACCCGGAGACCGGCGAGGTGGACTACGAGGAGGTGGAGCGCCTGGCCCTGGAGCACAAGCCGAAGATGATCGTGGCCGGCTTCTCCGCCTACAGCCGCGTGATGGACTGGGGCAGGTTCCGCGAGATCGCCGACAAGGTGGGCGCCTACCTGTTCGTGGACATGGCCCATGTGGCGGGCCTGGTGGCCGCCGGTGAATACCCGTCGCCCATCCCCCACGCCGACGTGGTGACCTCCACCACCCACAAGACCCTGCGCGGCCCCCGCGGCGGCATCATCCTGGCGAAGGCCAACGAGGAGATCGAGAAGAAGCTCAACAGTGCCGTCTTCCCCGGTGGCCAGGGCGGCCCGCTGATGCACGTGATCGCGGCCAAGGCGGTGTCCTTCAAGGAAGCCATGAGTCCCGAGTACAAGGCCTACCAGAAGAAGGTGGTGGAGAACGCCCGCGCCATGGCCGAGACCTTCCTCGACCGCGGTATCAATATCGTTTCCGGCGGCACCGATGACCACCTGATGCTGGTGGACCTGATCGGCAAGGAGTACACGGGCAAGGATGCGGACGAGGCCCTGGGCAACGCCAACATCACTGTGAACAAGAACGCGGTGCCCAACGACCCGCGCTCGCCGTTCATCACCAGCGGCCTGCGCGTCGGCACCCCGGCGATCACCACCCGCGGCTTCGGCGTCAAGGAAACCCAGCAGCTGACCCACTGGATCTGCGATGTGCTGGACGCGCTGGAGAAGGGTGACGCCGAGGCGACCATCAATGAGGTGAAGCAGAAGGTGTTGGATATCTGCGCCCAGTTCCCGGTCTACAAAGGCTGATCTGTTTGCCGAAAGCACCGCAAAGCGGCTCTCCGGAGCCGCTTTTTTTATGCCTGTCCCATCGGAAAAATTTTTCCTCCCAACCCGTGAGCCCCCCTCCCAAATCTGTTTTAATGGGCGTCCTTCAGGAAATTGAATAAAAATTCGGCTTTGGTTGGTGCAGCGGGATGGACTGTGGCCGCCTGGGCTGAGACAAGGAGGGAGCATGCGTACCATCATCTATTTTTGGGGCGTCCTGCTGGTAGCCGGCCTCGTGCAGGGTGCCGTGGCACAGGAGCTGCATTTCGCCAACTGGTCCCACTATATCGGCGAGGACACCATCGCCGATTTCGAGCGGGAGACCGGCATCGAGGTGCACTACTTCGAGTTCGACGATATCGAGGAGCTGGAGCGGGTGTGGATCGAGGAGGGGCGCAAGTTCGACCTGATTGTGCCCAGCTCCGACAATCTCTCCGGCTACCTGAAAGCGGGGCTGCTGAGTCCGCTGGATCGGAGCCGGCTGCCGCGCTGGTCCGCCAATGATCCCCGGTTTATGGCGCGGTTGCAGGGCTCCGATCCCCAAAACCAGTACGCCTTCCCGTACCTGTGGGGTACGGTGGGCATCGGCTACAACGTGCAGGCGGTGCGCGAGGCCTTTGGCGGCGAGCTTCCTGCGGACAGCTGGGATCTGCTGTTCGACCCGCAGAATCTCGGCAAGCTGGCCCACTGCGGCGTGACCCTGCTGCGCTCGCCGGAAGAGATCTTCGACGTGGGCCTCAAGTACCTGGGCAAGGATCCCAACAGCATGAGCAGCGCGCACCAGTACCTGGTGGGCAACCTGCTGGCCAAGGTGCGCCTGGATATTGCCGACTTCGACTCCGGTGAATACTGGGAAAACCTGGCCAGTGGCAGGCACTGCATGGCGCACGGCTGGAACGGCGATATCCTGCAGGCCCAGCAGGCGGCGCGCGACGCGGGCAGGCCGTTCGAGATCCGCTACATCATGCCGGAAGAGGGCTTTCCGCTGTGGATCGACGTGGTGGCCATGCCGGCCGATGCCCCCAATAAAGATGCCGCTTACCAGTTCATGGACTACCTGATGCGCCCCGAGGTGATCGCCGGGATCACCAATGAAACGCAGTTCGCCAATGCCAATCTCGAGGCGCGGGAGCTGGTCGACGAGACCCTGCTGTCCAACCCGATCGTCTATCCGGACCCGGCTGAGCTGGGCAATACCTGGATACCCGAACCCACCGCGGGCAATGTGCTGGCCCTGCGCCAGAAGCTCTGGCAGCGCCTGATCGAGCGCGAGGCGTTGTAGGGACACTTGCGCTCGCCCTATCGCCGCGCCCTTAGGCGGTGCGGCTGTGGTAAACTGCGGCCCGTTTTCCCAAAGGGCCTATCCCCGATGCACTGTCCTTTCTGCAGCGCAGAAGAAACCAAAGTTGTCGATTCCCGCCTGGTGGCCGAGGGCGACCAGGTGCGCCGCCGGCGCGAGTGCCTGGACTGCCACGAGCGCTTCACCACCTTCGAGACCGCCGAACTGCTGTTGCCGCGGGTGATCAAGCAGAACGGCCAGCGCGAGCCCTTCAACGAGGACAAGCTGCGCGCGGGTATCCAGCGCGCGGTGGAGAAGCGCCCGGTCAGCACCGAGCGGGTGGAATCCGCGGTATCCCAGATCAAGCACGCCCTGCAGGCCACCGGTGAGCGCGAGCTGCCGGCCCGCACTATCGGCGAGCTGGTGATGGAGCAGCTGCGCGAGCTGGACCAGGTGGCCTATGTGCGCTTCGCCTCGGTGTACCGACGCTTCGAGGATGTCAGCGAGTTCAGTGAGGAAATCGAGCGGCTGACCAGCAAGAGCCCTCAGCCATGAACATGAAAGGAGCGGTGAAGGAATGAGCCCGCGCGAACTGATGGCCCGTGCGATACAGCTGGCGGAGCGCGGCCTCTACACCACCATGCCCAACCCCCGCGTCGGCTGCGTGATCGCCGACGACAGTGGCGGGATAGTCGGCGAGGGCTGGCACAGGCGCACCGGTCTGCCCCACGCGGAAATCGAGGCGCTGAAGGATGCCGGCCCGCGCGCCCGCGGCACCACCGTCTATGTGACCCTGGAACCCTGCAGTCACACCGGCCGCACCGGCCCCTGTGCCGATGCGCTGATCGAGGCCGGCGTGGCAAAGGTCGTCTACGGCATGCAGGATCCCAATCCGTCGGTCAGCGGCGAGGGGCTGCGGAAGCTCAGGGACGCCGGCATCGAAGTGGAGGGCCCGCTGCTGGAGGAGCAGTGCCGCGCGCTGAACCCCGGCTTTATCAAGCGCATGACCCTGGGGCTGCCGCTGGTGCGTTGCAAGTCCGCCATGAGCCTGGACGGCCGCACCGCCATGGCCAGCGGCGAGTCCAAGTGGGTCACCGGCCCCGCCGCGCGCGCCGACGTGCAGCGGCTGCGCGCGCGCAGCTGCGCCGTAGTCACCGGCGTGGAGACGGTGCGCTTCGACAATCCCAACCTCAATGTGCGCGCCGACGAGATGGCGCTGGAGCTGCTGGCCGCCGAGGAGGCGGCACTAGTGGTAGCGATACAAGAGATACAGCCGCTGCGGGTCATCCTCGACAGCCGGCTGCGCACCTCACCCAAGGCCTTTATATTGCAGGGCGACGCCCCCACATTGGTGGTCACCACCGAGGCGGCGGAACTGTCCCGCCGCCAGCGCCTGGAACAGGCCGGCGCCGAGGTGCTGGTGCTGCCGGCGGACAAGAATGGCCGGGTGGACCTGCTGGCACTGCTCAAAGAGCTGGCGCGCCGCCAGTGCAATGAGGTGCTGCTGGAGAGCGGCGCCACTTTGTCCGGCGAATTCCTCTACCGCGGCCATGTGGACGAACTGATCGTCTATATGGCGCCGAAGCTGCTCGGCAGCACCGCCAGGCCGCTGTTCGAACTGCCGATAGAGCAGATGGGCTCGGTGCTGCCGATTACCATTACCGATATGCGCGCGGTCGGGCACGACTGGCGCATCACTGCGACCACTGATATAGAGCGCTGAAGGCTCCTGACATAGAACGCTGATGTTTACCGGAATCATCGAAGCCATAGGTGAGATCGCCGACCTGCAGCCCAAGGGCGGCGATCTGCGCGTGCGGGTCAGGACCGGCAGGCTGGACCTGTCCGATGTACAGCTCGGCGACAGCATCGCCACCAACGGCGTCTGCCTGACGGTGGTGGACCTGCCCGGGGATGGCTACTGGGCCGACGTCTCCGCGGAGACCCTGACTGTGGCCACCGTCGACGAGTGGAAACTCGGCGACAGGGTCAACCTGGAAAAGGCATTGACCCCGCAGACCCGCCTGGGCGGCCACATCGTCAGCGGGCATGTGGACGGTATCGGCGAGGTGGTGTGGCGCAAGTCCGAGGCCCGCGCCGAGCGCTTCCGCCTGCGCGCGCCGGACAGCCTGGCCAAATATATCGCCCACAAGGGCTCCATCACCGTCGATGGCACCAGCCTCACGGTCAATGCGGTGGACGGCGCCGAGTTCGAGCTGACCATTGTGCCCCACACGCTGCAGGAAACGGTGATGGACGCTTATAGGGCGGGTACGCGAGTCAACCTGGAAGTGGACCTGATTGCGCGCTACCTGGAGCGGCTGCTGCTCGGCGACAGGGCTGCCGAGTCGGACGGCGGCGGGCTGACGATGGAATTTCTGGCGAAGCACGGTTTTTACAAGTCGTGATCCGGCTTTGGGGCGGCCCTGTTACCGGGTGGCCCCTTGCGGGACACGCCGTGAATACATCCCTGTAGGCTTGTCTGCGAGGTCCCTCTCGCAGACTGTCCCGCAAGGGGCCACCCGGCAGCAGGGCCTTCGCATCTACCTGCTGTAGGAGCCTGCTTGCAGGCGAACACAAAGTGAGATTTATGGAATTAAATACGGTTGAAGAACTGATCGACGATATCCGCCAGGGCAAGATGGTGATCCTGATGGATGACGAGGACCGCGAGAACGAGGGCGACCTGGTGATGGCCGCGGAGCAGGTGCGCGCCGAGGACATCAACTTTATGGCCACCCACGCCCGTGGCCTGATCTGCATGCCCATGTCCCGGGAGCGCTGCGAGCAGTTGGACCTGCCGCTGATGTCGCGGGACAACGGCGCCCAGTTCAGTACCAACTTCACCGTGTCCATCGAGGCCGCCGAGGGGGTCACCACCGGTATCTCCGCCGCTGACCGCGCACGCACCGTGCGCGCGGCCGTCGCGCGCAACGCCAAGCCCTCCGACATAGTCCAGCCCGGGCATATTTTCCCGATCATGGCCCAGCCCGGCGGCGTCCTCAGTCGCGCTGGCCACACCGAGGCGGGCTGTGACCTGGCGCGCCTGGCCGGATTCGAACCGGCGGCGGTGATCGTCGAGATCATGAACGAGGACGGCACCATGGCGCGCCGCCCGGATCTCGAAACCTTTGCCAAAAAGCACAACCTGAAGATCGGCACCATCGCCGACCTGATCAACTACCGCGCCCTGAACGAGAAGACCGTCGAGTGCACCAACGAGCGCAAGGTGCACACCGAGTTCGGCGAATTCAGGTTGCGCACCTACCTGGACAAGGCCCGCCGCGAGCGCCACTTCGCCTTTATCAAGGGCGATCCCAAGCCGGAAGAGCCGACCCTGGTGCGTGTGCATGTGGGCAATACACTGCGCGACGTGCTCACCATCCGCCGCGGCGACGAGAAATTCATCCCCTGGACCTTCCGCCGCGCCATGCAGCGCATCGCCGAAGAGGGCAAGGGCGTGGTGGTGCTGATCTGCCACAATGAGACCACCGAGGAAATCGAGGAAAGCATCGACTGGCTGATCAGCGGCAAGCAGCAGCGCCCCAGCCAGGACCTCGTCTACAAGCAGGTGGGCACCGGCTCCCAGATACTGCGCGACCTGAAAGTGCGCAAGATGCGCCTGATGAGCGCACCGTTCAAGTTCAGCGCCATCTCCGGTTTCGACCTGGAAGTGGAAGAGTATCTGAACGCCGAGCAGGAATAAGTTAAGGAAAAATCATGAGCAATATCCAAGTCATCGAAGGCGATTTCGTCAACAGCCAGGGCAAATACGCACTGCTGGTCAGCCGCTGGAACAGCTTCGTGGTGGAGAGCCTGAAAGAGGGCGCCCTCGATACCCTGCGCCGCAAGGGCATCAAGGACGAGGACATCACCATCTACTACGCGCCCGGCGCCTTCGAGTTCCCGCTGGCCGCGCAGAAACTCGCGGAGAGCAAGAAGTTCGACGCGATCATCGCCCTGGGCGCGGTGATCCGCGGCGGCACACCGCACTTCGAATACGTCGCCGGCGAATGCACCAAGGGCCTGGCCCAGGTGTCCCTGAACAGCGGCATCCCGGTGACCTTCGGCGTGCTGACCGTGGACTCCATCGAGCAGGCCATAGAGCGCTCCGGCACCAAGGCCGGCAACAAGGGTTGTGAGGCAGCGGAGACCGCGCTGGAAATGGTTTCCCTGCTGGGCAAGATTTAATACTCGGGACTCGGGACTCGGGACTCGGGACTCGGGACTCGGGAACAATACCGACGTTGGGGAGAAGGCCCTGGTGCCGGTGGCCGTTTGCGAAACGTTTGCCGATTAGGCTGTTGAACAAACGGCCACCGGTAGCAGGGCCGCCCCGATGTTTCTTATTGAGCAGGGGCCGCGAACCCCCGACAAGATTGATTGAGCTATGACCGTAACCGCATCCGCGCGCCGCAAGGCGCGCCACTTCGCCATGCAGGCCCTCTACCAGTGGCAGATGGCCGGCGCCAGCCTGAACGCCATCGAGGCCGAGTTCCACGCCGACAACGATATGAGCAAGACGGACGTGGAATATTTCCGCGATCTCTTCCACGGCGTGGCGAAAAACCTCGACGAGGTGGAGGGCGCCTTCGCCCCGCACCTGGACCGCAAGCTCGAAGACCTGGACCCGGTCTCGCGGGCTCTGCTGCGCATGTCCAGCTACGAGCTGAAAAACCGCATCGACGTCCCCTACAAGGTGGTGATCAACGAAGCGGTGGCGCTGGCGAAAAAGTTCGGTCCCACTGACGCCTATAAATTCATCAACGGCATACTGGACAAGACCGCGGCGGACCTGCGCGCTGCGGAAGTGGCTGCGGACAAGAAAGGCTGAGATGCGGGCCGCTCCGGGCGAGTTTGAAATCATCCGCGATTTTTTTGCCGGGGCAAAAAAATTAAGCGAGGGCGTGGTGCTGGGCATCGGTGACGACTGCGCGCTGCTGCAGCCGCCGGCGGACGGCCTGCTGGCCACTTCGGTGGATACCCTGGTCGCCGACAGGCACTTTCCCGCGGACGCCGATCCGGCGGCCATCGCCGCCCGCGCGCTGCGGGTCAACCTGAGCGACCTGGCGGCGATGAATGCGCGCCCCCTGTGGTTCACCCTGGCGCTGACGCTGCCGGAGAGCGATGCGGACTGGCTGAGGGAATTTTCCCGCGGCCTGTTCGAGACGGCAGCGCTGTTCGGTATCTCGCTGGTGGGTGGCGACACGACCCGCGGGCCTCTATCGATAACCGTTCAGGTCACTGGTAGCACCAAATTACCGCTGCGCCGCCAAGGCGCAGCGGCCGGCGATGCCATCTATGTCAGCGGCCCACTGGGTGCAGCGGCCGCTGCGCTACCGCTGGTATTGGGACAAAAACTTGCCAGCGACAGCGAAAGGAAAGCCGCGGAGAGGGCCTACTACTTTCCCGAACCGCAGCTGGCCACTGCCGCTGCCATTGCGCCACTGGCCAGCAGCGCCCTGGATATCTCCGATGGATTGCTGGCGGACCTGGGGCATATCTGCGAGTCGAGCCGCGTGAGCGCGGATATCGATCTGCATGCGCTGCCGGTGGCGCCGATAGCGCGGCTGTTGGCCGGCGAGGGCGCACTGGAACTGGCCGCGAGCGGCGGCGACGACTACCAGCTGTGTTTTACCGTCCCGCAGGGACGAACTCCCGAGTTGGAACGGCTCGGCCTGGATGCGGTGCGCATCGGCACCATTATCGAGGGGGCGGGCCAAAGTGAAAACGGTGAACGGGTGCGCGCCTGGCTGGACGGCGAACGCTGGTTCCCGGAAGCGGCCGGTTACCAACACTTTTAAATTGAATATGCACAATCCCACCTTCGGCCAACTGCTGCGCGACCCGGCGATGCTGCTGGCCTTCGGCTTCGGCTCCGGCCTGTCGCCCAAGGCGCCGGGCACCTTCGGCACCCTGGCGGCGATACCCTTTTGGTGGCTGCTCGCCGGCCTGTCGCCGGGCTGGTACCTGGGTCTGGTGATCGCCGCCGCGCTGGTGGGTTTCTACCTCTGCGGCGCCGCGGCAGAGAAGCTCGGCGTGCACGACCACGGCGGCATCGTCTGGGACGAGATGGTGGGCTACTGGCTGACCATGTTTATGGCCCCGGCCGGCTGGGGCTGGGCACTGTACGGCTTAGTGCTCTTCCGGATCTTCGATATCGCCAAGCCGCCGCCGATCCGCTGGGCCGACCGGAAGGTGCACGGTGGTGTCGGAATTATGCTGGACGATATACTGGCAGGCATATTCGCGGCGCTGGTACTGCAGCTGACCGCCCTGTTCATTGCCTAGGGAAGACCGATGCGCAATATCCTCCTTGCCCTGTGCCTGATCCTGCCGGTGGCCGCTGGCGCGCAGCAGGTGCAGCTGAAGGGGCTCTTCGGCAGCAGTGCCATGCTGGAGATCGACGGCCGCCAGCGGCTGCTGAAGGCCGGACAGCAATCCCCGGAGGGGGTGCAGCTGATCGAGGCCACCACCCGCTACGCGCGGGTGAAGATCGACGGGCGCGAGCAGAAGCTGACCCTGGATGCGCCGGTGGCCGCCAGCTACGCAGAGACCAGCCGCGCCGAGGTGCGACTGACCCCGGACAGCCGCGGCCACTACAGCACCAGTGCCTGGGTCAACGGCCGCAGCGTGTCGATGATGGTGGACACCGGCGCTACCAGTATCGCGTTCAATTACCCCACCGCCCGCCGCCTGGGCCTGAACCTGGAGCGGGCCCAGCCGATCCAGGTGGCGACGGCCAGCGGCATGGCCCGCGCCTACAAACTGAGCCTCGGCAGCGTCACCATCGGCGGCATCAAGCTGCACAATGTGGATGCCACGGTACACGCGGACGATTTTCCCCATGTCACCCTGCTGGGCAACAGTTTCCTGAGCCGGGTGGATATGGAGCAGCAGGGCGGCGTATTGATATTGCGCGCGCGGAACTGAGAGGCGGTCCTGATGCCGGGGGCTGTCTGCGGGACACGCCGTGAATACATCCCTGTAGGCTTGTCGGCGAGGTCCCTCTCGCCAACAGTCCCGCAGACAGCCCCCGGCATCAGGACCTTCGCATTGACTCCGGTGCCATTAGAGATTGAGAGGTAGAGACTTGACCATTCGCTATGTGGAATCCTCCAAACTGCCCACTTCCTGGGGCATGTTTGAAATGCACGGCTTCGAGGATATGGAAGCCGGCAAGGAGCATGTGGTGCTCACCATGGGGGACATGGATACCGACGAGCCGCTGCTGGCCCGCATCCACTCCGAGTGCCTGACCGGCGATGCCCTCTTCTCCCTGCGCTGCGACTGCGGCGCGCAGCTGCAGCACGCCATGCACCGCATCGCCATGGAGGGTCGCGGCGCCATCTTCTATCTGCGCCAGGAAGGCCGCGGCATCGGCCTGCTGAACAAGATCCGCGCCTACCATTTGCAGGACTGCGGTGCCGATACGGTGGAGGCCAACGAGCAGCTGGGCTTCGGTGCCGACATGCGCGACTACTCGATCCTGAAGGCGATGGTGGACCACCTGGGGATCAAGTCCATCCGCCTGATGACCAACAACCCGCGCAAGGTGAAGGCGCTGGAGGAGCTGGGCATCAATGTCGTCGAGCGGCTGCCGCACCAGACCGGGCGCAACCCGCACAATGTGAAATACCTGTCCACCAAGAAGGGCAAGCTGGGGCACCTGTTCGACGAGAACGACGAAGGGCAGCAATAATCAGCGTGGCTGCAGGCCATCCCGCAGTTGGGACGGCAATTCACCGAATAAGCGCCGGAACTGTTTGCTGAAATAACTGGGCTCGGAAAAACCGCACTGGTAGGCGATTTCGGCGATGGGCTGGCGGGTTTCGATCAGCAGTTTGCGGGCGCTTTCCAGGCGCACCTCGTTGATAAACTGCCCGGGGGTCTTCTTCAGGTATTTCTTGAAGCGCCGCTCAAGGGCGCTGACTGACAGGTGGGCGATCTCCGCCAGTTGCTCCACGCTGATAGGGTGCGGATAGTTTTCCCGCACAAAACGCACCGGTTCGGCGATGGCGTCCAGGCGGGACAGGGTCTTCGAGGTTTTTTCCAGGTGCCGGGTAATGCCGTAACTGCCAATAGTGTGGCCCCGCTCGTCCAGCAGCGGCCGTTTCGAGGTGGAAAACCAGCCGAATTCGCCGTTTTTATCCCGGTTCAGCTCCAGCCGCTCGGTGACCAGCTCACCGGCCATGACCTTCCTGTCGTCGGTAATAAACTGCTTGGCCAGGTGCGGCGGGGCAAAGTCGCTATCGGTTTTGTTCAACACCTGCTCCAGCTGCCTGAAGCCCAGATGCTCCAGAAAGCCCCGGTTGGCGTGCGCGATGCGGCCCTGACTGTCTTTCACCCAGAAGAGGATATCCGGCAGCAGATCGAAGGCGCCGATCAGCTGCTTTACGGTCAATTGCTGCAATAGCGGGTGGGGCCTGCTTTTACCCATAACGGACAGTCGCCTGCGGAGGTTGCTCATATTATGGGCGCCGAATTTGTTGCATTGCAAACCGATTTGCTGTTATCGCCCGCGAGTGGATCTCCTTAGGATTGGTAAGGTTGATAGAGAGGGCTGAAAAATGAAAAAAATAACCCGAACCTTCACTTTGCTGGCCCTGTGCGCCAGCGGCCTCGCCAACGCCGGCGACAACCAGCTCAGCGCTAGCGACAATCAACTCAGCGCCGCGGAAAAGGCCGAGGGCTGGCAGCTGTTGTTCAACGGCGAGGACATGTCCCTGTGGCGCAATTTCAAGCGGGATGACCTGAACCCGGCCTGGGTAATCCGGGACGGCGCCATGCACCTGGGCGCCGGGGGCGGCGGTGACATTCTCACCAGGGCCAGCTACGGCGACTTTGAACTGCAACTGGACTGGAAAATCTCCGCCGGCGGCAACAGCGGCATCTTCGTGCTGGCGGACGAGCGAGGCGAACATATCTACTCCAATGCCCCCGAAATACAGATTCTCGACAACGAGGATCACCCGGACAACAAGATCGACTCCCACCGCTCCGGCTCCCTGTACGACCTGGTGGCCTCCCATCCCTCGTCGCACAAAAAGGCCGGCCAGTGGAACCGGGTGCGCATTCGCCTGCAGGATGATCTGCTGCAGGTGTGGCAGAACGGCGTCATGACCACCAACCTGGTACTGGGCAGCAGCACCTGGGACAAGCTGGTGGCGGCGAGCAAATTCGCCGACTGGAGCGGCTTCGGCGTGGCCCGGGAGGGCCGTATCGGCCTGCAGGATCACGGCGACAAGGTGTGGTTCAAAAACATAAAAATAAGAGAACTGGACTGATGGCGGACCTCAACTCATACCCCGACTACGACGTAGTGGTGGTGGGCTCCGGCGCCGGCGGCGCCATGGCCGCCTACACCCTCACCAGGGCCGGGCACAGGGTATTGATGCTGGAAGCGGGGCGCGATTACGACCCCAAATCCGAAACACCCATGTTCAAAACCAAGGGCGAGGCGCCCCTGATGGGCGCCGGCACCCGCGACAAGGAATTCGGCTTTTACGATGCCACCGTGGACGGCGGCTGGACGGTGCCCGGCGAGCCCTACACCACGGGTGAGGGTTCGGAATTCCTGTGGTGGCGGGCGCGCATGCTGGGCGGTCGCACCAACCACTGGGGGCGCTACTCCCTGCGTTTCAGCGAACACGATTTCAAGGGCAGGAGCCGCGACGGCCTGGGCGCCGACTGGCCTTTCGAATACCGGGATCTCGCCCCCTGGTACGACAAGACCGAGGAACTGGTGGGCGTGTGCGGCACCAATACCGGGCTGGACGACATGCCCGATTCGTCGCCGGGCATTCTGCAGCCGCCGCCCAAACCGCGGGTGCCGGAATTGCTGGTGGCGGCCGCGGCGAAGAAATTGGGTATGCGGGCGGTACCCATGCACAGGGCGGTGCTGACCCGACCGAAAGACGAGCGAGCCGCCTGTTTCTACGCCACCCCCTGCGGCCGCGGCTGCTCCATCGGCGCGGCCTTCCAGACCACCACCTCCCTGATTCCCATGGCCAGGGCCACCGGCCGCCTGCAGGTGATCACCGATGCCATGGTAAAATCCGTCGAGGTCGACGATAACGGCCGCGTCAACGCCGTCACCTTTATCGACAAAAAGCACAAAACCGAGCACCGCCTGCCGGCGCGGGTGCTGGTGCTGGCGGCCAGCGCCTGCGAATCGGCGCGCATCATGCTCAACTCCAAAAGCGCCCGCTATCCCAGGGGCCTGGCCAATTCCAGCGGCCAGTTGGGGCGCAACCTGATGGATTCCACCGGCGCCGGGCTGGGGGCCCTGATCCCGGCACTGATGAACCGCCCCCGCTACAACGAGGACGGCCACACCGCCAACCACCTGTTTATTCCCTGGTGGGGACACAGGACCCAGGCGCGGGGCGAACTGGATTTCCCGCGGGGTTACCATTTCGAGATAGGCAGCGGCTTCCGCGAACCCGGCTCCTGGGTGGCGGGGGATTTTCAGGGCTACGGCAACCAGCTGAAGGAAACCGCCAGGGCCCACTACGGCGCCTCCGTGTGGCTTTCGCTGCGCGGCGAAATGCTGCCCAACGAACACTGCTATATGGAAATTGACGACAAGGTGAAGGACAAGTGGGGCATTCCGGTGGCGAAGTTCCACTGGAAATGGTCGCAGCACGAAATCAACCAGGTGGCCCACGGCCTGAAAACCGCCAAGGCCCTGCTGACCACCATGGGCGCGGACGTGGGCGAACTGCCCGCGGCCGAGGAGGCCATCCTCAAGGGCGGGGAGATTATTCACGAAGTGGGGACGGCGCGCATGGGCGACAACCCCAGGGATTCGGTCACCAATCAATGGGGCCAAACCTGGGACTGCGACAACCTGTTTGTGATGGACGGCGGCGTCTTTGCCTCGAATCCCCATAAAAACTGCACCCTGACGATCATGACCCTGGCGATGCGCAACGCCTCTTACCTGGCGGGGCAACTGGATAGGGGAGTGCTGTGATATGAGCGACAAACACCCTCCGCAAGATGAATACCAGTACCGGCCCGGCATGACCCGCCGGGAATCCCTGAAGTGGATGGGCCTGCTGGCGGCCAGCGTGGCGCTGCCGGGCCTGGGCGGATGCGAAGGCTCGCCCAAAAAAGCCCTGGGCACTGCCGGCCACTGGCCGGAACTGAAGCTGCCTCCCATCACCGCTGAGGGCTATGGCAAGGACCCCAAGCTGATAGCCTCGTCGGAATTCCCCTGGCCCCGCACCCTGACGCCGGAGCAGCTGACACAGGTGGCGCTGCTGTCGGACATCCTGCTGCCGCGGGAGGGAGAGCTACCCGCGGCCAGCGAGGTCAAGGTGCCGGAGGTGATCGACGAGTGGGTGAGCGCGCCCTACGGGGATCAGCAGCAGGACAGGCTGACCATCCTGTCCGCACTGGCCTGGATCGACAATGAAGCCGGGCTGCGCTTTGACAAAAAATTCCTGGACCTGCAGCGCGAACAGCAGCTGGCGATCGTGGACGATATCGCCTACGACAACGAGCAGACACCGGCGCCGTTCAAGCGTATCGCCGGCGCCTTCGGCCGCTTCCGGCAACTGGTGATGGCGGCGTTTTTCTGCTCGCCGGAGGGCAGGAAGGATATCGGCTATATGGGCAATGTGCCGATTGCCGGGGATTATCCCGGCCCGACGCCGGAGGCCATGGAGCACCTCGACGGTGTACTGCGGGAACTGGGACTGAGTGAATTTGCCTATTCCGACGGCCTCAACCCGGCGTAAGATACAGGCGGCCCTGCCAGCGGTGGCAGGGCCTTCCCATCACACCTCTACTGTCCTGAAGGGCCACCGCGGTCGCGGTGTACTTCCACAAACACCGCCGTACTCCTGCCGGGTAAATGGAGAGTGCCGCTGCGGCGTTCAAAGCGCGCTTCGCGCAGGCGGGGATCGGCGGAGTGGCGCTGCAGCGGGTGCGGTTTCAGGCGCAGGCCGCGCAGGCTGTCGCTGGTGAACTGCACCGCTTCGTCGTCGCCGTTGAACAGCACCAGTATCCGCCCGTAGCGGCGGTCCACTTCTCCTTCAGGATCCTGCAGCTGCATTGCGATCAGGCCGGGCAGCTGCTCGGGCCCAGTGTTGAGGAAGCGCAGGTGCTTCTCCACCGCCGCGGCCGTGGGCAGGCGGAACAGCGGCGAGCTGTTGCGGATCGCCAACTGCTCGCGGAAGAGGGCGCTGCTCCACAGGCGGTGCTTTTTCTGCGGTGCCAGATCCGGGTTGGCCAGCAGCGGCTGCATGATCCACCACTTGTCCTGGTTCTTGTCGGCGATCGGCAGGCCTTTGCCCCAGTTGTCGGTGTCGAAGCTGAAGTCCAGCGCGTTGAACCAGTCGCCGGAGTTGTAGCTGTCCCTGTCCATGGATTTGGAGCGCAGGAATTCCTGCCCGGCGTGGATAAACGGAATGCCCTGGGCGAAGAGCACCAACGAGTTGCTGAAGGCCTGCATGCGCACGCGCTCCGCCAGCGATGTGGTGGCGCTGGCCTTGATCTGCACGCCGTCGAACAGGGTTTCATTGTCGTGGGCGGCGATATAGTTGATCGATTCCTGCGGGTCGGCGGTGTAGCCGGTGGGCTGGCCGTTGTAGACCAGCTGTGCACCGGTAATCGCGTTGCCGTGGGCGTCGGTCAGGGGGTAGCCCGCCAGGTTGCCGGCCAGGGAGATGCGCACCTTGTCCGCCAGTGTCAGCAGGGTCGCGCGCTCGTCGGTTCCTCCCCCGTCTCCACCTTGAAAGCGGCCGTTGCTGTCGGTGAACAGGCCGGTGCCGAAGCCCTGCTCCTCGTAGCCGCCGAACGGATTGCCGCCGCGCACGCTGTCCCGCAAGCGGTCGTTGAAGGTGCCCACGCCGGTGCCGGCCATATTGCCCTGGCGCGCCTGCACGAAGCGGGCGTCGTCGGCCACCTCGCCGAAATTCCAGCCCTCGCCGTAGAGGTAAATGGCACTGCCGTCGACGCCGTCATCTTCCGGTGTCAGGGACTGCAGTGCCGCCTGGGCCCTGAGGATATTGTCGCGGCTGTGGTGCCCCATCAGGTCGAAGCGGAAACCATCCACCTTGTAGGCCCTGGCCCAGGTCAGCATCGAGTCCAGCATCAGCTTTTCCATCATGGCGTGCTCGCTGGCGGTGTTGGCGCAGCAGCTGCTCATCTCAACAAAGCCGTCGCCGTTGCGGCGGTGGTAATAGCCGGGCACGATTTTGTCGAGAACGGAGTTGTCGTACTGGCCGTAGGAACTGGTGTGGTTGTAGACCACGTCCATCACCACCCGCAGGCCGGCGCGGGACAGGCCCTGCACCATCTCGCGGAATTCGCGGATGCGCGCGGTGCCGTCGGGATCGGTGCTGTAGCTGCCTTCGGGCACGGTGAAATGCAGCGGGTCGTAGCCCCAGTTGAAGCCGTCCGAGTCGCGCACCTCGTCGACCGCCGCCTGCTGTTCGCTGCTGTCCGGCGCGTAGGCGGACAGGTCCGGCGTCTGCGCCTGCTGAGCGCGGTCCTCGTTGACAGTGGCGAAGTCAAAGGCCGGCAGTAGGTGCACATGGGTCAGGCCGGCGCGGGCCAGGCCGGACAGGTGGCGCATGCCATCGCTGCGGCGTTCGGCGAACGCCTTGAAGGTGCCGCGCTCGCCTTCCGGTACTGTTTCGTCCTCGATACTGAAGTCGCGCACGTGCAGTTCGTACACGGAGATATCCTCCGCTTTTTCCAGGTGCGGTTTGCGCAGCCGCTCCCAGCCGTGGGGCTTCAGGTCGCGGTCGTCCAGGTTGACCACCTGGCTCTTGCCGCTGTTGATGGACAGGCTCAGGGAGTAGGGATCGGTGACCAGGTTGGTTTCCACCCGGCGGCTGAAGTAGGAGTAGACCTCCACTTCGTAGAGGTAGAAGCCGCGGTCCCACTGTTTGTCCACATTCGCGGACCATACGCCGGTATTTTCGTCGCGGTGCATCGGCACCACCATATCGGCGGTGTCGCCGGCGGCATCGCCGAACAGGTGCAGTTTCACCGAGCGCGCGGTTGGGGCCCAGAGTTTGAAGGCGATGGATGCGTCGCCGACGACCGCGCCCAGTTCGCCGTCGTAGTAGAAGCGGTCGTCGAGGGCACCGGCCAGCTGTATACCGGTGGCGTCGCGCACCTTGCCTTCGTTGTCGTAGACCGCCAGCGCCAGTTGCCGGGTCACCAGGTCGCCGATCGATGGGCCTCCGGCGGGCAGCCGCAGCGCGGCGAAGCCGGACAGGTGCGGGAACTTCTGCTGCACTGCCTCAGAGAGGGCGGCCGCCTGCAGCACTATCTCGCCGTCGCCGCTGACGCCGTCGGCTTCCAGCTTCAGGCCTGCGTCGGCGCTGTAATGCAGTTTGACGGTGTCGCCGTCCTGCAGGGAGATATTCCAGGCAAAGGTGTCGCCGTCGACCCAGTGCGCCTTGTCCAGGCTCAGGTCGCCGCGGGGAATGCCGCTGCTGCTGACGGTCACCTGTTTGGTCGCGGCGTCGAAGGCGAAGTAGATTTCGTCATTGTCCTCGGCCACGGTGAAGGGCACATTGGCCCCGTAGCTGCCGTAGCTCTCGTCCCAGCCTTCGTTCAGGGCCACCTTGAACTCGTAGTCGCCGGCGGCGATTTCCGTGGTGACGAAGGTGTAGATGCCATCGCTGTCGGCATCCTGCATCCAGCTCTGCAGGCAGTCCGGCTGCCAGTCGCCGGGGCAGCCCAGCTGGGACTGGAAGTTGCCCGCCACTGTGGCGATGGTGCTGTTGACGTTGTCGGCGATCCAGTGGGTCTCGTGGTCGTAGATAAACTTGACCTCGCGCCCCGCGGATAAATTGAGCGGGATATTGGCGCCGTTGCGTTGGCCACCGAGGCCGTAGTTCTCGTCCCAACTGCCGTTCAGCGCCGCCTTGTACTCCCAGTTACCGGCGGGAACGAAGAAATTGCCGGCCCACTTGTCGCCGCCGGCGTCGTAGTCGAGCATGCTGGCGGTGCACTCCGGCTGCCAGTCCCCCGGGCAGCCGAGCTGGCTCTGGATGGTGCCGGGGATATTGACCGCGGAGGGGGCCGCTGTGTCGGAGGCCTGCGCCGGCAGGTAAATGGCGCTGAGCAGGCCGGTGAGGAGGAGTCGCGCGCGCGCGTGACGCCGGTGAAAGGTTTTCATCGATCGCATAGGTTTGATCCCGGTTATTTTTATTCGGTGGCGGGTAGTGCAAACATCTCCCTGCAATCATTGAATCGCAGGGAAAAAGGTGTCGCATCCCACCCCGGGGAGGCGGAGCCGGTCGGTTCCGGGGGCGGTGCGCCATGTGGCGAATGGTGCCGCTGGAACTGCGCGCCGTGTCACAAAACCTTTATAAAAGTGTCATGGTGCGGCAATCCCGCCGGGGCATCCTTGATCGCGAGTAGAAAGCGCGGTGGAACTTTGCACAGCGTCTATACTCAAACCATCAGGTTGTTGCGGGTCGAGAAAGGTGATGTACCCGTTTCAATCGGATGCGAAGGCCGGCTATAAGCCGGCTTTTCTTTTATGGGCTACCGCTTGCGCGGTGCCGGATCCCGGTGCTAAATTGCGCCCAATTATTCACCAGCGGAGGACAGCAGATGATTGTAATCAGCCTTCGCCGGGCAGCTTCGCGCTAGAGTGCTCACAGCCCGGCAACCTGGAGCTATCCTGACCGTCGGGCTTCCTCACAATCGGAGGCCCTGTAGACCGCGCCCGCGGTCGTTTTTGAGGGTTTTAACCTTGAGCAAATCACTGATTTCCCGCCGCCCCCTGTTCGGGCGCGGCAGCGCCGCCGTGCAACCCGCCGGCGGGCGGCAAGTCTCCGAACTGCAGCGGCCGGGCTGGAAAACCCTATTTCCAGCAGCAGCCTGTTCCGGCGCATGGCGCCGGGGGCCAGGCAGCTGCAGCTGATCGCGGCCAATGTGGACAGCGTGATGATCGTCTCCCCCCTGCAACCGGGATTTCAACCTGTCGGTTGATTGCCATTCGGTATAAATGATACATTGTATCTAAGTGTCGGATTGAGCAAGTTTGAAAGCCCGCTCGCCGGCATTGCGCCGATGGCCAGGGAAAATGACCAATCAGGTGAAATGGGCAGGTGATCATAAAAGTGACTATGAAGTCGAGATTGTTCCTCCTTCCTTTGATTCCTCTTTCAATGGCGGCGGTCGGTGACCAGGCGGCGCATGTGCACGGCCAGGCGCACCTGAATCTCGCCGCCACCGGCGATGTGCTGCATATCGAGTTCGAGTCCCCGGCGGCCAATCTGGTCGGCTTTGAGCGCGCGCCGCATGTGCCCGAAGAGAAGCAGGCGCTGGAGCTGGCTGCCCAGCAGCTGGCCGCAGGGGATCGCCTGGTGCGGTTCAATGGCGCCAATTGTGGGCTGGAGAAGGCCGGAGTAGAGGCGCCCTACAGCGGCGATGAGCACGCCGGGCATGCCAGCTTCCATGCCAGCTACCGCTTCCGGTGTGATAGTCTGGCGCAGCTCAACAGTGTCTCCGTGGCACTGTTTGCGCATTTCCCCGATATTCACGAGATCAAAGTGCAGTGGCTGACGCCCGGTCAACAGGGCGCCGCGACGCTGACTGCGCAAAGTAACGAGCTGCAACTGAAATAGTCCATGAATGCATCCCAACTCAAGCGAACCCTGGGGGCAGCCGAGCAGAGCTGTCGCGCCTCCGGCGCCCGCTTCACCGAGAAGCGCAAAAGCGTGCTGACCATATTACTGCGCGCCAAGACACCGCTGTCTGCCTACGAGATCGCCGAACAGTACAACCGCGATTACGGCGAGCCCATCCCGGCCATGTCCGTCTACCGCATGCTGGATTTCCTGGCCGAGGAAAACCTGGCGCACAAGCTCAATTCGGAAAACAAATACCTCGCCTGCGCCCATATCGCCTGTGATCACCGCCATGAAACACCGCAGTTCCTGATCTGCGGCCGCTGCAGCAAGGTGCGCGAGATCGGTATCAAGCCCGAGGTGATTGCCGCCCTGCGCGAAACCGTGGAAGAGGCCGGTTACCGCCTGCAGACCTCACAACTGGAGCTCGACTGTCTGTGCGACGACTGCGCAGAGCGGAGCGTGGCCTAGTGCAGAAGAGCGAGGTGATTCGCAACGTACCGGCCAACGTCATTACCGGCTTCCTCGGTGTCGGCAAGACCACGGCCATTCGCCACCTGCTGGCGAGCAAGCCGGCGCATGAGCGCTGGGCGGTACTGGTGAACGAATTCGGCGAGGTGGGGGTTGACGGCGCCCTGTTCGGACCGGAGCAGGACGGCGAGATCTTTATCCGCGAAGTGCCCGGCGGCTGTATGTGTTGCGCGGCCGGCCTGCCGATGCAGGTGGCCCTGAACCAGTTGCTCGCCAGGGCCAGGCCCCACCGACTGCTGATCGAGCCCACAGGGCTAGGCCACCCGCGGGAAGTACTGGAGGCGCTGTCCGATGCGGTTCGCAACGGCGTACTGGATCTCCGCGCCACCCTCACCCTGGTCGATGCGCGCTGTATGGAAGATGAACGCTACCTGCGCAGCGACACCTTCCGGCAGCAGCTGGAGGTCGCCGACCTGGTAGTGGCGAACAAGTCCGATCTCTACGGTCCCGGCGACCTGGAAAACCTGCGCCGCTACCTTGCCTTTTTGCCGGTCGAAGCGGAAAAACCACTGCAAACCGTGGAGCAGGGGCAGGTAGAGCTGGATTGGTTGCGCGCCCCCAGCGGTTTCCGGCCCCCGCCGGCTCACGGGCACGGCCACACACCGCCGCCTGTGGAAGAAGAGCCGCTGCCGGAGTGCGGCTACCGGCGTGCGGAAAACAGTGGCGAGGGCTACCACAGCTGCGGCTGGCGTTTCGACCCGGTCCTGATGTTCGACTATGACCAGCTGTTCTCGCTGATCAGCGGCTCCGAGGGGGAGCGCCTCAAGGGGGTATTCATTACCGATCAGGGGGTATTTGGGTTCAACAAGGCGGGCTCTGTGCTCACCGTGCTGGAGCTCGATGACGCGCTGGAAAGCCGTGTGGAAGTGATAGATCCGGCGCGTCTCGACTGGAGCAAAATGGAATCAGCCTGGATAGGCGCGCTGGGCAGCGAGTAATTCTCGCGGTTTCACTGGTTTGCGCTCATCAGATAAATGCTGGGATAGCTTTGCCGGAATGACTCCTGGGTTGGGATGAGTGGCCGGAACACTGGGACAAAAGTGTACAGGGAGAGTTGTCTCTCGCCTCCGTATTGATATGATATAACGTCATTTTCATGCAGTCGGAAGCGAAATAATGAAGTTGAACCTACCCGCCCGCCTGGCAGCGGCCGCCCTTGTAACTGGCGCAGCCTGGGCTCAGGCTGCGGATCCGCTGAATGTCACCGGTGACAAGTTCCGCCAGCTCGAAGAGCTCCTGCCCACTCCGAACATATACCGCAATGCCGCCGGCGAGCCCGGTCACGCCTATTGGCAGCAGCAGGTGGATTACCGCATCAATGCCCGGCTGGACGAAGACCGGCGCGCCCTCAATGCCAGCCAGATCATCAGCTACACCAACAATTCACCCGATACCCTGAAGTACCTGTGGCTTCAGCTGGACCAGAACCGTTTCCGGCTGGATTCCATGGCGGAAACCACACTGACCTTCGGTGGCCTCGGTAACCGCGGCCCGGGCACGCGCTCGGTGTCGGACGAGGCCCCGGCAGGCATCACCTTTGGCGAGTTGCGCCGGCAGCAGTGGCTGGCCGACAACGAAGTGGGCTACACCATCAGCAATCTGAAAGATGCCGATGGCAATACGCTGCGTGCAACCGTCGTGGGTACCAATATGCGGGTGGACCTGGTAAAGCCGCTCAAGCCCGGCGAGCAGGTCACCTTCAGTATGGATTTCGCCTTCAATATCGTGGAGGAAGATGCGGTTACGGCGCGCTCCGGCTACGAGCATTTTCCCGACGATCCCCGTAAAGGCGGCAACGATATTTTCCTGCTTGCGCAGTGGTTCCCGCGCCTGCACGCCTATACCGACTACGAGGCCTGGACCAACAAGGAGTTCCTGGGCCGCGGCGAATTCACACTGGAATTCGGCAACTACCAGGTCAACCTGACCGTGCCCGCCGACCACATCGTATCCGCCACCGGCAGCCTGCAGAACCCGCAGGAGGTCCTCACCAAAACCCAGCGCGAGCGCCTGGAGCGGGCCCGCACGGCCGAGCGCCCGGTGTTCATCGTCACCGAGGCCGAAGCGCTGGAAAACGAAAAAGAAGGCTCCCGCAAAACCAAGACCTGGCAATTCAGGGCCGACAAGGTACGTGACTTCGCCTGGGCCTCATCGCGCAAGTTCATGTGGGATGCCCGCGGCTATCAGCAGGGCGGGGATATCATGCCCGAAGTCATGGCGATGTCCTTCTACCCGAAAGAGGGCGGCGAGCTGTGGAAGAAGTATTCCACCGAGTCCGTCATTCACACAATGGAAGTCTATTCGCGTTTTTCCTTCGACTATCCGTATCCCGTCGCCCAGAGTGTCAATGGCCCGGTAGGCGGCATGGAATACCCGATGATCACTTTCAATGGCCCGCGCACCACCCTGCATGAGGACGGTAGCCGCACCTGGACCCAGGCGGAAAAGCGCTTCCTGATCGGTGTGGTGATCCACGAGATCGGCCACATCTATTTCCCGATGATCGTCAACTCCGACGAGCGCCAATGGACCTGGATGGACGAAGGCCTGAACAGCTTCCTGGATGGAGTGGCCGGTCGCGAGTGGGATCCGGAGATGCCCTGGGGCGTTGAGCCGCGCGATATCGTCGACTACATGAAGTCCGACATCCAGGTGCCCATCATGACCCAGTCCGACTCGGTGCTGCGCCTGGGACCCAACGCCTACACCAAGCCGGCGGCGGCACTGAATATCCTGCGGGAAGTGGTCCTGGGGCGCGAGCTGTTTGATTTCGCCTTCAGGGAGTACGCCATCCGCTGGCAGTACAAGCGCCCGACCCCGGCTGACTTCTTCCGCACCATGGAAGAGGCCAGCGGCGTCGACCTGGACTGGTTCTGGCGCGGCTGGTTCTATACCACCGATCACGTGGATATCAGCCTCGACAAGGTGTGGCAGCTGCGTCTCGACACCCTGGACCCCGACATTGACTTCGAGCGCCGCCGCAAAGAAGAGGCCGAGAAACCCCAACCGCTGTTCGAAAAACGCGAGCGCGAAGCGGGCAACAAGACCTGGCTGGAGAGAAACAAGGACATTCGGGATTTCTACGATACCCACGATCGCTTTACCGTCACCAACAAGGAGCGCAATGAGTACGCGCAACTGCTGGAAGACCTGGAGCCCTGGGAGCGCGACGTACTGAAGCGCGCGCTGGATGAAGACAAGAACTACTACGTGATGGAATTTTCCAACCTGGGCGGCCTGGTGATGCCCATCCTGCTGCAGCTCACGTTTGAGGACGGCAGCGTGGAAGACCGCTATATCCCGGCCGAGATCTGGCGCCGCTCGCCCGATGCCGTATCCAAGCTGATCGTGACCGACAAGCAGCTGGTGCAAGTGGTGGTGGATCCGCGCTGGGAAACCGCCGACGTGGATAACGAAAACAATCACTATCCGCGCCGCATCATCAAATCGCGCATGGAAGTGTACAAGGAGGAGAAGAGCACTGATCCGGTGTACCGCGACATCATGCACGATATGACCACAGAGAAAGAAAAGCCCAAGCCCGGCTTTCACAGGAAGTAATCGACCATGCGCAAACTGATCGTACTGATGACGCTGCTGATGGCCTGCTCCGCGCAGGCCCACCAGATGAAAACCGCCATTACCCGGGTTCTGTTCAGCGAGCGCACCGGCAGCGTCGAAATCATGCACCGCTTCTATGTGCACGATGCCGAGCACGCGCTTGGCGAGCTTTTGGGCAAGCAGGTGCACTTGTCAGAGGACCCGGCTGCCCAGGCGCAGTTTGGCCGCTATATAATGGCGCATTTCAGCATGGGCCTTGCCGCACGCAAGCCACTGCCCCTTACATCGGTGGGGCAGGAGGTAGACGGCAAGTTCATCTGGGTCTATCAGGAGGCGTCCCACCCTGAGAGTGTCAATGAACTCTGGTTTGCCTTTGACGCCCTGCAGGAGCGCTGGCTGGACCAGGTCAACCAGATCAATGTCGAGGGATTGGGCAAGGTGCGCTCACTGGTGTTTGATCGCAACAGTAAATGGCAGCCCCTCAGATTTTGATTGGTCCATGAGATCTTTAAACAATACAGTGCCAGTTCGCGGATACTTCCTCGTGCCCATGTGTGTTCTGGCTTAGACACCCAAAATAACACATAGCGGAGAATGGCATGCGCAAATCCCTACTCGCCGTAGCAATAGTGGCGATCACGGCCTGTTCTGAATCACCTGTTCGAGCTGTTCGATCACGATGGCAAGAGCCTGGCAATGTTCTACGCGGACTACTTCGCCCGCGACGGAAAGCGCGGCGGTGCCTGGATGAGCTCGTTTGTGGGCCAGTCTGGTCTGCTGGAACAGAAGCCAGTGGTCGTGAATGTCATGAATATTCCCAAAGGCCCGGAGGGTGATCCTACCCTGGTCAGCTTCGACCATGTCACCACTATATTCCAAGAGGTGGGCCACGGTCTGCACGAAATTTTTTCCAACGTCCGCTGGTATAGCAAGAACATCCTCGAAGTGGGTAACTCCCGCCCGCCGATGGAGTCCTACGTCAAGTTTCGCGGCCAGGAGCCGACCACCGAGGCTCTGCTGAACCGCCGTGGACTAAACTCGGACGGCTAAATTCCCACCCGGTCAGCGCAGGGAAGCGCGACCTGATCTACTTCGCCAAGCGCGTATCAATCAGCGGGATGCCAGCAGTGTGTGCGGATGCCGCAACCCAAACGGTTACCGGCCTGGCTGTTGGCGAACATACCTTCACTGTCAGAGTAAGTGACGGCGCGCCTCTTTGCTCATCCAGGCGAGCATAAGCAGGGTTTTTCTGTGCGAATCCTGGGTGATAACCGAAATCAGCCCCTGTTCGTTAAACGCCAACTTCTCTATGACGTCGGAGAGCGCCAGGGGAAGGACGCCGGAACGCTGTTCGAGCGCAGTAAAGTAGTCGCGTTTCATCGAGTGGAGGCCTCAGGTTACCGTGACTTGGATTCTGGGCAGGGGCAGCTGGAAGGCTGCCGACACAGGCGAAAATTCCACAGATGCCCAACGGCAACCAGGCTGGCGCCAAGCGCTGTAAGAGTTTTCTCCCCCGGCTCCCCGAAATTCTCACCCAGTAACACGGCCGCGCTGAGCAGCGCCAGGCCGGCGATCCCCAGTAGAAGCACACGGTAGCGCTTGTGTTGTTTGCAGCCCATGCTTAAGGCATAGATGCTGGTGGGCAGTACCGCCATTATCATCCAGGTATGAAATGCCTCATTGTCCAAACCAAGGGCCGCTAAACTTGGGAACAAGATCAGTAAGAGTGGCAGTGCCAAACAATGAATGGTGCACATTGAAGACAGCCCGATGGCAATCTTGTCGGTTGCCGCTGTTATCGACTTCATTAACTGCTGGTTCCTATTTCGTAAACTGCTCGCATTGATCAAAACATGCCGCGCATGCCAAGGCTGAAGCCGCGGCCGGGAAGTGGTGCGCGCTCTTTCAGGAAGGAGGCATGCACGCGTGCTTCTTCATCGGTGAGGTTGTTGCCTTTCAGGAAGACGGTCAGGTCGCCGAAGTCACTGGGGAATTTGTAGCCCAGTTCGGTGTCCAGCAGGGTGTAGCCACCGGTGGATGTCTCCAGGTCCGCCACCTTGTCCTGCTCAAAATAGTGGGACACCCCGAAGCCGGCTTCCCAGCCATTTTGCGCGTAAGTCAGTTGGCCGCCGAGGCGCACTGGAGGAATGCGGGGCAGGTTGCCACCATCTTTCAACTTGCCACGAATGCTGTCGCCCCACAGGGTCAGGGTAAAGGGTTCGGAGAACTGCCAGGCGAGCTGGGCCTCCATACCGTACAGGATACTATCGGCCTGTTCGAACACATAGACGGGCAGGACACCGTGATCGTGCGCGTGTTCATGCCCTTCGGTCTCACCCCCTGCGTGCTCTCCATGCTCGTGCCCGGCGATATCCTCACTGGTAAAGCCACTATCGCGCTCGTAGTGGAAGTCATCAATCCGGTTGTAGAACAGGTTTACCACCCAGCCGATATCGCCGGAGTGCTTGCGCAAACTCAGGTCAAAATTGTTGGAAATCTCTTCATCTACCTCATTGTGATAATGGAAGTGCGGGTCGTCTGACGCATGCAGGTCGAACAGTGCCCCTACCTCGAAGCTCCCGGTACCGATGTGCGGGCCATAGGAAAACAGCTCCGATGCGCTGGGTGCCCGCTGGGCATGGGTCAGTGAGAAACCGGCGTTGTAGTCCGCGGCGAAATCCCACACTACGTCGGCGGATACACTGTAGGGCGTGAAATCAAGCGCATCGAACTGGAGCAGGGTGTGATCCAGGGCTCCACTTTCTTCCGTTTCGTTGTGGTGCTCCTCTTCCCATTCAATGGGTTCGGCTTCGATGGTGACCTTTTCCACGCGGGCGCCCAGTTGCCACAGGAAGTCTCCGAGGCGTTTTTCCTGCATCAGGCCGATGGCGAAGCTGTCGGTGCGGCTCGGCGAGGTGAAAGCCTCTTCGCCGACGGCGGCAAGATCGCTGGTCTTGCCTTCAAGAGAGACGGCGCCGCGCCAGCCGGACATTTCCCGTAGCAACAGGTCGACACGGGCCTGTAGGGTTTCGTTCTGGAACAGGGTGCCGTTCTGGTTGTTTTCGATTTCGACGTGTTCGTAGTTGGTGTAGCCAATCCGCGTATTGACACCTCTCAGTAATGCATTATCCAGGCTCAATTCGCTGATCAGTTGCCAGCGGTCCTGTTTCAGGTCGGAAAGTACTTCTACTTCCTCTTCATTCTCGTGGGCTTCGGACTCCGCATGTTCTTCTCCGTGCTCCTCTTCATGCTCGTCTCCATGGGCATGACTGTGGCCGGGGATGCCGTTGACCCGCTCCAGGCGCCCGTAGCTGAGACCGATATAGCCATTGTCGAGCAGCCAGCTTCCGCCGATATTGAAGCCCTTGCTCTTGGAGGCACTGTTTTCCAGTATGCCTTCGGCGTGTTCTTCGTGCTCCTCTCCCTCACGGTCGTGATCCGCTTCCAGTTCCGCTGCACCGGGAATCTCGTAGTTGTCGCCCTTGCGGGTGAAGCCGTCCACATGGAGCGCGAACTGCTCACCGCCACCGGTATAGGCCAGCGAGGTATCTTCCTCACTGTTTACAGTGTTGTGCCCCATCTGGAACGCGCCCTTGGCGTCGCTGGAGGAGGGCACTCGGTCATCCACCACATTGACCACACCGCCGATGGCGCCGGAGCCGTAGAACAGCGTGGCGGGACCGCGCAGGATTTCGATCTGCTCTGCGGTCAACGCCTCAGTGACCACCACGTGGTCCGGGCCCACCCGGGAGGCGTCGCTGACGTCCAGGCTGTTCTGGGTAATCAGCACCCGGGGGCCGCTCAAGCCGCGGATGACCGGGCTGCTGGCCACAGGCCCAAAGTAGGTGGAGTGCACGCCGACTTCATTTTCCAGGGTCTCGCCCAGAGTGGCCGCCTGCTTGCGCCGCAGGTCTTCACCGGCCAGCACGGCGACCGGTTGGGCCGACTCCATGGTGGAGGTGTGCAGGGGCGTGGCGGTGACATCGATCTGTTCAATAGCCGAGCGGCGCAGGGTGATACGCAGCGGCTCCTTCTCACCGCTGTCCAGGCGCAGGGTCTGATGGTTGTAGCCCGGGGCATTGACATGGAGTTCACTCGGTGTCCCGATTACGGTTTCCAGGTGAAAGCGGCCTTGCCCATCCGTGCGGGCCTGCAACCGGCTTCCGACAATCTCTACCACAGCGCCGCTGATGGGTTTTCCGGATGCGTCGGTAACCTGGCCCGACAGGCCATGGACCAGGCCGGAGAGGGTCATCAATGCGAGTGCGATCGCCGTTGTCTTCATCTTCTTTCCTTGCTGAGGCGTAAATCAGTCGTCGGTGGATGCAAAGTCAAAGGTGAGAATCAGCCGCCGTTGACCGGGCTCGACAGCCGGGGAGCGGTGCACAAGACCTGCACCTTCATTGCCTTCCCACAATTCACCCTTGAGCAGCGCCACATCGCCGCCTGCCAGCGCTTGAACGGGCTGTGTCGGAGGAAACAGGCCGCTTTCCGCATCGCTCAGTCCGCCGCTGCCGGCACCCAGCTTGCTGCGATCCACGCTGTGGTGTGGAAGCCATTCGGTGCCTGCGCCCACATAGGTCGTGACCAGCCGGCAGGGTACCCGGTCGACGTGAAATCTCGGGCACATGCTGTCGGTCAGCGCGGTCAGGCGCAGGCCGATACCACTGAGGTCGAACAGGCAACTGAACATGTCAGCCAGCAGCTCGATATCCGCTTGCAGGTGCGGATAGTCGGCGAGGCCGGGCAACAGCCCGGAGAGCTTGTCGGCTTTGGCGGTTGGCACTACCAGGCGGTGGCTGGTTATGCCTTTCTGGTCGAGAAATGCCCGGCATTCAGCGATGAGCGCCGGGCTCGCGCCCCGCTGCCATACCGCCATATTGATGTCGTCCCGGTATATGTCGGCGAGGATTTCCGGCGTGCGGCCAGATACTGGCCGGCGGATGCCGGGCGCGACAACCGGAAGTCGCGTACGGTGTGGTACATCTTCGCGCGGGGCCGGCTCGGCTGTGCTGATCGGCTCAGTGGGCTCACCGGGAATTTTTCGGGCGGCATTGAAGTGGCTCAAGGTTTCCTCCGCAGGCGGGTGACCTGCTGATCAATTTTATAGCAACGATATAACATATCATAATGGCGGTGTCGGATGAGGGCAACCACTGGGTGTGAAGCTAAGCTGCACCTGCCTGCGGGAGGCTGTCGGCAAGTACCGAGCCTGCTCAGACAGCGGTGTTCGACGGGGAGCCGCTGATTTCGCTGATCGGCGATACCGCGGCGGCGTGTGGGTGGTACAAACAGGAGATCGCTTGACTTTGGGGGCTGGCAGCAGGAATGCCGCGCGTGAGTCCAGGGGCCCCCCCCAGCACTGGCCGCCTGAATTGCCATTAGTTCACCCAGGCGCACTCGGCCTCCATGCCGGTATCGTTTTGACGCGCAAAACCACATATTACTTTTTAGCTTAATAAATTTATGATATATCGCATCATGAAACTCAGGTTGCTCAAACCGCTATCGGATAACGGCGGACTCAATGCGCTTTGAAAGTTCAAACAGCTCTGACACAGCAACCAATTAAGGCAGAAGAAGATGTCCAAAGTAAGATTCAATGCGCTGCTAACCGCCAGCATGACAGTCGTATCCTATGTAAGCATCCCTGCATTTGCTCAGGAGCAAAGTGTTTCCAGTCAGGGAAAAGGCTCTGATTCTATCGCCAAAGTCGAGCCGATGGAGGAGGTTGTCGTCATTGGCAGCAACATCCGTGGTATTGCATCCGGCGGCTCCTCTCCGGTGGTTGTCTTCGACAAAGCAGCAATCGAAAACACCGGCGCGGCGACGATACAGCAGTTCTTTGAAAAGCTACCGCAAAACTTTGGCGGTGGTGCCAACGGTGCCAACGTCGGGAACTTGGGCGTGGATCGCGATACCGGGAACAATTTCGGTCAGGGAACATCCATCAACCTGCGCGGGCTCGGCACCGGAACCACCTTGACGCTGATCAACGGGCATCGAGTGTCGTCATCGAACCGCTATCAGTATGTCGACGTGTCGCTGATACCGATGAGCGCCGTGGAGCGCGTGGAGATACTGACCGATGGCGCCTCCGCCATTTACGGAGCTGATGCCATCGGTGGTGTTGTCAATATCGTCATGCGACGGGATTTCACCGGGTATGAGACCAGGCTGCGCTATGGAACCGTCACCACGGGTGGAATGAACGAATATCAGGTATCGCAGGCTGCGGGCTGGTCGTGGAATGATGGCCACGCCCTGGTCAACTATGAATACCTTGAGCAAGACAACCTGTCCGCGCTGGACAAGGATTTCTCCAGCGACGTTGCATACAGCCCTTACGATTTGTATCCGGGTTCGAAACGGCACAGTCTCTATGTCGACGGCCTTCAGCAGGTCAACGACATATTGGCTGTTAACCTGACCGGCTCCTACGCCAAGCGCGAAATGGATACGAATATTGCAAGTCAATGGGATATCACCAACCTGTTCCCGGAAACTCAGCAGTATGATTTATTCGCCGGGCTTACACTGGACTTGCCTCAGCAGTGGCAGGCCCGCTTAAACGCCGGCTACGGAAAAAACGAAGTCAGGTACAAACGCACCGCCATCGAGGACGGTGTGGCAGAGACAGCGCCGCCAACGGATACAAACTCGACGATTGCCTATGTAGACCTGATCGCGGATGGCGACTTGTTCACACTCCCCGCCGGCGCAGTGCGTGCCGCCGTCGGCACCAGCTTTCGGCGTGACGAATACGACCTCATCGACTATCGCGGTTTAGAGGATCCATACAGTCCGAGCAGAGACATTACTGCCGCCTTTAGTGAGTTGAACATCCCACTGCTGAACGATCGCCCAGGCGCGCATAACTTGTCCCTAACCATAGCAGCGCGCTACGACGACTACAGTGATTTCGGCTCCACCGCCAATCCGAAGTACGGCCTGTTATGGGAAGTAACGGAAGGGCTGGCGTTCCGGGCGAGCTACGGACGATCATTCCGGGCACCCGTGTTTACAGATATGAAGACGAATAACGGTGCATATGTCTTCAGCTTGCCTAACCCGAATGCTCCGGGCGGTAGAACTACCACAATGATGCTCTCCAATGGCAATCCCGATCTTGGCCCCGAGCGCGCAGAGACCTGGACGGGTGGCTTTACCTTTGCGCCGCAATCGATTTCAGGTCTCACGATTCAAGCCAACTACTATCGGATCGATTACTCCGATCGGATTGATGTCGGCTACGTGGGCAGCCTTGGAAATCTCTTTGCCGAGTCCACCGATCCATATGCTTCTATTCTGACATCCAACCCGACGCCGCAGGAAATAGAGAACGCGAGACAGCTGGGGCTCTCCGGTACCGCATTTCGGATTATCCGGGGCGGGCCGTATGCGGTTCCTGAGGGCCAGGACGAGTACGACACTGAGGTTATTCTCGACAATCGCGTCCGCAACAATGCGGCAACCTCGCAACGGGGTATCGACCTTGACGCCTTGTACAACATCAACGTGGGTGAGAGCCGCATCGACCTGAGCCTTGCAGCCAGGTACGTCATCGATTCCACCCGCCAACTGACCAGTGCTTCCCCCGAGGCCGACGCGCTGAACATCGTGTATTTGCCGGTCGATCTTGAGATGCGCGCTGGTGCGACCCTCAATCGGAACAAGCTGGCGGGCGGCGTGTTCTTGAACTTTGTGGATAGCTATCGCGACCCGTCAAACTCAGACGACCCCAAAGTGGATTCCTGGACGACCGTGGACTTGAACCTTCAATACAACTTTGTGGGAGAGACAAGCCTCGCCTTGAATGTACAAAATGTTTTCGATGAAGATCCACCCTTCGTCGAAAATGCCCGGGGCACGGGCTACGATCCCACCAATGCCACCGCCCTGGGGCGCTTTGTTTCCCTGTCCATGACCTACAAATGGTAAGCCGACGATCATGGCTCGAACAAAAGCTCAGTTCCCGCATGTATCCGGAGGTCGAACTTGACCCAAACGCTCGGTGTAGCCGCATCGCAGCTAAAGCTCATGTGGCGCGAGCGGCGCTTGCTCTGGCTCGCCCTCGCAGTCTTGCTGCTTGCCGGAGCGTCGGTCGCTACAAGCGCAGCTCGCTTGGCTGCCCAGGCGCAAGAGCGACGCGCCGTCGCTGAGGAAGAAGCGCGGCTCTGGGGTAGCCAGGGCGTTATCGATCCGCACGACGCCGCTCATGTGGGTCGCGCCGTGCCCGCACCGGTGCGACCGTTGGCGGCCTTCGACCCGGGGCTGACTGACTTTGTCGGCTCGTCGGTGTTCATCGAGGGCCATGCACAGAACCCGGCTCGTCACAGGCCGATCGAGGGGGGGGCCGCCCTCAGCCGCTTTGCTGGCTTCTCGGCGGCCTGGACTCTGCAGGTCATCGCGCCTCTACTAATCATTCTCGCCGGCTTCGCCACCATGTCCGGCGAAGTCGCGCGGGCACGGCTTCGCCAGGAACTTGGCGCCGGGGCCTCGGCCATAGCGCTGGTTGTGGGACGGTTGCTTGCTTTGGCGGCGGCGGCGGGATTGCTGGCGCTCGCCATGATCGGCGTAAGCCTGCCGGCGATACTTCTGCAAGGCGCGGGTGGGATGGAAATTGCTGGACTCGCCGCCATCGGCGGCGCCTATGCGCTTTACCTGCTCGTGTTCTGCGCTCTCACCCTGGCCGTCTCGGGCCTGTTCGCTTCGGCGCGGACAGCCCTGGTCATCCTGCTCGGTTTCTGGGCGGTATCCACCTTGCTTGTGCCGCGCGTCGCGCCTGCAGTGGCTGAGACGCTGGAGCCTACGCCCTCAGCCGCCGCATTCAGATCGGCGGTCACAGAGGAGGCGGCGCAGGGCGTCGATGTTCACGATTCGACGGACGAGGGGGTGAAGGCGTTCAAGGCCGAGCTTTTGGCGCGCTATAAGGTAAGCAATGTCGAAGACCTTCCGATCAGCTTCCGGGGTGCCTCGTATGAATATGGCGAGAAGCTCTCCACGGACCTATACAACCGACATTTCAATCAGCTCTACGATATTTACCGCCGGCAGGAGGTCGTGCAACGCGTATTCGCCATCTTCTCACCGACCATCTCCCTGCAAGCCTGGTCGCGCGCCTTTGCCTGCACTGACTTCGGCGCCCACCTCAACTATCTACGCGGGGTCGAGGACTATCGCTACCGGCTGATCCAGACACTGAACGCAGAGATTAAGGAGCATAAACCGCCGCCCGGCGAGCGCTACCACCTCGCCGATATTGCAACCATTACGCGTGATGTCGCCTATACACCAAGCCGGCAGCGGCTGGGAGATGTAGCGGCGGCGCAGGTACCCAACCTCGCGATCCTGCTGGTCTGGGTCTCAATCGCCACCGGCTTGGCTGGTGTTTCGGCGCTACGTCTGGGACAGCGCTCATGAGCAACTTCGTCGCCATCGCGGGCTATGAGGTCCGCCGTCTTGTTCGCGACCGCGGCCTGTTAGTGCTGCTGATCCTGCTGTTGGGGTTTAGCGGCTATGCGGCATGGAATGGCGCCGATTGGGTCCAAAAGCGCGAGGCGGCCATTGAATTGATCAAGGCGGAAGAGCAGGAGCGGTTAACGTTCGGGCGCGGGTTTGTCGAGACGCAGCTGGTCATTCCGGGATCGCTGGCCGTGCTGCCTCCCAGAGTCATGGCCCCGGTATCGCTCGGTCAGGCTGATGCATATCCTTTTAACGCCGAAGTCTTTGCGCTGGGTGACTACACGATGCTTTTCAAACGCGCGTGGGCGGATATCGACAGTCCCGCCGTGCGCGCTGCCGGCCGCTTCGACTTGGCCTTTGTTGTCGTCTTTCTGTTGCCACTGGTCATCCTCGCCGCCACCTATGATCTGTGGTCACGCGAGCGCGAACGCGGCGTTGCCGCCATGGTCTTGTCGCAGCCAGTCGCCATCGGGCCGCTGATTGCCGTAAAGGCGCTGCCCCGGGGGTTGATGGTACTGCTCCCTTCCACAGCTATCATCCTGGCTGTAGCCATCTGGGCAGGCGCACGAGATCCACTCGGCCTCGCCGCACTCGCACTGGCGGTATTGGTCTACGGGGCCTTTTGGCTTGCCGTGGCAGTGTTGATCAACCTCGTTACCCGTCGCTCAACGGAAGCGGCGATTGCTGCCGGCGCCACCTGGCTGTTAGTCGTGGTTATGGCGCCGTCATTGACATTGGCGGCCGTCGACTTGGTCGCGCCGGCACCTTCGGAAATGCGCTTCGCCACCGACCTGAAGGCCCGAAAGGCCGCGATTACCGAGCGTCAGCGCCTCTATCGCGAAGCCAATCCGACGCTGGTTCGAACATCGACACCCAGGATTCCCGATCGCTTGCGCGATCTCTATGCCGATCGAGTCGCTCTCGACAACGAAATTGCACCGATGATCACGGCGCATCAGCAAGCGAAGGACGCGCGGCGTCATGTGCTCGACACGGTGCGGCTCTTCCTGCCCCCGGTTGCGGTGCAGGATGCGCTCGACCGCATCGCCGGATCGGACGCCGATCGCGCGCTTGCCTTCGAGAGTCAGGCGCGTGCGACTCAGCTCGAACTCCGGCGATTGTATAAGAACCACCTGGATCGCGATGCTCTGCTCACTCTGGCCGAATACGACAATGCACCAGGATTTCAATTCCGCGAAACGGGCGGTTCCTTCCAGGCGGATGTGCTGGCGGATCTCGCGGCCTTGCTCATTGCCAATTTCCTGATCCTGATCGCTGCCCGGGCCCTGCGTGGCCAGGTGGCGACGCCATAGGAGACTTCCGCATGTTATCTGCAAAGGCCCTGACCAAAGATCACGGCTTGCATCGCGCGCTCGACAACGTCAACTTCACCGTGGGGCAGGGGGAGATTTACTGCCTGCTCGGGGCCAATGGCGCTGGCAAGTCAACAACCATCAAATTGTTCCTTGGCTTTATGAAGCCGACTTCGGGCTGTGCCGAGGTGGACGGTTTTGATCCCCAGCAAGAACCGCAAGCCGTGCGGAATCGATTGCTTTATATCCCCGAGACCATCGCCCTCTATGACGAGTTGACCGGCTTGGAGAATCTCGACTATTTCGCCCGGCTTGCCGGAGTGCGGGATCGCACTTCCGCGCGTTTACGCGAGTCCCTGGCACAAGCCGGTCTTGCGCCCGCCGCTTTTGATCGACGGGTCGGGCACTATTCCAAGGGGATGCGCCAGAAGGTTGGCATAGCGCTCGCGATCATCAAGGAGGCCAAGGCCCTGCTGCTCGACGAGCCCACGTCCGGTCTTGATCCCAAGGCGTCGGCCGAATTCCACGAACTGCTCATGCGCCAACGGGACCGGGGTGCAGCGATTCTGATGGCGACCCACGACCTCTTCCGCGCGCGGGAGGTGGCCACCACCATTGGCCTCATGCAGGCCGGCCGGCTGCGCCGAACCCTGGACGCCTCGAAGATCACGGCGAGCGATCTGGAGAGTATTTACCTGGAGGAGATGGGCAGGTGGACTTAGCCGGTCAGGATTTCGAAGTTCTCCTTAGAGCCCGACCATCTTCTTAACCACGCCTCGACATTGAGTTGGGGACCGAAAAGTCCAAGCACTTGTGACGAATTGTCCAGGTTCACGCTTCGTATGCCGGCATCGGCGGCGGCACTGTCTATGAATCCCTGTTTTGCCAGGATGCCATCGACCAGCATATTTCTTATAAAGTCACGGTGGTGTCGAGTGACTGCGGCCGCGTGATCATCAAGGTAACATTTGACCTTTCGAGACAGGATTCGCTCTGGAAGTAATCCCGCAAAGGCGCGCCGGGCAATCGTTCTATCCTCGGCATCGGCCACGAGCATGTGAAGGGGCATGCGAGCGAACAACTCGACAACAGGCTGGGCGTTGATAGGCGAGACACCATGCCAGTTACCAGCGCCTTCGAAGGGATCCAGAATATTGGTGGGAAAAACCATTCGGCTTATGTGAGTCAGTTTGTTCGGGGAGAGGACATGACCGTGTGCCAGCCCGTGTCGCATCCACGCGGGTTGGAATTCGGTTTGGTCGGCGCCAACGCGAAGCCATTCGCAAGGGCTTCCCCACCTTTTATTTACGGAGAGTGGCTTCTTGAGTACGCCATGACGAATTGCATCCTTCATGACACCATAAAATGAATCACCCGACTGAGCGGTCTCGAGCGCGACGCGCAACAACTCCAGTTTAATTCCATGGCGCCATGCGTAGTCGATCGCGCTGCCATTACCCTTGAAGCGAAGAAATACCGCATCGCCGCCGACTCCCGTGAACCGGGTCGACACCCCACTCAATGCACTACCTGAGCCCACATCGCGATGAAGAAGGTGGCCGGAACAGTACAAGAGCCGGGCCGTCCGTGGAAAATCCAGTATTTCTTCCAGAGCGCAGTGAGGTCTTCGCTCATACTCAATAAGTTCACAGGTTCTGCCTGAGGACTGGCAAGCTCCTGCAACTGCCATTCTTGCATATTCCCTTTCATCCGCTCCGATGCCGGAATCGTAGTGATGGATGCATTCCACCTCAGGCTTCGTGGGGGCGTGCAGCAAGCCTGCCAGAACGATCGACGAATCAAGTCCACCAGACAGCTTCAACTGAATGTGTGTATGCTGGCTTGCCAATGCACCGATGCAGCCAAGCAGGGTTGTCCGTGCCAACCGGACAGCTTCGTTCAAGTCAGTTATGGGTTCCTCGGCGGCGGATTGCACCAGATCCCAATGACACTGTCGAGCCGTGGGCATTCCGTTCTCAATAGTCACCGCCTCCGCAACTTCCAGGGCTGTGATTTCTTTGAAGCCGGTTTGGCTGTTATCCCGAAAAGGATGGATAAGTGAACTGGCGAGGTAGGTCCAGTTGATGGAAAACCGCCTCAATTGCAGCTTCAAACAGTCTTCCATGCTGGAGAAGAATACTGTCACCCGTTCCGCAACCGTCATGTGGCAGGGTATTTCCCCGCTTGGGTCTCTCATAACGAACCAGTTTTTCGTTCTCGGGTTGCGGCCAAATGCGACGTATCTGCCCCAGTAGTCTTGCACGAGGGTGCGGCCCTGGCTGTTACAAACGGCATCGGTAGAAGCGGTGCTGAACACAGCTCGTTCAGGAATTTCGTCGGCGCCGAATTTTTTGGTGAATACCTTGCCAAAAATGACGAGCGAATCCGATTGGCAACATTCAAAAACGCCTTGATCGTCGCTTTGATAGTAGATGGCAGCTCCCGCTGTTCTTACAGTGCATATCATCCCCGGGATTTTTGCTTCTATTTTTTCCGTAACATGCCTGGCCTGTTCCAATGATGGGCCCGAGGAGCTGTTCCAGAAGATGGCTAAATAGCGATACATGAGATCTATGCCTTCAGATAACCAGGATCGGGACCATCCGGCGCAAGTTGAATGGAATATCGGTCAAAGCCTGATCCCCATGCTGCAACCAGCAGTGAGCTGCGAACGGCTGCGCTCGCACGGCGAATATCCAAGTCGGGTGGATACCGTATTTCGATAAGAATTCGTTGAGCGCCCAGCAGTATAAAAAACACTCATTCGTTTTCTTGAAGGCAAGTGGTCGAAGCCAGTCGAAAACACGGACCAACGACCCAAGAGCTTCGGTGTCGACCCGTCGCTCCTGTGCAGCCTGTTTCCTTTTCTGCACCATCGAGACTATATGCCTGAAAGGTAAAAGTTTTTTACTGAAGAGTGCGTAACCTACTGAGATTGAGAATCTGTAAAAGTCATTCGCTGTGATCTTGGGGCGCCCTCGGGGCTGACCATCTCGCAGCCAGGCTACGGGCATTTGAATTGTCGAAGGTGTGGCGGATTTCCCCCGCTTCGGGTCCTTGGTAATCAGGTTGCGGTCAAGCAGGGACTGAAGTAGTGTGGGCGAATTGTGATTTTTTGATCTTAGCGGCCAATCCACTACAAAGGGTGAGAGGCTCGCCGCTTGCTCTTTAGCTATCGAGAGGTATTTTCCATTCGCCTCATCCAGTAAAAACATTGTGTCGCTGGCGACACATATATGTGCTTGCCTCGAAAGAAAGTAGGGAGGTGTCACCGTAGACCCCATCTGGACCTCGTTATTTTTTTGAAAGGCGAGCGGTGCCTTTTTTGAGGGCATCGCTCGCCAGTACGTCTTTAACGTGAAAGGGAGTCTGGAGATGTGGATGGAAAGGTATCGTCCATTTTACTGCCGTGATCATGTGCTTTGGTTTCCGAAACCACCAAGCCTAACTCCCTGAGTTCGTGATCCTGCAAAGCGTCGGAGTCTTGCGCTTTGAATTCTGTGTTTAATACGCCTAACTCAATCATTTCGTTCATAATATTTCCTTTATACTCGGTTTATTTGCGAGGTGCATTCGGCACTCATACACCGAGTGCCGATATAAACTTACGGATAACCGGTCAGGATGTCGAATAATGATTTGAAATAATGGTTCGATATGATATATCATTTTGTTTTGGTCGAAAGGAAATGGATTAATATCAGGCAGCCTGCAGGAAGGTGTAGATAGATGAATGCTGAAAAAGACGGCGGTACCAATCCGACCTTGGTGTTAAAAGGAATATTTCCGCTACCAAGATTCATTCGATTTATAAGGGAGCGATGTCCGCCCAGAAGTTTTGACGACCCTGATCTAGTGGCTGAATGGCGGGAGGCGCGCGCCGCGGCACTACAAGTCATAAGCGATGAAGTGGGTGTTGCCGATAATATCAGTGTGCGCGAGCTTTCGGAGGAAATGAAACCACTGGCCGAACAAGTGCTGAGGCAACCCTCGATGCACAGGATGATCTCCTTGGTGCCGCGGCGTTGGTGCATGGTGGAGATCGATCGTCTGGTCGTTTTTCAGGAGTCCATCAACCTTCGTCACGTCGATCAGATCAAGGCCTCCCTCTCGCCTAATCCAAGTGCGCGGGATATTATAGATCTCGTTTCTCGTGGCGGTGCTCACGCAAATCCAGCGGTTCGTTGTACGCAATCCGATGGCGGTTACATGTTTACATCGGCGTCCAATGATCTGCGTTTCCTGGATGTTGTAACAGTCGAACCGGACACGATTCAAAACTTCAATCCGATCGGCTCGGCAACCCATGCGATTGTGATGTATGTTGGATTTAGCGACAACGTGATCAGCGCCACTCGGTCGGGTAATCGAATCATCTTGACCAATGGCTCACACCGCGTTTATGCGTTGCGTGAGTTAGGCTTCCGATATGTGCCCTGTCTATTGGTTGACGCTTCGGACGGGGATGTCTCAGACTTCTTGCTACCTGCGGCTGTTAAACAGGATCGACAGTTTTATCTCGACTCGCCGCGACCGCCGTTATTCAAGGATTATGTCGATGATCGTCTGACGCGGATCGTGCCAGTTATTCGCAAGACTTCTATTCTTAAAGCCAAGTTGGATTTGCAAAAGTCGTCAGTGCCCTCGTTGTAGCGACGGCAGTGCTCAGGTCAACAGAAGCCTCCCGTGCTCCAATTTCAGTAGTCGGTCTCCCAAGTTGAAATACCTGTCATCATGGGAGATCACCAAGACGGTTTTTCCTTCAGATTTCAGTTCAGGTAACAGCTCCCGATAAAATACCTCTTTGAAGGTGGGGTCCTGGTCTGCGGCCCACTCATCAAATACCAGGAAAGGCCGGTCTTCCAGGCGAGCAACCGCAAGAGCCAGTCGCTTGCGTTGCCCCTGAGAAAGAGACTGAGTGGAAAACGCGCCACCGCTGACCTTGACCCTGTTTTGTAGTTGCAACCGGTGGAGCAATCTGTTGCCAGCTTCGTCGAGATCTGAGCGGTGCAGCTCCATCAGGCGCTCAAATAAATGGAAGTCAGAGAAAACGGCGGAGAACAACTGTCGGTAATTGTCGCGGTTAGAGTCATCTATTGGCACGCCATTAAGGGACACATTTCCCGACTCCGGTGCATAGAGCCCCGTCACCAGCTTTGCCAACGTCGTTTTGCCGCTGCCATTACCGCCTACCAGAAAGGTAATCGTTCCCGGATGAAACTCCAGATTGATAGGGCCGAGCTCGAACATTTCATCACTTTGCTCATGATAGTAGCGGTGGACCACTGCCGTCAGTTTTACAGAATTGAATGAACGGTCTGGGAGAATCAAGGTTTGCACTGGCAAGTCTTTAGGCATATCTCTGACAATCTCTTCAATTCGACCAGCGGCCACTCCGGAAACCTTGGCGCGGGGAATGGCACTTAGTAGACCCTCCAGTGGCCCCATCATGAAAAAAAATACCAGCGCGAACCCTGTCATCACCTGAGTGCGATTGGGGATATCTTCCGCGAGTACAAAGAGTACCAATCCAATGAAGGCATAGATCAGAAAATTCCCCCACCTGGAGGAAACCATAAAAATCGAAGCACCCGCTGTACGATTTTTGCGAACTTCCTCAATTGATTGACCTAATAGCTCTTCGCGAAACATCTGGCGCTTGCGTTCATTGAGGCGCAATTCCTTTGCTCCGTCAGTTAGGGCGCGGAAGTAACCAAATAGCCGATCTTGTTCGCGAGAGGCTTTTTTTAAAAATTCCATCGCCTTTAACTGCGCCAGATAATGTCCAAGAGATCCCAACCCAATCATGACAATTGCAGCGAGAAATATTTGCCATGACAGGAGGAGCATGTAGATCATGCACCCAATCACGACCACCGAGTTGTTTAATAGAGAGGGAAGGGTGACGAAAAACTGAACGACGCTTGCGCAGTGCTCGCTTAATGCGGAATGTACTTTCGCACTTCCTATTACCTCCAGTTGCCGCAGTTCAGCTGCCAAAACCCTGCCGGAGATGTACCGCCTTAGCTCCGCCATGGCATGTTGAGCCAGACGTTCGAATAGTGCGGACGATAAAGTCCGGCCGAGCATCAGCACTACGATTAGCCCAAAAAAACTCCAGATCAGAGCAGCAGAATGGTTTTCTGCTGTTAGTGCAATATTGATTCTGGAGATCATCAGTACGCCGCAGATGCCAGAAACTACGCTGGCGACAGAGGCGGCTATCAGTAACAGGCGAGACTGTCGAATAAGATAAGCTAGCACGATGTCCTCGCGGCAGGTGAGAGTACAAAGTTTGAACGCATGAGTCGCCCGAGCAGTTTTGCGGTTTTTTCAATTTGTAGCGGTGCAATTTTTAGACTGTATGGAATAGCTAACACCGTTGATCCGCGTTGCCGATCGGGAGCGCCGATAGGGGTGCAGGCCGCCTTCGGGATTATCGCGGGGTGCTGCAAGCGCCGCACGATCTCTGCTTAATCCCCCGCCAGCGCCACTACCGGGTCCAGCCGTGCTGCCTGTCGGGCGGGCATCAAGCCGAATACGACGCCGATGATCGCCGCGCAGATGACTGCACCCAGTAAGGCGCCCAGGGATGGCGCCACTGGAACATCCGCCAGGGCCAGAACAGCGATAATTACCAGGCTCAAAGTCGCACCAATTGTGCCGCCGAGCAGTGATACCAGCGCCGCCTCTGTGATGAACTGGCGAAGGATATCCCGCTGGCGGGCGCCGGTGGCCATACGGATCCCGATTTCCCGAACTCGCTCGCGTACTGTTATCAGCATCACGTTCATCACGCCAATCCCGCCAACCAGGAGCGAAATAGCGGCGATCAGGGCGAGCATCAAAGTCATGCTGTTACGGGTGGCCAATACCGCCTGTTGTCGGGCGGCAGCGTTGTTCAGCCAGAAATCATCTCTGCCATGGCGCTCAATTAACAGAGCTTCCACTTTCTCTTCGGCTTGCTGTACCTGATCGCTGCTGATAGCTTCCACTACGAGATAGCTTTCGTTCCGCTGAGCAGGGAATACCCGCACCATTCCGGTTCGGCGTGGCACGTACAGGCGTTCATCGTGATTGCTGTATCCGGATTCAGCGCCTTTCTCACTCATCACACCGATGATTTCGTAAGGTGCCTCTTCTATCAGGATTTTCTGCCCCAAAGGGTCGGTACGGTTGGGGAAAAAGTGCTGGTAAGCCAGATGTCCCAGCACAACCACGGGAGCTACGTTGCGGTTTTCCTCGTAGCTGTAGAAGCGGCCTTGTGCCACCGGCCAGCGGTTTATCTCCGGCATCACTTCACTGGTGGCGAGAATCTCATAGTTGCGGCTGAATGCACCATAGCGCACCAGGGCGAACTCGCGCAGAATGGGCATGACCCGATGCACCTCCGGTATTTGCGCTATGGTGGCTATATCCTCTTCGGTGATTACCCCGCGAGGCCCCCCGGTTTTAGGGGTGGTGGAACCCACCTGGAGCAGGTTGGGTCCCATGGCATTTAACTGCGTCATCACTTCGCGCTTGGTGCCTTCGCCCACCGCCAGCATGACTACCACCGAAGCCACACCGATAATAATGCCTAACAGGGTTAGTAGAGTGCGGGCACGGTTGATCCGCAAAACCCGCCAGGCAGCGCGGCAGGCATCGCGAAGTTCTTCCCTGAGTTGCGCACCGCGTTGGTCGTGAGTTGGCCGCGGCGAGTTGTCGTCACCTCGTATCCCCCTGGTAGTTTCTGTATTACCACTCATACATTCGCGCAAGTCACGCCTGTCGCCAACAATTCGCCCATCCTGAATTTCAATGACTCGCTGCGACCTGGCAGCGAGTTTATGGTCGTGGGTAATCAGGATGACGGTGTGGCCCTTGGCTGCGAGATTGGTCAGCAGATCCATCACTTCGTCGCCGGTCTCACTGTCCAATGCACCGGTGGGCTCATCGGCGAGAATTACCTTGCCGCCGTTAATCAGTGCGCGGGCGATCGATACGCGCTGCTGCTGGCCACCGGAAAGCTGGCATGGGCGATTGTCCAGGCGATCCCCCAATCCCAAGCGTTGCAACAGTTCAGTAGCCCGTGCCTGGCGGGAGGCTTCGTTCATACCGGCGTAGATAGCGGGCACTTCAACGTTCTCGCGGGCGCTCTCGGTGGGAATCAAGTGATAGGCCTGGAAAACGAAGCCAAACTCCTCACGCCGCAACGCTGCGAGCTGATCTCTGCCCAGAGTGGCGACATCTTCGCAATTAAAAAGGTACTGGCCAGAGGAGGGGGCATCCAGGCAACCAAGGATATGCATCAGGGTGGATTTACCTGATCCCGAAGTACCGACGATGGCGACAAACTCGCCGGTGTCAATCTCCAGATCGATCCCATGCAACACTTCTACTCGTGGGGCACCGTCCTGACCGCCGTAATGTTTACTGATGTCCCGCAGGCAGATCAGCGGCATCACCAGCTATCCCTGCGGCGGGCATATTCCCGCGTGCTGACCACCAGAGGTTCGCCCGGTTGCAGGCCGTTCAGCACTTCCGCGCGAAGGCGGTCGCGGCGGCCTACGATAACCTGGCGCTGTTCGGTGAGGCCATTGGGCAATAGCACTTGTGCAAAGTAGAGGTCGCTGTCAGGTGACTCCGGTAACAGAGCCGCTAGCGGCGCCACCAACACTTTAGTGGCTGCGGTGACAACAAAATCCGCTTCAGTGGTCATACCCGGCATCAGTGCGCCGTCGCTGTTGTCTACATCAAACAGCACAGCGTAGGTAACGGCATGGAGTTGGGCATTGTCTACAGCGGCCTTGGGGGGCGTCGGCAGTATCTGGTCAACCTGGCTGTGCCAAATTCGTCCAGTATTACCCAGCGTATTGAAGTGCACCGGCATGCCGAGGCGAATACGATGGATATCCGCTTCGGAAACACGGGCCCGAATGCGCATCGTGGAGAGGTCTGCAATTTGCATTAAGGTGGGCGTTTGGTAATTGGCATTGAGTGTCTGCCCCTCTTTCACTTCAATGGTCATTACTGTACCAGCCATGGGCGCATAGATACGGCTATAGCTGAGCCTCGCTTCATCGGCTTTGAGTTGCGACTGAGTTTGCTGGATGCTGGCTTGTAGTTGTTTCACCCGGGCCCGGGCCACGGCGAGATTGGCCTGGGCAGTCTGCACTTCTTCCTCCGGCGTGGCGTCATTGCCGAATAACTTTAGCTGGCGGCTCTGTTTTTGTTCAGCCAGCGTCACCTCGGCCTGGCGCTCCTGGAATTGCGCCTTGAGCATAGCCAGCTCGGCTCGTCCGGCATCGACTACCGCCGCCAGTACACGGGCATCAATTTCTGCCAGAAGCTGTCCTTTGTCCACATGGTCACCGGGCTCCACGTGAATACGAGTAATCTGCCCGGAAACCTGTACGCCCACATCCACCGAGTTCCGGGGTTCCGCCGTGCCAATGGCAGCAACCACCGCCTTGATATTGCCAGTGTCCAGGGGCTCGGTTTTATAGACGGTAATTGGGCGGCTGCTCCACCACCAGAAGGTACCAGCACCCGTCGCGAGTACGAGAAAGAAAAATAGCCCAAACCGCTGTTTGTTGCTGTTGATCATAGGCCAATCAGAAGTTGCTATTGGGAGCAAAGCGGGTGTTTATCGACGCGCCGGGGATTCGGAGCGCGGGCATTTTGCTTCTGCATGGCGGTGCCTTCCCTGTGAGTTATTGGGCTTTTCCTCTGAGACCGGAATCCTCCCGGAGGGGGGGCGCGGATGGCTGTCCTTTGTAAAGATACGATATAACATCCCCGTTCAGTTAATTGCAACACCGTTACGCAGATGGGGGGAATCGATGGCGCAAAATCATGGATATTGAGAACGCCGCCACAGTTGCCCCTGGTGAAGCTGCCAGTGTTCCGGAAGCTGTTACCGTCTCGGCGAGCTACGAAGCCGGCACAATTGTGCAATCTCTTGATCTGAGCGTGGGCCCCGGCGAGGTCTATGTGTTACCGGGCCAACGGTGCTGGCAGGACCGCCACTGTCAGCCTGTTTCTGGGCTTTGTGGCGCCGCGTTCCGGGCGGCTGCGGGGCGTTTCGATTTCGCCTTCGTGCTGATCTACCTGGCCCCGCTGTTTGCCATCGCGCTGCTGCACGACCTGGTTTCGGCAGGGCGCCAGTCGGGGCGGTTACGTCTGTTGTTGTCGATGCCCCGGCGGCGGCGTGTCGTATTGCGCTACGGCCTGCTTGCCGGTGGATTTCCTCAGCACCCTGGATATCACCGGCGGCAATTCCGGCTCTCCGACGATGAACGGCCGTGGCGAACTGGTGGGACTGGTGTTCGACGGTACCCACGACAGCATCAACACCGACTGGGACTTCACCGACAGCACCTGCGCCATCCATGTGGATGTGGGTTATATGCTGTGGGTGATGGAGCATGTGGACGGCGCCGGATACCTGGTACGGGAGATGGAGTTGTAGTTCCCGGGCCCGGGACCACGGAGCTGTTTTAGAGGGCGCTGAAGGCTCCAGCTCCGCCCCTGGGAACGCCGAGCTCCGGCTGCTCACTCCTCGTAGGGATAAACCCCCTCCACCCGCATGCTGTAAGCCGCCGTGCCCAGCTCGCTGTCCCTGCGCAGGGTGCGCAGCTCCCCCTCCGCGTAAAAGGGGTCGTACAGGGCCTCCACCTGCATCCCCTTGGGGAAACTGGCGTGGATCACCTGGTTCGGCGGCGGTGGCGGAAGGTGGATGCAGGCACCGAAGTAGGGCACCAGCAGGAAGCTGGTGATGGTCTGCTCTTCATCGAATTCAAGTGGTACCACGAATCCGGGAATGCGTATCCGCTGGCGGTCGAACTCCGGCTTGACACGGGTGGAGGTCAGCGCCCGCTGGTAGCGGCTCTCCGTTTCAACTTGTTCGCCATCGCCTTGTTTGGCCGCGGCGACGGCCTGGTCCAGTGCCGCGGAAAGCCGGTCTTCCATCGATCCCTCGGCGATGCCCTCCAGGTAGTCCGGCGGGTTGAGCAGCGCATCGAGATCGTCCTGGGGAATCAGCTCCGCCCACTCCACCTCCCGGTAGACGGCGTCCGCCGGCACAGGCGGGCTTTCGGCGGCTGTCGGCTGCGGAAGATCGGCCGCTTCCTCCCGTTCGCCGCAGGCGCTTGCGAGGGTGGCCGCGATCAATAGCGGGATTAATCTCAACGGAAACTGAGGCATGGCAGCGGAGGTTTGTCACAATTTAGATGTGATATATCATTTTGTCTTTCCACAGGCAAACCCGAATGAGGTGCCCGATGAACGCCCCAGCCGCGCAACCGGCGGATGCCGTCACGGTGGAACAGTTGCGTTTCTCCTACCGCGGCGGTCCGCCGGTGCTGGATATTCCCCGCTGGTCCGTGCCCGCCGGCGGACAGGTGTTTCTGCGCGGCCCCTCCGGTTGCGGCAAGTCCACGCTGTTGAACCTGCTCGCCGGCATCCTGGTGGCCCCGGCCGGGCGCCTGGAACTCCTGGGCCAGCCGCTGGCCGCCCTCGGCGGCCGCGGGCGGGATCGCTTTCGCGCGCGGCATATCGGCGTGGTGTTCCAGCAGTTCAACCTGATTCCCTACCTGAGCGTGCTGGACAATGTCCGCCTCGCCGCGCATTTCGGCAATTCCGTCGGCGACCTGCGCGGTCGCGCGCGGAACCTGATGGCGCAGTTGCGGCTGGGCGAAGGTATTCTGTCCCGGCGGGCGGCGGAGCTCAGTGTGGGCCAGCAACAGCGGGTGGCTATAGCCCGCGCACTGATCAACAAGCCGCAGTTGCTGCTGGTGGACGAGCCCACCTCCGCGCTGGACACGGAGGCTCGCGATGCCTTCGTGCAGCTGCTGATGCGGAGCTGCGAGCGGGAAAAACGCACCCTGGTTTTCGTCAGCCACGACAGCGCCCTGGCGGGGTACTTCCCGCTGGTTGCGGATATGCGCGAGCTGAACCGCGCCTGGGAAAGGCTGCGCCCGGTGGACGTGTCGCGGGGGGCGGCGGCTGATGTTTATTAGGCTCGCCTGGCACAGCCTGATGCACCGCAGGGGGAGCGTGCTGCTGGCGATTTTCTCGGTGGCCGTGAGCCTGTTCGTGCTGCTCGGGGTGGAGCAGGTGCGCAGCCACGCCAAGGGCAGCTTCAGCCGCACCGTGTCCGGGGTGGACCTGGTCGTGGGCGCACGCACCGGGCAGTTGAACCTGCTGCTCTACAGCGTGTTTCGCATCGGCAGTCCCAGCAACAATATTTCCTGGGTGAGCTACCGGGAGATAGCGCGGCAGCCGCGGGTGGCCTGGACCATTCCCATCTCCCTCGGTGATTCCCATCGGGGCTACCGGGTGGTGGGCACCTCGCAGGATTTTTTCCGCCACTATCGATACGGGCGGGACAGGCCGCTGGAGTTCTCCCGTGGCCGGGCGTTTGCGGATATCCACGATGTGGTGCTGGGTGCGGAGGTGGCGCAGCAGCTCGGCTACCGGACCGGCGATTCCCTGGTACTGGCCCACGGCCTGGGAAGCACCAGCTTCAGCCTGCACGACGAGTATCCGTTTACCGTCACCGGAATACTCGGGCCCACCGGCACGCCGGCGGATCGCGCGCTCTACGTCAGCCTGGAGGGCGTGGAGGCGATACACCGGGCCGGGGCGGAAGGCGGTGATCTCACTCCCGAGAGTATCACCGCCTTTATGCTGGGGCTGGATTCCCGTGTGGCCACTTTCCAGGTCCAGCGCCGGATCAACGAATACCGCGGGGAGCCGCTGCTGGCGATACTGCCCGGCGTGGCCCTGTCGGAACTGTGGCAGATGCTGGGCGCGGTGGAAAAACTGCTGTTGCTGATCTCGGCGCTGGTGGTGCTGGCATCGCTGCTGGGGCTGTGTATCCTGCTGCTAGCGGCCATGCGCGAGCGCCGCCGGGAAATCGCCCTGTTGCGCGCCATAGGCGCGGGCCCGCTGTTCCTGTTTCTGCTGGTCCAGGCGGAGGCGCTGCTGGTACTGCTGCTGGGTGCCGCCGTCGCCGTTGTGGGCCTGGCTGCGGGCCTGTGGTTTGCGGAGCCGCTGCTGGCGGAGCGCTACGGGATTTATTTGAGTGGTTTGGCGGCGGGCGGAGAGACGATGGCGCTGGTAGGGACGATACTCGTCGGCACCTTCGCTCTCGCGACAATTCCGGCGCTGGGGGCCTGCCGCCAGTCGCTGGGTGGCAGTTTGCAGGTTTGAATGGACCGCTTCAGGGCCTGGTCTCCAGCTCGATGCCGAACTCTCGGCGTATCGAGCGGCGCATAGAAGGGGCGTCGCTGCCAAAGGCGAGGTTTTCGAGCGCCAGCCGTGCTGCGCCTACAATTTATCGGTGGAGGGAGGGCCATGGCTGAAACCTATACCGAGGCGCCGGAAATCGTCGCATCCAGCTGGCTGAATACGGAGCATCCGTTGTCGTTGCGCGAGCTGCGCGGCGTGGTGGTCATGTTGCACGCCTTCCAGATGCTCTGCCCCGGTTGCCTGATCCAGGGCACGCCCCAGGCGGCAGCGGCGGCGGAATGTTTTGCCGGCGAGCCCTTTCAGGTGATAGGCCTGCACACGATGTTCGAGCACCACGCGGTGATGAACCTGGAGGCACTGAAGGTGTTCGTGCAGGAGTTCCGCCTGAAATTTCCGATCGCGGTGGACCAGCCGGTGGAAAACAGCACTGTGCCGGTGACCATGCAGAAACTCGGTCTGCAGGGCACGCCGTCACTGGTGCTGGTCGACAAGCAGGGGCTGCTGCGCTTTTCCCATTTCGGGCGGCTGAGCGATATGCAGCTCGGGGGAATGATCGGGCAGCTGCTGGCCGAGTAGGGGCGAAGGCGCCGGTCCACGCATTCGCGGCGCCTTCGGCCCCAGGGGGTCAGCTTGAGGAGATTTGTCCGGCCTGGGTCGCCGCGGCCGGGGTGCCGGCGGAGCCGGCGTTCTGGGCTTGTATCCAATCGTTCATGCGCGCCTCCAACACGTTCAGCGGCAGGGCGCCGGCGCCCAGCAGCTGGTCGTGGAAGCTGCGGATATCGAAGTTGGTGCCCAGTTGCTGTTCGGCCCTGGCGCGCAGCTCCTTGATCTTCAGCTGGCCCAGCTTGTAGGCCAGGGCTTGGCCCGGCCACACCAGGTAGCGGTCGATTTCCACGGTCACATCGTGCAGCGGCTTGGCGCTGTTGTTCATAAAGTACTCGATCGCCTGCTCGCGGCTCCAGCCCAACTGGTGCATGCCGGTGTCCACCACCAGGCGCACCGCGCGCCACATATCGTAGGTCAGGGCGCCGAACTCGCTGTAGGGGTCCTTGTACAGGCCCAGGTCGTAGCCGAGGCTCTCGGAGTAGAGGCCCCAGCCCTCGACGAAGGCGGTGTAGTGCTTGGTGCGACGCAGCGGGTGTATGTCCTGCTGCTCCTGGGCCAGGGCTATCTGCAGGTGGTGGCCGGGCATGGCCTCGTGCACCGTCAGCGCCTCCATCTCCCATTTCGGGCGGCTGGGCAGGTTGTAGGTGTTGGCGAAGAAGACACCGGCGCGGCCGGCTTCCGCCGAGCCTGGCTGGTAGTAGGCGGTGGTCTGGGACTTCTCAGAATAGCCGGGGATCGGTTTGACCCCGTAGGGCAGCCGCGGCAGGGTGCCGAACAGGGCCGGCAGTTCGCCGTCGATGCGCTTGGCGATATCCCGGTAGCCGCGCATCAGTTCTTCCCTGTCGGTGTAATAGAACTGCGGATCGGTGCGCAGGAACTCGGTAAACGCCTTGAAGTCGCCGTTGAAGCCGGTCTTCTGGATGATCTTGTCCATCTCGCCGCGGATTCGGCGTACCTCGGCCAGGCCGATGCGATGAATCTCCTCCGGGCTCAGTGACGTGGTGGTGTTGTCGCGCACCTTGTGCGCGTACCAGCGCAGGCCGTCCGGCATATTGGTGAATGCGGTGTCCACCACCGCGCCGGGGATATAGTCGCGCTCGGCGAACTCCGCCATGTCCCGCCAGGCCGGCACCAGTTCCTTGTGGTAGAGCGCGTAGGCGCGGTTCTGCAGGCGGCGCTGCTGGCTGTCGGAAATACCGCGCGGCATCTCGTTGAAGGCCTTCAGCAGCGGGCTCTGCTTGGGATCTTCCGGGATCAGCGCGCGTATCTGCCCCGGCAGGTCGCGCAGGGTGATCTGCGGCGGGGTGATCTTCCTCTCCAGGCCCTCGCGCATCAGCGCCTGGGTCTGCCGTACCAGCGCCGGCAGCTTCTCCAGGCGGGCCAGGATCATCTCGTAGTCGGCGGCGGTGCGCTTGGGCATGGCGTTCAGTACGCCGGGTACATTGCGCTGTATGCCGTCCATATGGCTGACCGGCAGCAGGTGATCCGGGAACTGGAAGCCCTTCACTTCGTTCAGCAGGTCCTGGTACAGCAGTTGGTGGTCGAGCTGCTGGTTCCCGGGCAGGTCGTCGCTGTCGATATGGCGGCTGGCGGCGAGCATGCGGCGGGTCTGTTCCCGGCGCCGCTCGATGCCGTCCTTCGAGGCATCGGTCCAGCGGTCGTTGACGCCGGGATAGCCCTCGTAGGTGGCCCAGCCGGGGAAGCTCTCCATGGTCCAGCGGTAGCGCAGGTCCTGCAGCGCCTTCAGTTGTTCGCTGGCGCCTTTTTTCGGCAGGGCGTCGAAGGCTTTGTCGAAGGCCTTCTGTTCCATGGCCTGGCTGCCGGCAGCAATCAGCAGGCCGGCGGAGAATAGTAGGGATTTGGCGAGGTTGGTCATGGTTTTCCCCGTGCATCGGTATGGCTGGGGCGCGGGCTGCGCCCGCGATGCCGAGCTGGAGCTCGGCGTTCCCAGGGGCGCGGCCGGCGGCCGCGGTTAAAGCAGTTTGTGGATTTTGTTTTCCGAGTCCCGAGTCCCGAGTCCCGAGTCCCGCAACCGGCGGCGGATCTGCTCCTCGATGCCGGCGGCATCCAGGCCTATGGCGGCGAGCAGTGCCTTGTGTTTGCCGTGCTCGATGATCTTGTCCGGCAGGCCCAGCTGCAGCAGCGGAACCAGGGTGCCGTTGCTGTTCAGGTATTCCATCACGGCGCTGCCGGCGCCGCCGGCGACGGTGTTTTCCTCCAGGGTCACCAGCAACTGGTGGTTCGCGGCCAGTTCGTCGATCAGCTTTTCATCCAATGGCTTGACCCAGCGCATATCAGCGACGGTGGCACCGAGCTTTTCCGCCGCGGCCACAGCCGGGGCCAGCAGGGTGCCGAAATTCAATATCGCCACCTGTGAGCCCTCGCGGACCAGTCGGCCCACACCCAGGGGCAGCTCGGTCATCTCCTCCTGGATTTCCACGCCGGGGCCTGTGCCGCGGGGGTAGCGCACTGCGGCCGGCCCCTGGTGCCGGTAGGCGGTGTAGAGCAGCTGGCGGCACTCGTTCTCGTCGCTGGGGGCGGCGATGGCCATGTTCGGCAGGCAGCGCATATAGGTCAGGTCGAAACTGCCGGCGTGGGTGGGGCCGTCCTCGCCGACCAGGCCGGCCCTGTCTATGGCGAAGGTCACGTCCAGGTCCTGGATGGCCACGTCGTGCACCAACTGGTCGTAGCCGCGCTGCAGGAAGGTGGAGTAGATGGCGACGACGGGTTTCTTTCCCTCACAGGCGAGGCCGGCGCCCAGGGTCACCGCGTGCTGTTCGGCGATGGCGACGTCGTGGAAGCGCTCCGGGAAGCGCTCGGCGAATTCCACCATGCCGGAGCCCTCGCACATGGCGGGGGTGATGCCGATCAGCCTGTCGTCCTGCGCGGCCATATCGCAGAGCCAGCGGCCGAAGATGTCCTGGTATTTGGCCAGTTTCCTTTCTCCGGGCACTGCAACCTGCACCTTGGGCTCCGGCTCCAGCTTGTTCAGGGCGTGGTAGCCCACCGGGTCTTCCTCGGCGGGGCCGAAGCCCTTGCCCTTGGTGGTGACGATATGCAGCAGCTGCGGGCCGCGCTGGCTGCGCAGGTTGCGCAATGTGTGCACCAGGTCGTGCATGTTGTGGCCGTCCAGCGGGCCCACGTAGTTGAAGCCCAGCTCCTCGAACAGGGTGCCGGGGGTGATCATGCCCTTGACGTGCTCCTCGGTACGCCGCGCCAACTGCCAGGCCTTGGGAATGGCCGACAGTATCCGGCGGCTGCCCTCGCGCATGCTCAGGTAGGTCTTGCTGGCGAGTATCCTGGCGAAGTAGGTGGCCAGGCCGCCGACATTCTTGGAAATCGACATGCGGTTGTCATTCAGCACCACCAGCATGTCCCTGCCGGTGTGGGAGGCGTGGTTCAGAGCCTCGAAGGCCATACCGGCGGTCATGGCGCCGTCGCCGATCACCGCCACCACCTTGCGCTCGTCCGGTGAGCCCAGGGCCATGCCCAGGGCGGCGCTGATGGAGGTGCTGGAGTGGCCCACGCCGAAGGTGTCGTAGGGGCTCTCGCTGCGCTTTGGGAAGCCGGACAGGCCGCCCTGCTGGCGCATGGTCAGCATCTGCTCGCGGCGGCCGGTGAGTATCTTGTGGGGATAGGTCTGGTGGCCCACATCCCACACCAGCCGGTCCTCCGGGGTGTTGTAGATGTAGTGCAGGGCGATGGTCAGCTCCACCACGCCCAGGCCGGCGCCGAAGTGGCCGCCGGTCTGGCCGACGCAGTACAGCAGGTACTCGCGCAGCTGGCTGGCCAACTCCGGCAACTGCCGCTCGTCCAGGGCGCGCAGCTGCGCCGGTTCATCGATGGTATCGAGCAGCGGCGTCTGCGGCCTTGTGCGTGGGATTTCGTCGAACATCAAACGTATCAATTGTAACTGATGTGTATTAGAGAGGGGATTGTATGCCTGTGAGGGGGAGAAGCAAACCAATGCGGAATGATGAATGCGGAATGCGGAATGCGCGATCTGGCCAATCGCCGTGGGAGAGGCCTGAGGCCGCGACTGGACTTTTGACTGTTACCAAGCAGTTTCGCGGCCTGCGAGTGTCCGGGTCAGCGCGATATCAGGGCGCGCATTCCGCATTCCGTATTCCGCATTCGCTTCAGTGCCTGCGCTGGACTATGTAATCGGCCAGTTGCCGCAGCAGGTCGGTATCACCATCCAGCTGCCCCAGGGACTCCAGTGCCTGACTGTGCAGGTCTTCGAGCTTATTCTTCGCGCCGCCCAGGCCCAGCAGGGAGACATAGGTGGGCTTGTTGCGGGCGGCGTCAGCGCCCTGGGTCTTGCCCAGGGTGGCGGTGTCGGCGGTGACGTCGAGTATGTCGTCCTGTACCTGGAAGGCGAGCCCTATGGCCTCGGCGTAGCGGGTGACTGCCCCCAACTGGGCGTCACTGGCGCCACCGAGCAGGGCGCCCATGCGGGCGCTGGCGCGGATCAGGGCTCCGGTCTTGAGGCGGTGCATGTTTTCCAACTCCTGCAGGCTCAGGGAGCTGCCCACCGAGTCCAGGTCTATCGCCTGGCCGGCCACCATGCCGCGGCTGCCCGATGCCCCGGCCAGCTCCTCGAGCAGCCGCAGCTTCAGTCCGGGTTCGGCGGGGCTGGCCAGCAGCAGCTCGAAGGCCCGGGGCTGCAGGGCGTCGCCGGCGAGAATCGCGCTGGCCTCGTCGAACTGGATATGGCAGGTGGGGCGGCCGCGGCGCAGGTCGTCGTCGTCCATGGCCGGCAGGTCGTCGTGGACCAGGGAGTAGGCGTGGATGCACTCGAGGGCGGCGGCGGCTCCGTCACAGGCGGCCGGATCGAATTCCCGCCCGCGCAGTGCCTGCGCACAGGCGTAGACCAGGGCCGGGCGCAGGCGTTTGCCGGGACCCAGGGCGGCGTAGCGCATGGCGGAGAACAGCTTTTCCGCGCCGCCGCGGGGCTCTTCCAGCGCATCGTCCAGCGCCGATTCCACGCGCGCGGCGGCTTCGCGGAGGAAGTCCTGCAGTTGTGTGGACATCGGAGTGGGCACTAGGCGTCTTCCGCGCCGTTGCTGTTTTCGTCGGCGTCGAAGGGCAGTTCGCGGATGCTGCCGCTCTCTTCCATCAGCACCTTGACCTTCTGCTCGGCGCTGGCGAGTTTCTGCTGGCACTCGCGGGTAAGCTTTACGCCGCGCTCGAAGTCCGCCAGCGCCTCCTCCAGCGGCAGGTCGCCCGCCTCCAGGCGTTCCACCAGTTGCTCCAGTTCTTCCAGGGCCTCTTCAAAGGTTGCCGATTTTTTCTTCGCTGCCATTCGCCTCGTGCCTCCATCAGTGCGCGGCAACCTTAGCCGCTGGCGGGTAGGTGGTCAATTGCGCCGATCCGCGGCCGGGGGAAATGGCTCAACGTTCATCGGTTGACGCAGTGCCAGGCACCGTCGCCGGTGGCCACTCGGCAAATATTTGCCGATGAGGCTTTTTGCCGGGTGGCCACCGGCGACGGTGCCGATAGGAGCCCTTAACGCGGAATGGATTCTGCCGCCACTTCCCGGGACATCAGATAGTGGGCCAGGGCCCGCTTCTGGGTGCTGCTGAAGCCGTAGTCGGGCATCGGCGGTGTGGGGGCGTCGAAGTAGTCCGCCAGTGTCTGCAGGGTGTATTTCCTGGCCAGCTTCTGCAGCGGCAGCTGCGAACCGTGGCACTGGACGCAGCCGTGGCGACGGTAGAGTTCCTCGCCGCGCTGGGCGGCGCCCGAGTCTATGGCGACTGGCTTGTGTGGTGCCTGCATGCGCGATTTCTTTTCCGCGGCAGCCGGTGCGGTGCGGGGTGCGCCGGCGGTTACGCGGTAGACGGCGCCGGCGTAGTCGTCGGAGATATAGATATTGCCGGTGGAGTCCTCGGCGATGGCCACCGGCCTGCCGTGGACTTCTTCCCTGTCATCGCCGAGAAAGCCCCAGAGGAAATCCTTCTGGCGGATATTGCCCTGCTCGTCCCAGTGCAGGGAGACCACCTTATAGCCGTCCTTGACACTGCGGTTCCAGGAGCCGTGCAGCGCCACCAGGGCCGCGTCGCGGTAGTCCGCCGGCTGCGCCGGGCTGCGCAGGAAGGTGATGCCGAGCGGCGCATTGTGCGCGGGGAATTCGTGTACCGGCGGGCGTGAGGTGGCGATTTTCTCCTTTATCTCCGGTCCGGCATCGACGCCAAAGTCGGGGTCGGGAATGCGGTCGCCGTTGGCGTAGGGCCAGCCGTAGAAAACCCCTTTTTCCACCAGGTTCAGCTCGCAGGGGGGGAAATCGTCGCCGAGCCAGTCGCGGCCGTTGTCGGTGGCATAGAGAGCGCCATTCCTGGGAGACCAGTCGAAGCCGACGCTGTTGCGCAGGCCGGTGGCGTAAATTTCCAGGTCGCTGCCGTCGGGCTTGAGACGCATGATGGTGGCGCGCTGCGGGTCCTCCTCCACGCACACATTGCAGCTGGAACCACTGCTCAGGTAGACCCAGCCGTCCGGGCCCATGCCGATGGTCTTGGTCCAGTGATTGCCCCCGTCGGCGAGGCCGCTGAGGATCTTCTGGTAGCGGCCGGCCAGGCGGCCGTCGGAGTGATCAAAGGGCACGCGGCCGACGCCGTCGCTCTCGGCGATATACAGCCAGTCTTCGTGCAGGAAAAGCCCGTGGGGCCGGTGCAGGCCATCGATCAGTACCCGTTGATCGTCGGCGCGGCCGTCGCGGTCGCTGTCCGCCGCCAGCAGGGTGACCTGGCCGTGTTTGGGCTGCGAGACGACCACATCGCCGCGGCGAGTTACCGCCAGCCAGCGGGCCTTGGGCACGTCGTCGGCAAAGAGTTCAACCCGGTAGCCGTCCGCGGCGTGCAGCTGCCTGTCCACGGTTTCGACATCTGTCCCGGCGCCACCGGTCAGATGCTTCCAGGGCACACTGACGCCGGGTGTGAAAACGACCACGGCTGCCAGGGCGACACCGAGCACGAGCAGAAAAATTAGCGTATATTTCAACAGGCTTTTCACGGAATGATTGATCTCGTAATAATTGCGGCTATAGTGAGCACGTCTTATTGGGCCGGATATTGCATCGCGGCCTGCGATGCAATATCCGGACTGGGGCGCCAGTTTTACCACATGGCCCCGCCTCCAGTCTTCGCCGCCCTCTCCGTGTAGGATATTTCTCCGCCCTGTGAGATATCTCGCACAAGAAATTCAGCCGATTGCCTCTACTTTTTTCTCCGCCACTGTCCATAATGAAAGTGCAGGGATGCATAAGGGACTGCACTTCAGCGGCAAGGGATTAAGGGATTGCGCCGCTCGCCCTAGGGATATGGGCACCATCCTGTGAGACGCACCGCCCGGGCCGGATTGCCTGGGCGGTGTTTTATTCGGGCCATCCCTGGCCCTCACCCTTCGGGCAGCCTTCGGCTGCGCAAAACGGCGATTCCGGCCGCTCCAAGTATTCACGGCGCCTTCGGCCCCTACAGGTCGCTTCGCTCCCGTCTGGAAATTGTAATAATTTTCCGCTTTAATCAATGCAAACCGGCCACAATTTTAACCGGCCGGCGGAGGGTGATGCATTCAGTAAGCCAGTGCCAGACACGCCCCTTTCCCTACAGCCTGCAATGCTCTGGCGGGAGATACCCCTCTCACTCCTGAATTTCTCGAAAAGCCCCGCCGGCTTGCCGGCGGGGCTTTTTTGTTGCCGTCAATTGGGGCCCTGCCGCCCGAAGTGGCTGCCTGATCGAATAACCGGCTGTGATCCATCCAACTGCGGGGAGGCGAAGTGATGCAAGCGAGAATTCTGCGCCTGAATCTGGCGGGGCAGCCACTGGAATGGCTGAGCTGGCAGGAGGCGGCCTGCCTCTATGTGCGCGAACTGGTGACCTGGTCCCTGGGCGGTGTGGTGCAGCGGGTGCACGGCGGCATCAATCGCTACGGCGAGCGCTCCAGCCTGGACCTGGCGGCGATCATCGCCTGCGGCGGCGAGCGCATGGCGCGCCCGCGCAGGCGGCCGCCGCTGACCAATCGCGCGCTCTTCTATCGCGATGCCCACACCTGCCTCTACTGCGGCAACGAATTCCGCACCTGCGAGCTGACCCGCGACCATGTGCATCCCGTCTCCAAGGGCGGCCGCGACGTGTGGGAAAACGTGGTGACCGCCTGTCGCCGCTGCAACCAGCACAAGGGCAACCGACTGCTGGAGGACATCGATCTGGAGCTGCTGGCGCTGCCATTCTGCCCCAACGCCGCCGAGTACCTGGCGCTGATCAACAGCGAGCGGATCCGCGGCGACCAGATGGAGTTTCTGCGCAGCCAGTTCTCCCGCCGCAGGCAGGAGGGCTGGCTGGTTTCTCAGTAAAAGAGGAGGGCTGCCTTGATAATCCGAAGTGGATCCCGATTCAAAATACTGCCCGAGCGGGCAATTTTCAGGATGACTTATTCACTGCCGCACGAATCAGGCTGGTCATATAGTGGCGGAAGTCGTGGCCGGCGTTTTCCATCATCTTCGGGAACATCGAGATGGAGGTCATGCCGGGGAAGGTATTGACCTCGTTCAGGTAGATTTCGCCGTCGTCGGTCAGGAAGAAGTCGATACGCGACAGGTCTTTCAGCTGCAGGCCGACAAAAGCGCGCCGCGCAGCCTCGTGGATCCAGCCCAACTGGGCGTCGCTCAGGCCCCGGGCTTCCACATGGGTCACGGCGCGGCTGCCCTCGGAGTATTTTTCCTCGTAGCTGTAGAAGGTATCGGTCGGCGCGCACACCTCCCCCGGCGGGGTGATCACCAGTTCGCCGTCGTAGGGATAGGCGGCCACCTCCAGCTCGCGCACCTTCAGGCACTTCTCGATCAGCACATAGGGGGAGAGTGCGAAGGCCTGTTCCAGCGCCTCCTCCATCTCCTCCGCCGAGGTGACCCTGTAACAGCCCACCGAGGAACCCTGGCTCGAGGCCTTGACGAACACCTGGCCCCACTCCTGCAGGGCCATACCGGCCTTGCCGATTTCCTCCGCCTCGTTGCTGCACAGGAACTGGTAGGGGGTGTTGTCTATGCCCAGCGCGCTCAGCCACAGCTTGGTGGTGATCTTGTTGAAGCAGATCCTGCTGGCCTCCGGACCGCAGCCGTAGTAGGGGATGCCGAATAGCTCCAATTGGGACTGCAGGTCGCCGGTTTCCCCCGGGTAGCCGTGGATGGACGGGATCACATAGTGGACCTCCCAGGCCTGCCCGTTTTCGTCGCGCAGCATCCTGTCCTGTCCCAACTGGTGCACCCGCCCCAGGCTGTCGCTCAGGCGGCCGTTGCCGTCCATCTCCACGCGCACCAGGGCCAGGTCCTCGACGTGGCGCAGCTGGCGCTCGATAAAGTCCGCCGTGCGCAGGGAGACCTCGTGTTCGCTGCCGCCGCCGCCGCAGATAAGCAGGGTATTGATGGGGGCTGGTTGGCTCATAACTTTCTCTTCTCGTAGGGTGCGCCGTGGCAGATAACTGCTCCATGCGTGATCTGCATGACCACCATCCATGGCGGCCTCGCACCGCCTTGGCGGGCCTCGTCTTCGGTGCGCACGGCGCACCCTGCCAATGATAAATCAGGGTGCGGCAAGCACCTGTTGGCACTGTTGGGGCATGGGCTCCGGTTCCCGCTTCGGCGCCTCTTTCTTCGGCGCCGTGCCGTGCAGCAGCGCATAGAACTCCTCGCTGAACCACCAGTCCAGGTCCGCCCCGCAGGGCTCGCCGCGCACCGGCCTCTGCGGCTCGCAGTATTCATCCCCTTCGGGGCAGGCCAGGCGCACGTGGAAATGGTAGTTGTGCCCCCACCAGGGGCGTACCTTGCGCAGCCATTCGTTGTCCGGGCCAGAGGTATCGCACAGCTTGCGCTTGATGGTGGGGTGCACAAAGATGCGCTCCACGCGCCCGTCCTCCGCAGCCAAGCGTAGTATCCGCGGCACCCGGTCGTCCCAGTTTTTTTCGATCAGGCGGTGGTCGCGCTCATCGGCGAGGGGAATGGCGGAGATGTGGTCCCGCTCCCAGGCGGAAAGGGGGCGCTCGGCGGCGCGCCAGTCCTGGGAGTACCAGATATCCACGTCCAGCCCCATCTGGTGGCTGCGGTGGCCGGAGCTGAAGGGGCCGCCACGGGCCATGGACATGTCGCCTATCTGTAGTCGCCCCAGGTCGTTGCGCGCCACGCTGCGGGAGAAATCCTTCAGGAACCCGATGGTGGCCGGGTGGGCGTAGTGGCGGTCGCGGCCGGTGCGCACCAACTGGAAGCCCTCGCCGCGCAGCGGCATCTGCTCGGCGCCGCTGAGGCAGCCGTTGGTGTAGCTGCCGATGCTGGCGGAGACCTGGGAGGAGGGGCGCTGCACCTTTTCCCAGGGATTGGCGGTGGCGCCGCTGGAGAAGAGCAGGGCGCTGGTTAACAGGAGTGTTACAAAGACGGTTAATTGCATAACTACGCTTCAGCAATTTGGTGCGTAGGTTGGGCGGACAAGCGTCAAGCGCATCCGCCGCTTCGGTTGGTGGATGCGCTTAGCGCTTATCCACCCTACGCTGTTTCCCGAGTCCCGAGTCCCGAGTCCCGAGTCCCGAGTCCCGAGTCCCGAGTCCCGATAATTATAGAGGCCCGGCTCACCCAGTCTGTGAGCCGATTATCTCCTCGCAGTTCCGCAACAGTGCATCCATTTCCGAATCGGTGCCGATGGAGATGCGTAAGTACTCACTAATGCGCGGTTTGTTGAAATAGCGCACCAGGATATCCCGCTGGCGCAGCTCCCGGTACAGCGTCTCGGCGTCTACGCCGCGCGGCCGTGCCAGCACGAAGTTCGCTTTCGACGGCACCACCTCGAAATCCAGGGCTGCCAGCGCCTTCGCCACCCGCTCGCGGGTGGCGATCACCTTGTTGCAGCAGTCCGCGAGGTGGGCGGCGTCGCCGATGGCGGCGGCGGCGACGCGCTGGGCGATGGCGTCTACGGGATAGGAGTTGAAGGAATTCTTGGTGCGGTTCAGCCCCTCGATCAGGTGTTCCTGCCCCATCGCAAAGCCCAGGCGCAGGCCGGCCAGGGAATAGGACTTGGATAGGGTGTGGATCACCAGCAGGTTGGGGTAGTGGTCGATCAGCTGCACGGCGCTGTCGCCACCGAAGTCGACATAGGCCTCGTCGATGACCACTACCCGCTCGGACTGCAGCTGCAGCAGCTTCTCGATTTCCGCGAGCGGCAGGTAGCGCCCGCTGGGGGCGTTGGGATTCGGCAGTATGGCGCCGGCCGCCGGGCCCGCGTAGTCCTCCACCGCAATGCTGAAGTCGTCGCGCAGTGCCGGGGTACGGAAGCCGATGCCGTACAGCTGGCAATAGACGGGGTAGAAGCTGTAGGTGATATCCGGGAACAGCAACGGCTCGTCGCGGCGGAAGAAGCTGTAGAAGCTGTGGGCCAGCACCTCGTCGGAGCCGTTGCCGACAAACACCTGTTCCGGGGCCAGGCCGAAGCGACCGGCGATGGCGGCGCGCAGGTCGCCAGATTCCGGGTCCGGGTAGCGGCGCAGCGCATCCGCCAACTGGTCGTCCGCGAGTGCCTCCAGCGCCCGCGGCGACGGCGGGTAGGGGTTCTCGTTGGTGTTCAGCTTGATCAGCTTGCGGCCGCGGGGCTGCTCGCCGGGGACATAGGGTTCCAGTTGCGCCAGCGCCGGGCTCCAGAATGGATTGCTCAAGAGTCTGCCTCCGTTGTGCTGCCGATCGCCCTGTTCAGGGAACTGTCGCCGCCATTTTCCGGAGCGGCGGCTTCCGCTGCGGGCGCTTCCTGTTCGTCTTCATTCTTCTCAGTACTCTTCTCGATCGGAATGTCGAAGAGCGCCGGGGAACTGGCGATAAACTCCTCCAGGGGCACCGGGGCGCGCAGCAGCAGGTCCCGGTGTTTGAGCTCGGTGGAGATCTCCGGCACCTCGGTGAAGTCGTCCATTGTGGCGATCTCCTCCGCCAGGCCCAGGCCGAGGAAGCCCCAGGGCAGCACCAGTGCCACGCCCCAGCGCCAGCCGCGGGACAGGTTGGTGGCCAGGTAGCAGGCACACCAGAGCATGGCCGGCAGCAGCAGCGCCAGCACGCTGAAATCGAGCACCGGCATCAGGTCGCCGACGGAGAAGTTGTAGTCCAGTAGCGTGCTGAACCACTCCCACCCCGTGTAGACCAGGACGCCCAGAGCGGCGATGGACAGGTGGGTGAAAAAGTTCGTCTCGTGGCGTACCACCCGGCCGATAAAGGCCCAGGCGCCGGCGTAGACCAGCAGGCCGATGACGCTGCCGGTGAGCAGGTTGGCCGCGATGGTCCACTCGTAAGTTCGCGCGTAGCCGAGGTAGCTGACCAGCAGGGTGGACAGGGCCACCAACAGCAGCAGGCCTATGGCCTTCGCCGGGTGGGACAGCCGCCCGAACAGGTTCTCCAGGGAGTGCAGCGGCACCGCCGCCGGCATCGCCGCCTCGCTGTGGCTGAGGCGGAAATGGGTCTTGCCGCACTGCACCAGGTCGCCGGATTCGATCATGCGCTCCGAGACGTCGCCGGTACCGACGGACTTGTCGCGAATGTTGCCGAGCAACTGGGTGCCGTTGACACTGTCCAGGTCGCGCAGGTAATAGCAGCCGTCCTCGCCCAGGCGGATCTCCGCATGGCGTGCATCCGCGTGGACGTCCTCCAGGATGACGTCGTTGTCGTAGCCGCGGCCGAGGGTAAAGCGCTCCCCCTCCATGCGATACCGGGCCTGCACCCGGTTGGCGCGGTTCAGTTCCTCGATAATCAGTGCCATTGGATCTCGCTTGTGAACTTCTCGGTAAAGGCCGCGGCGGACTCCCGGGTGAACCCGGACAGAGTGAAGTGGCTGACCAGGGCGTGGTTCCTGTGATCCACGCTGAGGCTCAGGAAGAAGACGTCGTAGAGGTCGGGGAAATCCTTGTAGCGGCGCACGCAGTAGCTGGTGCGGGCGACTACCGGCTCCCGCTTGCGCTCGGGCTTGGAGGCCGGTTCTTCACCGCGGCGCTCCTGGCTGGTGAAGGCCTGCTGGCAATGGAATCTGGTGACGTCCTCCTCGCTGGCGCTGTTGCCGGGGTAGAAGCTGCTCATCTGGTCTTCATACTCGGCGTAGAAACGCGACGCCAGCAGGTCGTCCGCCTCCAGCCAGAAAAACTCGTACTCCACGCGGCCGGTATTGAAGTCGTCGGCGAGGAAGACCACATCCTGGCCGGTGCAGCCCTTGTCGATGCGCTTGACCGGGTTGTCGTCGTCCTCCAGCGTGTTGCCCCAGCACTGGATGGCCGGCACTATTTCCCCGACCACCTTCGCCTCCCCCAGGGAACGCTTCTGCCAGTCCGCCTTCAGCACCGAATCGATGATGCGCTGCTGGTTGGCCAGCAACTGCTGGTGGGTCACTTCCTGCAGGTCCAGCGAATTGCCCTCCTCGCGGAAGTGCTTCAACAGCGCTGCCAGCTTTTCCACCGGCACCAGGAAACTGACCTGGTTGCCGGCGGTGGCCACATTGATGCCCACCACCTGGCCGCGGGTGTTGATCGCCGGGCCGCCGCTCATACCGGGATTGATGGAGCCGGCGAAGTGAATGCGGTCGTAGAAACTGCCGCTGGCGATGCCGTTGTAGGTGCCGGGAATCAGCGTCATGCCCAGGTCGAGCGGGTTGCCGAGGGAGACGATGGTCTCGCCCTTCCTGGGGGTGTCTTTGGCCAACTGGATATACTCGGGGCCGGGCTTGTCCTGGCGCAGCAGCGCCAGGTCGTTGACCACGTCGATATCCAGCAGCTCCAGCTGGCCCCTGGCGCCGTCCACCGACAGGTACTCCAGCTGGTACTTGTCCGGATTGCTCACCGCCTCGGCCACCACGTGGTAATTGGTGGCGATCAGCCCGTCGGGGGAGATCTGGAAGCCGGAGCCGAGGCCGGCCTTGGAGTTGGAGGCTTTTTCGATCAGTCGGATCTGGTAGAGGCTGCCGCGATATTCGCTGTAGAGCTTTTCGTAGCCCTGGGCCGCAACCAGATTGGGAAAGGCGAAACCGCAAAAACAGCACAACAACAGGCCCAGCAGGCGCACAGAAGGGTTTGGCATCTTGTTTGATTAAATTATGGGCAGAAGAGGATTGATATTACGGGATATAGGGTAGTGCAACAAGCGGGGCTCGAAGCATTCGTCATAATACCAGCGCAGGCCGGTATCCAGTTTTCGGAGCTGGTTCCACGCTCGGGAACTGGACCCCGGCCTGCGCCGGGGTGACGAACGGAGATGTAGTGCGTAGGGTGCGCCGCGCGCACCAAAATCGCCTAGAGATAGTCCGCCACCTTCGGAAACGCCTCCGCCACCTTCTGGTGTGACTCCAGATAAAAGCGCGCAAACAGCGCATCCGCCTCCTCCGCACCCATAAATCCGTCGCTGAACCCGGGGCTCACCGGATCCAGGTGCAGGCGCGCGCAACTCACCACATGGGCCGCCAGCTGCGCCATATTCTCGTCGCCTACGGAAATGCGGATGGTGGTGGGGAAGATATCCGCCGCCTCCATCGCCTCCGGCGACAGCTCCGAGTGGGAAGTGAGCGCCGGGCAGAGCACCATGGTGTTGGTCTGCCCCAGGCTGACCATCTGCCCGAAGGCCGGCTCCAGCGCATCGAAGAAGCGCTTGAAGGCATCGGTGGGCAGCTGCGCCGCCTCCATATCGATACTGAACAGCGGCGTCGGAAACCGGTAGCGCAGCAGCTCCTCGCGCAGGCCGCTGTTGGGGTGCTGCGCCAGCGCGTGGCTGTTGACGCGGATCTGCGGGTGGCTGGCAAAGAAGTGGCTCAGGCCCAGGGTGTTGATGCACTTGGTCAGCATGCGCATCTCCAGCGTGCGCATACCGCAGTGCACCTCCCAGGCCTTGTCCGCATCCAGGAAGGCGCCCTTGATGTAGTACACATCCCAGAACATACACTGGTTCCAGTTCAATCCCCTGGCGCTGTCGCCCTTGGGGATAAACATGCGGTGATTCTCGCCGATCACCACCCCGGCGGTGGCCGCACCGGTGCCGCCGATATCCTTGGTGTAGGAGTGCACCACGAAGTCCGGCCGCTCGGCGCGGTCCTCGCGGCGCAGCGGCTGGTAAAGAAAGGGGGTGGCCAGGGTGGAGTCCAGGCTCACGAGGAGATTCTCCCGGTGCGCGGCGCGGCAGATGGCCGGCACGTCCAGCATGGTGCCGTGCGGATTGCAGGGGGATTCGATATATACATGAATCCGCGCGCCGCCTTCTATCGCTTCGGCATAATCCGCCTGCGTCCGCCACAGCAGCTCCTCGAATTCGTCGCCGCGGGTGCCGTCGAACCACACCAGCCCGATCGCCAGCTTGTCCTCCCGCGCATAGAAATCCTGCAGCAGCTGGTGCACGCCGCCGTAGATATGCCGCGACACGATCAGGATATCGCCGTGGCTCAACTGGTTGGACAGCAGCGCATCTATCGCCGCCATGCCCGAGTTGAAGTTCCACGCCATATACTCGCTGGCCGCCGGCCCGCACTCCAGGTCCACTATCGCGTTGGCCAGGGAAATGGAGGTGGGGTTCAGCAGGCGCGAGTAGATATCGTGGCTCGGCTCGCGGCCGCGAAAGGCGTCGTCCACCCACTCGGTGCAGGCGTAGATATAGGTGGCGGTGCGCGCGATCACCGGCGTGGCGGAAAAGATCGCCGGGATATTGTCGAACAGCGGATAGCCGCCGCGGGTGGTGATATTGAAATCGTCCCCCTGCAGACTCTGGAAACTGGCCCGCAGCGGGTTCTGCAGCGTGTCCAGCAGCTTGGCCAGCTGGAAGCTCATAAAGCGCTTGGCGTTGAAGTAGGCGACCTTGTCCGACCGGTCCAGCTGGCGCAGTGTCTCGGTGCTCTGCGCCCACAGCTGGCTCAGGTTGCCCTGGGCCCGGTACAGCAACTCCGCGGTCTCCAGCAGCAGGCGCCCGTGCTCAGTCTCCGCGTCTATGGAGAAATGCTGCAACTGCTCCCGCGCCAGCGCTTCGACACTGTCCGCCGAGGTGCTGTTGCGGCGGGGGGAGAGGATTTTTGCGTCGGAAAGGTTGGTGTCCATCTTGCCCTCATCGTTTGCTGTTTATTGTTATAGCCTGATTGCAGCAGGCTGTGGGCGATGAGGATATAGGTGCCCCTCTGTACGTAGTGTGGGGGCGCGAAGAGGACTTGGTTGATTAAGGTAGTGGTTGCATTTGGCCGAGAGTTCACATCTTGGCCAATTGTTCTGTCACTCTGTCTATTTTTTCTTTCACTTTTAGCTCATCAGGGCTTGAGAACTCCCTGGAAGATAGAATGCCAAATGTAAAATGTTGCCTATCGGGAAGTTTTTTCTTTGGGTTGTCCCCATCTTTTGCGGCTGCAGAAATGAACTTCATCTGCTCTTCTATCGAGCGCAAGGCGTTGTTGCATCCGTGTTTTTTTATGTATTTTGAAATTTCGAGTAGAGCTTCGTCGGAAGCATCTTTTAGTTTGTTAAGGTTCATTTTTAGCTGGGCCGCTCAGCTTGTTCGACTGTAACTGAGAGGTTAGCTAATGGTTAAGCAGTCAACGAAATATGGAGAGTAAACTTTCTCTTCACCTTTTGGCGTTGAAATAACAACCTTTCCATTTGAGATTGAGCTAACTTTTCCTTCAACAAAAATTGAAATGTCTTTTTGGTGAACCTTTTGATGTAATTTTAATTCTGTGGTGTCGTCTCTAAAGCTGTAAAAGTTGGAGTAATTACCAAGTTCTTTAATGATAATGTCAATCGGCAATGCTTTCTTTAGATTTAAATTTATTTGATCTTTATGGTTTGTTTTAAATACGATTATGGTTGAAAATTCATTGTTGTCTACATGGTATTTTAGTGATTTTTTCCCAATTCTTTCGGTTTTTATCTCCGAAAGTCTTAGGCTCTCAAAGCTAGAAATCAAGTCTTCTACTTTAGGCATGATTATTCCACCAAGGTTGGCGAGCTAAGTTTCAGGTTTGGGTTAAATAACTGGGTTTCCCCTCCAGGGAATATCTTACCTGATCCATTCCAGTCTTCTATATTTGCTGCCTTTGACCTAAGTACTTTGGCATCTTCCAGAACTTCCAGTTCGATCATTTCTCGTCCATCAATGTCAAAACCAAGTTTACCAGGATCGACAGACTGGTCGCTATAGAAATAGCTTCCTACCCGTGGTTCACCGGTTTTTCTGTCCAAGTACGAATATTGATAAAGTTTATCCCCTTTCTTTATTTCTATAACTTCGACCTCCTCATTGAAATCTATCCCTCTTAAATGACTGTCATAATCTCTATAGCCGGCAGATTCATAAAAATCATCGGCAATCTTACTAACGGGGCGGAAATAATCAATACAACATGGTATCATGGCGCGCATGAAATACGACGCCAGAAAACTTAGCACAGAAGAGCAGCACCTCATACGAAAAATCGCCGT
>NZ_JCBAJA010000016.1:0-108418 GCF_059834885.1 Microbulbifer sp. SE14 | reverse complement strand
TGCCCTCACGCAGCGCCTTGACAGCGGCATCCATATCGAACGTAGGTTTGGTCATGAGTCATCTCTTTTTTGCGTATGGTAAAGAAATGACACAGAATTCTGAACACTACCTACAATGATGACAATTTTGACGATTACGAAAATGGATACTATTTCAAACGCAGAGAGACGGAACAGTTGACCATCGGTGGCGGTTATCACTGGCTGTGGCCGTCCGGTTGGAGTGTCACCGCCAGTGCAGGGCTGCAGTATCGACGGGATAGCTACAGAAATAACTACGCTCCTTGGCGTTATGGGCCGGGCGCTATGGATAAAGAGACGGTAGAGCTGGTCTTGGGGCTTGCGGGAGGATACGCCTTCTAATTGTATTGAAAGATCGCGATCAACGTCCGCCATCAAGGAAGCGCCAATACATAGAATGTTACCGGAATATGCAGGCCTCCGCCTCGTCATCGTAGCGGCCACCGGCATCCAGGCAGCGGTCGACCTGCCAGAACTCCGCGTATTGCATCCGCACCAGCAGCAGCGCGCCCAGGGCTATCAGCACCAGTCCGGCCAGGGTGGCCTTGCTGCTCCATCGCAGGCGGGCAAAGATCAACAGCAGCAGGCCGGCGGGGATCAGCAGTATGCCCGCCAGGACCAGCAGGTGTTCGAGAAGTGATTCGATCATCCCAATGGGTATAGCACCCACCGGCGTAGACGGGCTTACTACGGCAGAGGCCGGGTGCGCCCGCGGTCGTCTATGGCCACGAACACGAACTCGCCCTCGGTGACCTTCGCCTGCTCGCCGGAGTCCACTCGGGTCAGCCAGACCTCCACCATGGTGCGGATGGAGGAGCGGCCCACTTCGAGGGCCTCGGCGTAGCAGCTGACGGTGGAGCCTACCGGTACCGGGCGCAGAAACACCATGCTGCCCACCGCGACGGTGGTGACGCGGCCGCGGGCGATACTCTGGGCCAGGATGGCGCCGGCCAAGTCCATCTGCGACATCAGCCAGCCGGCGAATACGTCTCCCTGGGGGTTGGTGTCCCGGGGCATGGTCTGGGTCTGCAGGGTCAGGGTGCCTGTGGGCTGGGGGTTCTCATCGAGTGCGGACATCGACTGCTCACGAATTGTTAGATTTATTGGCTTCCGCGGCATTGCGGGTGGCGCATTCTAGCACAATCTGGCCAGCTTTTAGCCAGTCGCCGAATGCAAAAATCCGGCTCAGTCGATGATCTGTTCGAGCAGCTGGTCCCAGTCGATCGCGATGCCGGGCAGCTGGATTGTCTCCGTCCGGCCCTGTAGCTCACTGATGTGCGGGCGGCCGTAGCGCCCGTCTTCCAGCCGGTAGATGGCCAGTGTTTTGTCGGTGGGGTGCACCAGCCAAACTTCCGGCACGCCGGCGCGTTCGTAGGCGGTCAGTTTGCGGGTCTGGTCGTAGCCGGCGGTGCCGGGAGAGAGGATCTCGACTATCCAGTCGGGGGCGCCGCGCAGGCCTTTTTCATCCACTTTGTCCCTGTTGCAGATTACCAGCAGGTCCGGCTGCACCACCGTGTCCACCAGCTCGTCCGCCTCGTCTCCCTTGGGCAGGCGCACGTCGAAAGGAGCAATGTAGACACGGCAGGGTTTGTCCTCCAGAGCGCTGCGCACCTGAAAGAGCATTTCCACAATGAATTCCTGATAGAGCGGAGCGGGCGCAGGCGACATTGCCTCGGGCGAAGACAGCAGATACGCGACTCCATCGATCAGCTCATAGCGCACGTCATCCGGCCAGGTCAGGTAGTCGGCGTAGGTGTGATATTCGTTGTCGCGCCGTTGCAGGGCCATGAATACACCTCCGGTGCGGGTATCACCTAAAGCCTAAGGGCGCCCCGCCCCTAAGACAAGCGCTCCGGCAGCCAGGTCGCCAGCTCCGGCCACAGCGCCAGGGCGCAGAGCAGCAGCAGCTGTATCGCGATAAAGGGCACCACCCCGCGGTAGATGGCCCCGGTGGCCACCTCCTCCGGCGCCACGCCGCGCAGGTAGAAGAGCGCGAAGCCGAAGGGTGGCGTCAGGAAGGAAGTCTGCAGGTTGATCGCGATCATGATGCCGAGCCACACCGGGTCCAGGCCCATGGCCAGCAGCACCGGGCCGACGATGGGCACCACGACGAAGGTGATCTCGATAAAGTCGAGGATAAAGCCGAGCAGGAAGATCACCACCATCACCAGCAGGGTCGCGCCGACCACGCCGCCGGGCAGGCTGTGGAAGATGCCGGTCACCAGCTCCTCGCCGTCGTAGCCGCGGAATACCAGTGAAAACAGCGAGGCGCCGATCAGTATCGCGAACACCATGGCGGTGACCTGCAGGGTGCTGCGCCCCACCTCGCCGGCGCGGGCCCAGTTCAGGGCGCCGCGGCTGTAGGCCAGAATGCCGGCACCCAGGGCGCCGACTGCCGCCGCCTCGGTGGGTGTGGCGGCGCCACTGATGATCGAGCCCAGCACCAGCAGCATCAGGGCGATCGGCGGCAGCAGGCTCTTCAGGGTCTCCCCCAGATCCACGGATTGGCTGTCGCCGGCCGGTGCCGCGGCCGGCTCGCGCCGGGCGACGAACAGCAGGTAGACGATATAGGCGGCTACCAGCAGCAGGCCGGGCACAATCGCGCCGATAAACAGGTCGCCGACGCTGACCGGCTGCGGGTTGAAGATGCCAGCGGACAGCTGCGCCTGCTGGTAGGCGTTGGAAAGGGTGTCGCCGAGCAGCACCAGGGCGATGGACGGCGGGATTATCTGCCCCAGGGTGCCGGTTGCGCAGATGGTGCCGGTGGCGAGCCTGGGGGAATAGCCGCGCTTGAGCATGGTGGGCAGGGACATCAGCCCCATGGTCACCACCGTGGCGCCGACGATTCCGGTGCTGGCGGCCAGCAGTGCGCCGACCACCACCACGGATACCGCCATGCCCGCGGGTACCCGCGCGAAGACCCTGGCCAGGTTGACCAGCAGCTCCTCGGCGATGCGCGCCCGCTCCAGCATCACACCCATCAGCACGAACAGCGGCACCGCCATCAGGGTGCCGTTCTGCATGATGCCCCAGAGTCGGTCGGGAAAGGCGCGCAGCAGCTCCGGGTCGAAAATGCCGGACACTATGCCGAGACCCGCCGCCAGCAGCGCCGTGCCGCCGAGGGTGAAGGCCACCGGGTAGCCGAACATCAGCGCCGCGCAGACAGCGGCGAACATCAGCAGCGGAATCAGCTCCATCACGCGCTGGCCTCCTCTATCTCGGGGCGGGAGGCCGCGGCGGGCGTCGCCGGTGGCATACCGTCAGCCGGCTCCATCATCAGCTGCGCCAGGGCGCGTAATATTTGGGCCAGGCCGGCCAGGGCCAGGGTCAGGGCGGAAAGCGGAATCAGGCTCTTCAGCAGGAAGACCCCGGGCAGGCCGCCGGCGCTGGAGCTGGACTCCAGCACCGCCCAGCTGCTTGCGGCGAACTGCCAGCTGCCCATCAGGATGAAGGCGCACACGGGCAGCAGGAACACCAGGGTGCCCACGGCGTTGACCCAGGCCTTGCCGCGCGCGCCCATACGGCGGTAGAAGACATCCACACGCACATGGGCATCCGTGAGCAGCGCATAGGCCAGGCCCAACATAAAGGCGGCGCCGTGCAGGTAGACGACAGCGTCCTGCAGGGCCACCGAGCCGCCGCTGAAACCGTAGCGCAGTATCACCACGGCGCTCTGCAGCAATACCATCGCCAGGGTGAACCAGCCGAGCAGCCGGCCGGCACCGCTGGCCAGCCGGTCTAGGGCGCGCGCGCCCCGGAGCAGTAGGGACATGGGGAGATCTCTCAGTACATCTTATTCTTGTCAGTCAAAGCCTACCGCCTCGGCGGATCCGGCGCCAGCTGTGCAATCCTGCGATTTGTAACCTTTTTGTCATCTTTCATTCATAGAATCGTCACCCGTTGTTCCTAGCATCGCCGCGTGAAACAAATACACACACTGGAGTTATCCATGAACAAACGCCCCGTTGCCAAGAAAATAGTGGCCACGTCCCTGGCGGCACTGACCATCGCCGCATCCCAGGTGGCCCTGGCGGCCCGCGATCATATCAGCATCGTCGGCTCTTCCACCGTATACCCCTTTACCACCACCGTGGCCGAACGCTTCAGCCGCGTGACCCAGTTCAAGACTCCGGTGGTGGAATCCACCGGCACCGGCGGTGGCATGAAGCTGTTCTGCCAGGGCGTGGGCGAGAGCACCGCCGACATCACCGGCGCCTCCCGCCGTATCAAGCAGTCCGAGCTGGACATGTGTAAAGACAACGGCGTCGAAGTGGTGGAAGTGCAGGTCGGCTACGACGGCATTGTGCTGGCCAACGCCAAGAGCGCCGAACCCTTCGAGCTCTCCCGCAAGGACATCTTCCTGGCCCTGGCCAAGGAAGTGCCCAACCCGGACGGCTCCCAGACCCTGGTTGAGAACCCCTACAAGACCTGGAAGGACGTGAACCCGGCCCTGCCCGCGCACAAGATCGAAGTGCTGGGCCCGCCCCCGACCTCCGGTACCCGCGACGCCTTTGCCGAACTGGCGATGGAGGGCGGCTGCAAGACCTTTGATTGGATCGCGGCCAAGAAGAAGCAAGACAAGAGCGCCTACAAGGCGATCTGCCACAACATCCGTGAAGACGGCGCCTATGTGGAAGCCGGCGAGAACGATAACCTGATCGTGAACAAGCTGGCGGCCAACCCGAATGCCCTGGGCATCTTCGGCTTCAGCTTCCTGGACCAGAACGCCGATAAGGTGCAGGGCTCCCTGATCGAAGGCAAAGAGCCGACCTTCGACTCCATCGCCGACCAGAGCTACCCGGTGTCCCGCCCGCTGTTCATCTACGTGAAGAAGGCCCACGCCGACGTGGTTCCGGGCATCAAGCAGTTCCTGGCCGAGTTCACCAGCGAGCGCGCCTGGGGCGAGGACGGCTACCTGGCTGACAAGGGCATGATTCCGCTGCCCGCCGCCAAGCGCCAGCAGGTGGCCACGGATGTGCGCAAGATGAACGCGCTCTCCAACCTGGCGAAAAAATAAGTCGGGAACAAGACGTAAATGGATTTACCGGCCAAGCCCGAGAGGGCTTGGCCTTTTTATGTATCTGCCGTTTCAGAGCGGCCATGCAAACGCAATAAAAAGTCCGGATAATGCCGGCAAACTCATTGTTTGAGCGAATCGATGCAAACCCCGACCCTGTTCGCCCTGCTGTTGCTGCTCATTCTGGTAGCCTACGGTACCGGCTTCAGCCGCGCACTGGCGGCGGCCCGCAGCCGCGGCGGCATGCGCAACCTGTCCTCGCTGCCCAGTTATTACGGGCTGCACACGGCGCTCTGGTGCGGCCTGCCGGCGCTGCTGCTGCTGGGCGCCTGGCTCGCCTTCGACGATGCGATCATCCGCGCGCTGGTGATGAACGGCATCGCTGACAAGCCGGACACCATCGCCGGACAGAACCTGCTCTACGCGCAGATCCAGAACCTGGCCGCCGGCCACCTGTTCGGCGAGGCGCCGCCGGAGGTGCAGGCCGCCGCCGAGCGCCTGAGCAACCTGCAGAGCGGCTCGCGTAACCTGCAGGCGGCGCTGAGCCTGATCCTCGCCACCGGCCTGGGCGCCTTTGCGGCGCTGCGCTTCTCGCCGGAACTGCGCGCGCGGGAGAAGGTGGAAAAGGTATTGCGCGGCGTGCTGATCACCTGTGCCTGCGCGGCCATCTTCACCACCATTGGCATACTGCTGTCGGTGCTGTTCGAGTCCCTGCGCTTCTTCCAGTCGGTGCCGATTACCGAATTCCTGTTCGGCCTGCACTGGAGTCCGCAGATGGCTCTGCGTGCCGACCAGGTGGGTTCCAGCGGCGCCTTCGGTGCCGTGCCCCTGTTTACCGGCACCCTGATGGTGTCGGCGATAGCGATGTTCGTGGCGGTGCCGGTGGGCCTGATGTCGGCCATCTACCTGGCCGAATACGCCAGTAAACGGGTGCGCGCCCTGGCCAAGCCGGTCATCGAAATTCTCGCCGGTGTCCCCACGGTCGTTTATGGCTTCTTCGCCGCCCTGACGGTGGCGCCCTTCATCCGCGACCTGGCGAATGCCATGGGCCTGCAGGCCTCCAGCGAGAGCGCCCTGGCCGCGGGTCTGGTGATGGGCATCATGATTATTCCGTTCGTGTCGTCCCTGTCCGACGACGTGATCAACGCGGTGCCCCAGTCCCTGCGCGACGGCGCCCTGGGCCTCGGCTCCACCCGTTCGGAGACGGTGCGCAAGGTGGTCATTCCCGCCGCCCTGCCCGGCATCGTCGGCGGCGTGCTGCTGGCGGTGTCCCGCGCGATCGGCGAGACGATGATCGTGGTGATGGCCGCCGGCCTGGCCGCCAACCTGACCGCCAACCCGCTGGAATCCGTTACCACGGTGACGGTGCAGATAGTCACCCTGCTGGTAGGGGACCAGGAGTTCGACAGCCCCAAAACCCTGGCCGCCTTCGCCCTGGGCCTGATGCTGTTCCTGTCCACCCTGGTACTGAACTTTATCGCCCTGCACGTAGTGAAAAAATACCGGGAACAGTATGACTGATTCGACCCAAAGCAATCTGACGCAGGAGCAGGTGCGCGAGCGCATAGCGCAGCGCCTCGCCAGCCGCCACCGCAAGGAAAAACTCTTCCGCGGCATGGGCATCGCCAGTATCGCCTTCGGCGTGCTCGCGGTGGTGGTGCTGTTCACCGACATCATCTCCAAGGGCAGCGGCGCTTTCGTACAGAGCGCGATCGAATTGCGCGTGCACTACGACCAGCAGGTGCTGGGCATCGACAAGGTGGACGGCGAGAGCCTGGCCTGGGCCAATTTCGATGGCGTGATCCGCGAGGCGCTGCAGCAGCGTTTCCCCGAAGTGAGCGGGCGCCGGGACAAGCGCGAACTCTACAGCCTGGTCTCCACCGGGGCGCCCTTCACCCTGCGCGATCGCCTGGCGGCCAATCCGGAACTGCTCGGCAAGACCGAGACAGTCTGGCTGGCCGCCGACGACGATGTGGATACCTTCGTCAAGAGTCTGGACGACTCCAAGGAGGGCTTCCGCGGCCGCACCTCGGAGCAGAAGGCCGGCTGGATACAGCAGCTGCTGGGCAGCGGCGAACTGAAGAAGCGCTTCAACAGTACCTTCTTCACCAACGGCGACTCCCGCGAACCGGAGCAGGCCGGCATCCGCGCCGCACTGATGGGCTCCCTGTTCACCCTGCTGGTGACCCTGGCGCTGTCCTTCCCCATCGGCGTGGCCGCGGCCATCTATCTCGAGGAGTATGCGCCCAAGAACCGCTGGACCGACCTGATCGAGGTGAACATCAACAACCTCGCCGCTGTGCCGTCCATCGTCTTCGGCCTGCTGGGCCTGGCGATCTTCATCAACTTCTTCGAACTGCCGCGCTCGGCGCCGCTGGTCGGTGGCCTGGTGCTGACGCTGATGACACTGCCCACCATCATCATCTCCAGCCGCGCCGCGCTGAAGGCGGTGCCGCCGTCCATCCGCGAGGCGGCCATGGGCATGGGCGCCTCGCGCATGCAGGTGGTCTTCCACCATGTGCTGCCGCTGGCCATGCCCGGCATGCTCACCGGCGCCATCATCGGCATGGCCCAGGCCCTGGGCGAGACGGCGCCGCTGCTGATGATCGGCATGGTGGCCTTTATCGTCGACGTGCCCGGCGGCATCACCGATCCGGCCACGGTACTGCCGGTACAGATTTTCCTCTGGGCCGACAGCCCCGAGCGCGCCTTCGTCGAGCGCACCTCCGCCGCGATCATGGTGCTGCTGAGCTTCCTGATCGTAATGAATACCAGCGCTGTGCTGCTGCGCAAGAAACTCGAGCGCCGCTGGTAGCGGCCGGTGCTAAGATAACGGGATTGTTTATGAACACCATGACCCTGGACGCCGCCGGGCAGGCCGAGCCGGCAAAACCCGAATCAGTGGAAAGAAAAGCTGTGGATACCCGGACCAAGGTGCGCGAAACCGTCGGCAAGCCGCTGTGCGACGACGCCAAGCTGCGCATGCGCAACGTCAATGTCTTCTACGGCGAGACCCAGGCGATCCACGATGTCAGCCTGGATATCGGCCGCAACGAGGTGGTGGCGATGATCGGCCCGTCCGGCTGCGGCAAGTCCACCTTCCTGCGCTGCCTGAACCGCATGAACGACACCATCGAGGGCTGCCGCGTCGAGGGCGAACTGACCCTGGACGACGAACCCATCTACGGCCCCAGGGTGGATGTGGTGCCGCTGCGCGCGCGGGTGGGCATGGTGTTCCAGAAGCCGAACCCCTTCCCCAAATCCATCTACGACAACGTCGCCTACGGCCCCAAGATCCACGGCATCGCCAGCCGCCGCGCGGAACTGGACGAGATCGTCGAGAACAGCCTGCGCCGCGCCGGCCTGTGGAACGAAGTGAAGGACCGCCTCGACAAGCCGGGCACCGGCCTCTCCGGCGGCCAGCAGCAGCGCCTGTGCATCGCCCGCGCCATCGCCGTCAGCCCCGAGGTGATCCTGATGGACGAGCCCTGCTCGGCCCTGGACCCCATCGCCACTGCGCGCATCGAGGAGCTGATCGACGAGCTGCGCGAGAACTACACTATTGCGATAGTGACCCACTCGATGCAGCAGGCCGCGCGGGTCAGCCAGCGCACCGCCTACTTCCACCTGGGCCACCTGGTGGAGGTGAACGATACCGAGACGGTATTTACCAACCCGCAACACGAATTGACCGAGGCCTATATCACCGGCCGTTTCGGCTGATTTAGAGGGAGACCATTATGGAAATGCATTTCGATCAACACATCTCCCGTCAATTCAACGAGGACCTGGAAAGCATCAAGACGGAGATGCTGGAAATGGGCGGCATGGTCGCCCGCCAGGTGGCCGACGCCGTGGACGCCCTGTCCAATGCCGACAGCGAGCTGGCGGAAAAGGTGCTGCGCGTCGAGGAGGAGATAGACCGGCGCGAGATGGCGCTGGACGAGCACGCCACCCTGATCATTGCCAAACGCCAGCCTGCCGCCTCGGACCTGCGCATGGTATTGTCGGTCACCCGTATCGCCCGCGACCTGGAGCGCATCGGCGACGAGGCCAGCAAGATCGCCAAGATGGCCATAGCGCTTACCGACGAGGGCACCGCGCCGCGGGGCTACACCGAGATTCGCCATATAGCCAATGCCGTGCGCAAGATGCTCAACGACTCCCTCGACGCCTACACCCGCTTCGATGTCGAATCGGCGATGGACACCCTGGCAGAGGACGAACAGGTGGATATGGACTACCGCACCGCGGTGCGCGAGCTGATCACCTATATGATGGAAGACCCGCGCAGCATCTCCCGCGTGATCAACGTCCTCTGGACCCTGCGCTCCCTGGAGCGCATCGGTGACCACGCGAAGAATATCTGCGAGCAGGTGGTCTACCTGGTAGAGGGCGCCGATATCCGCCACGGCCACGAGGACAAGCTGAAAAAGGCCTGATAATTTTCGGGACTCGGGACTCGGGACTCGGGACTCGGGACTCGGGACTCGCTGTAGGAGCCTGCTTGCAGGCGAATTAAAATGGCCGCGCTACGCGGCCATTTTTTATGGGAGAAGGCGCATGAAATATATCTTCGAGGTTCGCGTCAAAGAGGGCCACACCGCCGAGGAATACGCTAGAGCCTGGGTGCGCGCCTCCGAACTGATCCAGCGGGCCCCGGGAGCCTGCGGCACCGAACTGCGCCGCAAGATCGGCGACCCCAACACCCTGATCGCCATCGCCAGCTGGGAAAGCAAGGCGCACCGGGATGCGATGGAGACACAGCACGATTCAAAAATCGACGAGATCATCCGCAGCGCCGCGCCCTTCGTCGAAGTGCGCCCTATCGGAGAGTTCGAGGAGCCGGAGTGGGTGGTTACACCGCCGGCCGGGAAATGAAAGCGGTCGATAACAAGTAAACTGGGGCACCGTAACTGCAAGCCCGGCAATTCAACGCGGTTTTGCGACCTGCGTCTCGGTTGCGACGCGCCCGAGTCTACAGTTTGTAAACTGCAGCAGCTAGAATCCCCCCTTCGCTAAAAACAATCCAATAAACGGTGGAGTTCTTATGAAAAAGTTGCTTTTGCTCTTGGGGTTGGCAGGTCTTCTCGGCGGTTGTGCAGCAAATCCGCCGGTATCCGAACTGCGCCAGGGCGTTCAAAATGTCGTATTCGTTCAGAATGGCACAGAGCCGGTACGCTATTCCACCGGTGTTATCGACACCTCAAGCTTCTGGGCCAACTACGGCGGTGGAATGAACGGCCTCATGTGGGATGCCATAGCCGCAAAGGAACAGAAAAAACAACTGAGTAAAGCGGAACAGAACGCGCTGATGGTCAAATCCCTGTACGGCGAGCACGATCTGGCGCCGACCGTCTACCGGGAAATCATGCCGAAACTCGCTCAGGCCTGGGGCCAGCCCTACGATCCGGTCGAACTGGTGGTGCTGGACAAAGAACTGGCCGTTGTGGAAGAGGGCCAGCTGAAAAACTTCAAGACCGATGCCGACCTGGTACTGATGCTGGAAGTGAACAATATCAACCTCACCGAGCGGTTTTCCATGGGAGGCGCCTTCGCTGCCGGTTTGACCATGGGCACCAACACCAAGTCCCTGACCACCGAAGCCAGCGTGGTGATGCGCGCTTTCAAGCCGTCGCAAACCAGTCCCGGCAGCTACGAGATGGCCTGGGAGCGGGCCTGTGGCCCGAACTACACCACCATGAAGACCTCCTACACCATGGAGGAACTGCAGGAAAAGCCGGCCCTGATGCAGGAGGTTCTCGACGAGGCCAAGGCCCAGGCCGTCGAGGGATGTACTAATATGCTGGCAAGTCTGGAGTAGCATTGTGAGCATCGAGAACAGGCCCCGCTCGGGGCCTTTTCTTTTTGTGCACACACTTTCTTGCCAGTTCATTTACCGTTCAGGAAAAATCATTACAATGCGCGGCTCCTGTTGGAAACAAGGTAAAACAAGGAAATTGTGATGAAATTCAAATTTGCCGCCCTGCCCCTGATGGTCTTCGCCGCTTCCGCCGCCGCGGAGCAATACACCTCCATCTCAGAGGCCAACTACACCAATACCGAATATTCTTCCACCGATACCGATCAATTCGATATTGGCACCACTTATTTCTTTGCTCCCAAGGAAAGCCTGGGCCCGCTGAAGGAATTTGAATACATCAACAAGGTAACCAACATATCTGCCGGTTACAGCTACCTGGATTTCGAAGGCGGTGACGCAGATGTCCTGGCCGTCGGCGGCGAATACTTCACGGCCAGTGGCTTTGTTTTCGGAGGTTCCTATTCCGATGCCAGTTTTGAATCTGAGTTTCAATCGGAAGATTCGGACAGCCACACCCTGTCAGCGGGCTACCTGTTCACCCCGGACTTCCTCGCCCAGGTGCACCGTGTGAAGGCCGAAGGTGGCGATGCCGTTTATCTTGCGGACCTTCGCTACAACCATCGCCTGAGCGGCAACGACTATATCGGATTCAACTTCGTCGCCGACGACGAATTCGACAGCCGCACCCTGTCTTCCAAGCTCTTCAAGGACCTGGGCGGTGACACCTGGTTTGTAGCCGATGCCAGCTATACCAGCAACGATGACTTTGAAAATGCCTGGGACATCGGTGCCGAGTACTACTTCAGCAAGGAGACTTCCGTTTTCGCCGATTACAACAAGGCCGAAACCTTCGAGCTGGGTGTATCCCACTTCTTCAACCGCAATGTCGCCGGCAAGCTGGCCTACAGCACCAACAGCGATACCGACGTTGATGCCTTCCAACTGGGCGTAACCGTTCAGCTCTGATCGCCGGCTTCCGTCGGAAACAAAAAGGGCCGCATCGCGCGGTCCTTTTTTGTTTTTGCTGTTGCGCTATCCCCTGTTGCTCAGCGCCTGCATCCGCGCCTGCGCCTTGCTGCCGATATCCCCGCCGGCACTGGCCGCGGTCTGGTAGTGGCTGTAGGCATTTTTCACATTGCCCTGTTTTTCGTACACCTGGCCCAGGTAGTAGTGGGCGTGGGGCGTCTCCAGGTAGCGCAGGGAGCGGTTCAGGTCCCGCTCCGCGGCGGTGTAGTCATTGAGCTGGGCGCTGATCATGCCGCGCTTGAGCCAGTTGGAGAACAGGCCCGGGTTCTTCTGTACCGCGCGGTCGTAGGCGGTGTGTGCACTCCGGTACTGCTTCTTGTGGGCGAGCAGGTCGCCCTCCAGCGCGTAGAAGGCCGCCTCCTGGGGTTGCTGCTTCTGTGCCTGACGCGCAAGGACCAGGGCGCGGTCGTATTGCTTGTCGTTGATGGCCGCCATGGCGTCGTCGTAGCTCTTGTAGGCGTCGGCGTCGCGTTTCAGCTGCCCTATGGCCTTCTGGTAGGCGGCGCGGTTGGTGGCTCCGCCCTTCGGCAGCTGTCGGGCGTGTTCGATATTCGCATCCACCCGCGCCTGGGACGGCGGGTGGCTGGCGAAGAGTGCCTGCAGGCCGCCGGCCTGCCTGCCCTTGGACAGCTCGACAAACTTGCGCTGCAGCCGCACCGCGCCCTGGGGATCGTAGCCGGCGGCGGCCATATATTTCATGCCGTACCGGTCCGACTCCAGTTCGTTGCTGCGCCCGTAGCGGGCGATATAGGCGGAGCCGCCCAGCTGGCCGCCGAGGGTCACCAGGTCGCCGTAGGCGGTCTCCCTGGTGGCGGCGCCGAGCACGGCCAGGCCGGCGCCCAGCACCTGCTGTTGGGACATGGCGGCGGCGGCGTGGCGCGCGGCGGCGTGGACTATCTCGTGGCCGAGCACTGCGGCCAGTTCCGCCTCGTCCTCCAGCAGTACCAGCAGGCCGCGGTTGACCGCTATCTTGCCGCCGGGCAAGGCCCAGGCATTGGGTACCGAGTTGTTCAGCACCACGAACTCGTAGGGCAGCTGCGGCTGGTCGGATACCTTTGCCAGCTTCTGGCCGACCCGGTTCACATAGGTCTGCAGTGCCGGATCTATGACGTACTGGCCGCCCTGCTGCTGCTGGTTGATCGGGTACTGCTGCTCGCCCAGCGCCAGTTCCTGGCCCGGCGACATCAGCGACAGCTCCTTCTCGCCGGTGACCGGGTTGACCGCGCAGCCGGCCAGCAGTGATGCGGCCAGAGCGGCTGTGGCTGCGGTGAATTTGAGTGCGCGCGAGATCATCGCCTCCTCCCTGTATACTATTCGGTTTTACAGCGATCCATTTTACACGGTCCGGGAAGCAAGGTTATGACGACACTGCAGGTTATCGAGTTGTTCGCCGGTATCGACCCCGACGGCGAGCCGGTGGTGGAGCGGCTGCAGGTGCGCGTCAACGAGGACAACAGCTGCCAGCTGGTGCGCTCTCCGGCCTTTATCAAGGGCATTGCCAGCGGCGACACCATCAAAGTAGACAGGGACAAGCAGCAGTTCGAGCTGGTCAGGCGCTCCGGCAACCTGGCGATCCGCGTCTTCTGTCGCGGCGACAGCACGGCCCTGTCCGACCAGCTGACACCGCAGCTGGAGAAGCTCGGTGGCGAGCTGGACATGGAGAGCCCGCGCCTGCTGGTCTACTCGATCCACGTCAGCTGCGGCTTCGACAAGATCGAGGAAATCCTCAACAGCGCCTGCGATGGCGCCAACAGTGTCTGGTACTACGGCAATGTCTACGACCCCCAGGACGGCCAGACGCCACTGAACTGGTGGCAGGACATCCTTAAGCCGGAATAAGTTCAAGTCCGAGTAGCTATTTCAACTAAGGAATCCGATGTTAATCGTTATCTCCCCGGCCAAGACCCTCGACTACGAGAGCGATATTCCATCCCTCGAAACCACCCAGCCGGACTTCCTGAAGGAATCCGCGGCGCTGATCAAGGAGTTGCGGGAGCTGAGCCCGCAGCAGATCTCCAGCCTGATGAAGATCTCCGACAAGCTGGGCGCGCTGAACTACGACCGTTTCCAGCAGTGGAAGCGCCCCTTTACCGGGAAGAACGCCCGCCCCGCCCTGCTCGCCTTCAAGGGCGACGTCTACACGGGTCTCGAGGCGGAGACCATGGGCAAGCGGGATTTCAATTACGCGCAGAAGCACCTGCGCATGCTGTCCGGCCTCTACGGCCTGCTGCGACCGCTGGACCTGATGCAGCCCTACCGGTTGGAAATGGGCACCAAATTCGAAAATAGCCGCGGCAAAAACCTGTACGACTTCTGGGGCGACAGAATCACCAAAGCGCTGAATGAGCAGCTGCGCAGCCTCAAGAGCAGGGAGCTGGTCAACCTGGCCTCCAACGAGTACTTCAAGTCGGTGCGGCCCGACGTGCTGGATGCGGACATCATCACCCCGCACTTCAAGGACCTGAAGAACGGCCAGTACAAGATGATCAGCTTCTTCGCCAAGAAGGCCCGCGGCATGATGAGCCGCTGGGCCATCGACAATCGGGTGAAGAAGGCCGAAGCACTGAAAGGCTTCGACGTGGCCGGCTATGTATTCAATGCCGAGATGTCCAGGGGCACCGACTGGGTCTTTACCCGCGACGAGGCGCAGTGATGGAGCTTCCTGACGCGCCGTCCTGCGCGCACAACCGCGAACCGATACTGGAGCAGCTGCGCCGCCTGCTGACGGACAGCCGCCAGGTGCTGGAAATCGGCAGCGGCACCGGCCAGCACGCGGTCTACTTCGCGCCCAGGCTGCCGCACTTGACCTGGCAGACCTCCGACCGCGCGGAAAACCTGCCGGGTATCCGCGCGTGGCTCGAGGCGGAGCCGGCGGACAACCTGCCGCAGCCGCTGGAACTGGACGTGAACGGCGACTGGCCGCGGATCGGCGTCGACACTATTTTTACCGCTAACACCCTGCACATCATGTCTGCGGACTCGGTGCGGCAGTTCTTTGACAGGTTGCCCCGGGTTTTGCAGCCGGGTGGGCTGTTGCTAGTCTACGGACCGGTGAAAATCGGCGGCGAATACATAGGCCCGACCAATGCGGACTTCGACCTGTGGCTGAAGGGGCGCGATCCCGCAAGCGGCATCCGCGACCTGGAGTGGTTGGACGAACTGGCACTCGCCGCCGGCCTGGCGCGCGAGGAACTGAATTACCTGCCGGCCAACAACCAGCTGCTGGTCTGGCGCAAAACAGAAAAGGGGAGCTGAAATGCCCGAGTGGTTTGAAACGACTGTCGTCATCGCCTTTGCCATAGCGGCGGTATTTTTCTTTGCCAAGTACCGCGAGACGGCCGCCGCGTTGCACGAGAGCGAGCGCATGAAGAAACGCCTCTCCAACGATCTGGATCGCTACCGCGACATGCCGCGGCTGCGGGCCCTGCGCGATGCCCTCGTGAGCGTCGATGCCCTGCCGGTGGACGACGAGGGCCACGAGCACCTGCTGCTGCGCGACGGCGACCTGCAGCTGCACCACCTGACCCTGCGCCGCCAGTGCAATGCGGTGGGGGAGGGGGAAAAGGTCACCTATACGAAAGACGGTGAGGAAGTGGTGCTGGAGGAGTTGCAGTAACACTCCGCCGTAAACAGTAGGAGCGGCCGTTGGCCGCGATTGGATTCCAGAGGGGGCTGAAAGATCGATCGCGGCCATCGGCCGCTCCTACATTGGGTTCCCGGGTCTCGGGAACCTTCAGGCGGCGGTCACCGATCCCAGCTTCCGCGTCGGGAAGTGCAGGGTAAAGGTGCTGCCACGCCCCGGCGTGCTGTCGACGCTCATCTCGGCGCTGTGGCGCAACAGCACGTGCTTGACGATGGCGAGGCCCAGTCCGGTGCCGCCGCTGTCGCGGGAGCGGCCGGCGTCGACGCGGTAGAAGCGCTCCGTCAGGCGCGGGATATGGATGGGGTCTATGCCGATACCGCTGTCCCTGACCGAGAAATGCCCCCCTTTCCCATCCACCCACCAGCGCAGTTGCACGGGCCCGCCGGCGGGGCTGTATTTTACCGCGTTCAGCACCAGGTTGGCGAAGGCGCTGTGCAGCTCGGTGGCATCGCCGGTGATGGTCGCGTCCTGTTCGCAGTCGACACTGATCTCGTGGCGCCCGCCGCTGAAGCTGCGGGCCTCCCGCGCCACCCGCTCCATCAGCTCACTTACCGGCACCCGCTCGCGGCCGCTGTCCCGCTCCGAAGTCTCCAGGCGCGCGAGCAGCAGCAGGTCGTTCACCAGGGTCGTCATGCGCGCGGTCTGCTCGCCCATCTGCGCCAGCGGCCGCCGCCAGCTCTGCGGCGCCTGGCCGCTGCCCTCCAAGGTCTCCAGGTAGCCGGCGATCACCGTCAGCGGCGTGCGCAGTTCGTGGGACACATTGGCGACGAAGTCGCGGCGCATCTGCTCCAGGTTGTGCAGGCGGGTGATGTCGCGGACGATCACCAGAGCCTCGTCCTGGCCGTAGCGGGTCACCTCCAGCTGCAGGATGCGCGCGTCGTTACCCGGGGCCGGCAGAGTCAGGGGCCCGCGCGCGTCCCGGCGGTGCATATAGCTGACGAAACCGGGATCGCGCACGAAATTGACCAGCGGCTGGCCGGCGTCGCCGGGCTGCAGCCCCAGTAGTTCACCGGCAGCGGGGTTCCACCAGGCCAGGTTGCCGTCGTCCTCAAGCGCCACTATGCCCTCGCGCAGCGCGCTGGTGCTGTCCTGCACGCGGCGCAGCATCGCGTGCAGCTTCTGCTTCTCGCGCCGGTGGCGGCGCTGCAGGCGATAGAAGTCGTCGGAGATTTCGCCCCAGATGCCAAAGGCGGTGGGGGCGGGGCCGCGGCGGCCGTTGGCCAGCCAGCGGTTGAAGCGGCTCTGCTGCCAGAGTACCCAGCCCAGGTAGACCGCCAGGGCGACGGCCAGGGACAGCAGCCAGTGCCCGCTGGCGAAGCCGAAGATGGTGCAGCCGAGGGCGATCACCAGGAAGCGCGAGAACTCGCCGATACTGCGATCCAGCATAGAGGTGCCGTTCTAGTTTGTAGATGAATAGCACTAAGTTAAGCTGCCGAAGCCTCCGAGTTGGCACGATGCAAGGCCCTGCTGCCGGTGGCCGCCCGGCAAATATTTACCGATGAGGTTTTTTGTCGGGCGGCCACCGGCAGCAGGGCCGATCGGAGTCTTTCACCTGTCGGCACTCGCGGCCTAGCTTAGTGTGTTCAGTTTGTGGACAAGTGCGAATTTGCGCGAAATCTTACACTTTTTCCGCGGTCTGCACAGAAAAGCGGTAGCCGGTGCCGCGCACCGTCTGGATATAGCGGTCGTGGCCGTCCACGGCCAGCGCCTTGCGCAGGCGGCGGATATGCACGTCCACGGTGCGCTCCTCCACATAGACATTGCCGCCCCAGACGTGGTCCAGGAGTTGGGTGCGGGTATAGGCGCGCTCCTGATGGGAGAGGAAGAAGGTCAGCAGTCGGAACTCGGTCGGCCCCATATCTACCGCCTGGCCGTTGATTGTGACCCGGTGGCTGAGGGGGTCCAGCACCAGGCCACCGGCGGTCAGCGGCTCCTCCGGCGCGGCGGGGCCGGCGCGGCGCAACACGGCCTTCAGGCGCGCGACCAGTTCCCGCGGAGAGAAGGGCTTGGTGATATAGTCGTCGGCGCCCGTCTCCAGGCCCTTGATCTTGTGGTCCTCCTCGCCCTTGGCGGTGAGCATGATGATCGGCAGGGCCGAGGTCAATTCATCGCGCTTCAGACGGCGGGCCAGTTCCACGCCGGATACGTCCGGCAGCATCCAGTCCAGCAGTATCAGGTCGGGCTTCTCGTCGATGACCAGGGCGTGGGCCTCCTGGGCGTTCTCCGCTTCGATAACGCGGTAGTCCGCCATCTCCAGCGCCACCCGCAGCATATCGCGCACCGGGGCCTCGTCGTCGACTATCAGGATCGTCTTGCTTTGCATCTGCCTGCCATATCCGCCAGATTCTTTCTGTTTATGGCCGAGGATTTAACGGCATTTTCGTTACAAATATATGACGGGTGTAAAGCGATCCCCAGCATGGTGCGCTAAACGAGCAGGAAGTGGAAGAAAATTCCCGAAAATATCGCCGCACCGACCCAATTGTTACTCAGGAAGGCGCGAAAGCAGGCATCTCTTTCCCTATCCCGCACCAGCCACTGCTGGTATGCAAACAGGGCTGCGGCGGCGGCAAGGCCGGCATGGAAGGCAGTGCCCAACTCGAAACGCTGGCCCACCAGCAGCAGCGCAAACAGCACCATCAGCTGCAGGGCGCCGGTCATGGCCCTGTCCAGCTCGCCGAACAGCACGGCGGTGGACTTGACCCCTATCCTGAGGTCGTCGTCCCGGTCCACCATCGCGTAGAAGGTGTCGTAGGCGACGGTCCACAGCAGATTGGCCGTGTACAGCAGCCAGGCCAGGGGCGGCACCTCACCGGTGGCGGCGAAGGCCATCGGGATGCCCATGCTGAAGGCGGCCCCCAGCACCACCTGTGGCAGGTGGGTGTAGCGCTTGGCGAACGGATAGCAGAAGGCCAGCGCCACCGCCGGCAGCGACAGCAGTACCGTCAGTCTGTTGGTGGTCAGCACCAGCGCAAAGGCGACCAGGCTGAGCCCCGCGAAGAGCGCCAGGGCGCCGCGCGGCGTGACACTGCCAACGGCCAGCGGGCGCGCTGCGGTGCGCTTCACATGGCCGTCGATATGGCGGTCGGCGTAGTCGTTGACGGCGCAGCCGGCGGCGCGCATCAGCAGTACGCCGAGGGTGAAGACCGCAAACAGGTGCAGACCCGGCCAGCCGCCGGCGGCCAGCCACAGGGCGGACCAGGTGGGCCACAGCAGCAACAGCGAACCTATGGGTCTGTCCAGGCGCGCCAGCTGCCAGTAGGGCAGTGCGGCGGGCCAGCGCTGGGATAGTTGTTGGCTGATCACGGCAAACTCTCTTTATATTCTCTCTGCTTGTTCTGTCTCGGCGGCTGCAGTTTTCACCTGCGGCCCCTGCGCGGGGCGGAAAGCACTGAGGAAGGTCTCGGCCACCAGCAGCGGCTTGTCCCGCAGCCAGAAAGTGGAGCGGCGCCCCCAGGCGCTGTCGCCCTCCCCGGCCAGTTGGCCCAGCTGGCAGCGCGGATTGCGGCTCTGCTGGTTCAGCACTATAGGTCCGCGGCGGATATCCGGCTCGCTGAACAGCAGTTCCCCCAGTGGGCGGCTGTCGAGGCTGCGCAAATAGCGGGACCTGCCCTGCAGGCAGCGCTCCGGCAGCACGCTGCGGGCGTAGACCCAGGGCCGGCCGCAGCCGTACAGCAACACCTCCCGCACCAGTGCGCGGCTGCGGTCGCGCAAGTCCAGCGCGCGCCGCTCCTCCAGCCGCGGCTGCTGCCAGCGCTGGCTCAGCACCTGTACGCGAAAGTCGCCACCGGACAGTTGCTTCAGCGCCGCGGTCAGCGAGCCGGGGTGCAGCAGCCAGGGCAGCAGCGCCGGCGGCGGCTGCCGGTGCAGGGATTCCAGTGGCTGGGCCAGCCAGTCGCCATTCGGCTCGAAAGGCGATTCAAAGGGAGATTGGTACAACTGCAACTCCGCGATTTTGCAAAGGGGCATTGTAAATGCGGAATGCGGAATGCGGAATTGGGGGTTGCTCATTCCGCATTCCGCATTCCGCACTCATCATTTGATATAGTGCTCGGCTGCTTTATAACAACGAAACCGAAGAGAGTCTGTCCATGGGTCTCACCACCAGAATCCTGATCGCAATGCTGGCCGGCATTGTCGTCGGTGTACTGTTCAACTTCCTCAATACCAGCCAGCTGCTCGGCAGCGGCGTCACCGGTGCCATCAACAGCTACCTGACCGGGGGGCTGTTCGATATCGCCGGCCGCATCTTTATCGCCTCGCTCAAATTGATGGTGGTGCCGCTGGTGCTGGTGTCGCTGGTGTGCGGCGCCTGCGCCCTGTCCGAAGGGCACCGCATGGGCCCGCTGGCCGGCAAGACACTGGTTCTGTACCTGTTCACCACCGCCGCTGCCATCACCCTGGCCCTGTGCATGGCGCTGATCATCCAGCCGGGTGTGGGTGTGGACGTGGCTCCCGGTGGTGCCTTCGAGCCGAAGGAGTCGCCGCCCCTGTCCGATGTGCTGGTGAACATATTTCCCACCAACCCGGTGGCCGCGATGGCCCAGGGGAATATGCTGCAGATCATCGTGTTTGCGCTGTTGATGGGCTATGCGATTTCCCGCTGCGGCGAGCCGGGCCGGCGCGTTGCCAGTTTCTTCAATGACCTCAACGAAGTCATCCTGCGCATGGTGGGTGTGCTGATGGTCTTCGCTCCCTACGGCGTCTTCGCGCTGCTGGCCAAGACCTTTGCGGAACTGGGTGTGGAATTCATCCTGGACCTGGGCGTGTACTTCCTGGTGGTGCTGGGCACCTTGCTGCTGCACGCCTTCGGCGTCTACTCGCTGCTGCTGAAGCTGCTGTCCGGTCTCAATCCGGTGGAGTTGTTCAAGAAGATGCGCCCGGCGCAGGTGTTCGCCTTCAGCACCGCCTCCTCCGCGGCCACCCTGCCGGTGACCCTGTCCACGGTGGAAAAGCGCTTGGGCGTGGACAACAAGGTGGCGGCCTTCACCATTCCCCTGGGGGCCACCATCAATATGGACGGCACCGCGATCATGCAAGGGGTGGCCACGGCCTTTATTGCGCAGATGTATGGCATAGAGATAGGCCTGGCGGGTTACCTGACCGTGATACTGACCGCGACCCTGGCCTCCGTCGGCACCGCCGGCGTGCCCGGGGTGGGCCTGATCATGCTGGCGATGGTGCTGCAGCAGGTGGGCCTGCCGCTGGAGGGCATCGCCATTGTGATGGGGGTGGACCGGCTGCTGGATATGGTGCGCACCGCGGTCAACATCACCGGCGATGCAGTAGTGAGCACCATCGTCGCCAGGAGCGAGGGTGCCCTGTCTGAGGAGACATTCAACGACCGCAATTACAACAGCGTCGCCGACGGCGGCGGTGCGGTGAGCCCCCAGTAGCGGGCAACTACAGGGGGCGCTTTGCGCCCCGGCTCAACCGGACAGCAGATCCCGCAGTTCGTCGGCCTCCAGGTCGTCCTCAATTTCCTCGACAATCTCCTCCACCATCTGCGACAGCGCCAGCTTGATGGCCTCCTCGGTACTGTCCTCGGTCGCGCCGCCATTTTTCGGCGACATGACCCGGTATTTTTCCCGGATCCTGAATTTGGCGATATCCAGTCTCTGTTCGCGCAGCGGGCGCTCGGCAAAGCTCTTCAGCTGGTAGCGGAAGCTGCCGGACAGTTCCACCGTGCCCCGCTCCAGGTCGTAATCGTCCCCGGTCTGCAGGTCGCTGAGGTGCTTGATTACGGTCAGGTCCAGCGCGCTGTGCAGGGACAGCAGGCCCTCTCTTTCCACCAGTGGCACTTCCTCCTCGACGAAAAACGCCCGCAACCGGGAGTAGAGTTCATCGTGCAGGTGCTGCTGGTACTTGCGCAGCGCGGCATCCTTCATCGAACTCAGGCTGCCGCCTTCGCCTGCCTGGGCCAGCAGCAGTGCCAGGTTGGCGCTGTTGACCGGCATGGGCACGTCGAGGTGGATCTCGGCGGGGGCAATAGTGAGGCTGGGGCTCTGGCCATCGGCCAATCCCGGGAAACCGTCCTGGGCGGCGGCGGAGAAAGAAAAGTTCAGCAGGCCGGCCAGCGCCAGTGCGCGGGCAGTCAATCTCATCATCGGACTCTCCCTGAGTTTTATTTTTATACCGGGCGAATCGATTTCGCTCCGCAATGCCTTCTAAGGCAGCCTAAGGCTGCCACTACCCTGGAGAGAGAGCAAAATATTTGATGATTTTGGCGCCATTTTTACGCTTCTGTGACTCTCTGTATTGAAAGGTCGGGGGCTTTCCTGTCGCCCTATTCCGGGGCCGCCATTTCGCGCAGCCGGTCCGCCTCCAGCTGGTCCTCGACGCGATCCAGCAGCCGCTGCACCATTTCCGCCAGCGCCCGCTCTATCGCGGCATCGGTGCTGTCCTCGGCCTCGCCGCCGTCGCGGGGGGTCTTCACCCGGTACTTTTCCCGCACGCGCAGGTCGGCGATATCTAAGCGCTGGCCCTGCAGGATTGTGCCGGCGGTGTTCTTCAGCTGGTAGTGGAAGTCGCCGGACAGCTCCAGTGTGCCCCGCTCCATCTCGAAGCTGCCGGAGGATTTCAGGTCGGTGAGCTGTTTGCTGACGGAGATATCGAGAAAGCTGTGCAGGGTCAGGAAGCCATCCCGCTGCACCAGTGGCACTTCCTCGTCGACAAAGAATTCCTGCAGGCGGTCGTGCCATTCCCGTTGCAGTCGGGAATTGAACTTGCGCGCCGCCTCCTCCTTGAGCGCGCTGAGGCTGTTGCCGCTGCCCGCCTGGGCCAGCAACAGGGCCAAGTCGTTGCCCTGTACCGGCGTGGGCACATCCACGGCGATTTCCGCCGGCGCCAGGGTCAGGCTGGGATTTTTTTCGTTGCCGCCAAAGCCGAGGAAGCCACCCTGGGCATAAACGGCGCTGTCCGCGGAAAAGAACAGAAAACCGGCAATGAGCAGTCTGCGCAGTAATCGGTATTGCACGAGGCTCTCCCTGAGATCTCTCATCGTTATCGCTGTTTTACTCGAAACGTGAGTTTGAGTACTGGCGTTTTTATTTTTATCGGGTCGATGATATCAGGCTGCCATTGGAGCGGGTACAGCGCAAAAGTTTTGGTGACTGGAAGGGGGGGTGGTTTTGAGTCGGGACCTGCGGGTCGGCGGTGAAAGGCGTTGATGCGATAGCTGGCTGCACGGTGTGAGGGCCTGTCACTGGAGGCCATTTGGCAAATGTTTACCGATGAGGTTTTTTGGCCAAATGGCCACCAGTGGCAGGGCCGCTCGAAGCCCTGGCAGCAGGTCAGGCCTCGGCGAAGCGCGGCTTGTTCTGCAGCCAGCGCCGGATCAGCTGGCGGCGCTGGTCGTCGGTCAGTTTCGGGGAGGCGGCGATCCGCTGTACCTGGGGCAGCAGCTGCGCGTCCCGCTGCAGGTCGGCGATGCGGTGCTGTATCTCGCCGGTCTGGCGGGTGCCGAGTATCTCGCCGGGACCGCGCAGGCGCAGGTCCTCCTCGGCGATGGCAAAGCCGTCGCTGTGCTGCCTCAGCGCTTGCAGGCGCGCGCGGCCGTTCTGGGATAGGGGCGTGCCGTACAGCAGCACGCAGTGGCTGGCGATGGAGCCGCGGCCGACGCGGCCGCGCAGCTGGTGCAGCTGCGCCAGGCCCAGGCGCTCCGGGTTCTCGATAATCATCAGGCTGGCGTTGGGTACGTCCACGCCCACCTCGATCACCGTGGTGGCCACCAGCAGGTCCACCTCCCCGGCCTTGAAGGCGTCCATGACCCGCTCCTTCTGCTCCGGCTTCAGCCGCCCGTGCACCAGCGCCACGCGCACGCCGTCCAGGGCCTCGGCCAGCTCGCTGGCGGTGACCTCGGCGGCCTGGGCCTGCAGGCTCTCGGACTCTTCGATCAGGGTGCAGACCCAGTAGGCCTGGCGGCCCTCGGCCACGGATGCCGCCACCCGTTCCACCACCTGGTCGCGGCGCTCGTTGGAGATGGCCACCGTGTTGATCGGCTGGCGCCCCGGGGGCAGTTCGTCGATCACCGAGCAGTCCAGGTCGGCGAAGGCGGACATGGCCAGGGTGCGCGGAATCGGCGTCGCGGTCATGATCAGCTGGTGCGGCTGCAAGCGGCCTGACAGACCGCTGGCGGCGCCCTTCTCGCGCAGCTCCAGGCGCTGGCGCACGCCGAAGCGGTGCTGCTCGTCGATAATCACCAGGGCCAGGTTGTGGAATACCACTTCAGGCTGGAAGAGTGCGTGAGTGCCCACTATCAGTTGCGCCTCGCCGCTGGCTATCGCCGCCAGTTGGGCGCGGCGCTCGGCGGCCCTGAGACTGCCGGTCAGCTGGGCGACGCCGATACTCAGCGGCTCCAGCCAGCCGCTGAAATTGCGCCTGTGCTGTTCGGCGAGAATCTCGGTGGGGGCCATCACCGCCACCTGGGCGCCGGCGCCTATGGCCTTCAGGGCCGCCATGGCCGCCACCAGCGTCTTGCCGGCGCCCACATCCCCCTGCAGCAGCCGCATCATCGGGCGGCTCTGGGCCAGGTCTCCGGCAATCTCCGCGCAGACCCGCTGCTGGGCGCCGGTGAGCGAAAACGGCAGCCGGGCGAGGAAGTCCCGCTCCAGGGCTCCGTTGGCCGGCAGCGGCAGTGCGGAGACGGCGGCGCTGCTGCGCCGCAGTTCCAGCAGGCTCAGGTGATGGGCCAGCAGTTCCTCCAGTGCCAGTCGCTGCTGGGCCGGGTGCACCCCCTCCGCCAATTGGGCCAAGTCGGCACCGGCCGGGGGCGAATGCAGATACTGCAGCGCACCTTTCAGTGGGTAGCGCATAGACACCGGCAGGAGTTCCGCCGGCAGTAGCTCTGGTAAGGGTAGCGCGACGCCGCCGCTGTCGAGCATGGCCAGCGCCTGCTGCACCAGGCCGCGCAGGCGCAGTTGGGTGACGCCCTCGGTGAGTGGGTAGACAGGGGTCAGCGTGTCCGGCCTCTCCTGCGTCTCGGCGCCGACGATTTCGGTCTCAGGGTGGTATAGCTCCAGGCCGGCGGCACCGCGGCGCGCCTCGCCGAAGCAGCGCAGGCGCACGCCGCGGGCGAAGCGGTTTTTCTGTGCGGCGGTGAAGTGGAAATAGCGCAGGGAGATGGTGCCGCTGCCGTCCTGCAGTTTGACCATCAGGCTGCGGCGGCGGCCGAAGACCACATCGGCGGCGCGTACCTCGCCCTCGATCACCGCGTCCACACCGGGCATCAGCGCGGCGATGGGTGTAATCCGCGTGCGGTCCTGATAGCGCAGTGGCAGGTGGAACAGCAGGTCCTGCACGGTGGCGATATGCAGCCTGGCCAGCACCTGGGCGAACTTGTCTCCCACGCCCTTGAGCGCGGTGATCGGTGTCTCGGCAAGGTTGTTTACCCGTCGCTCTGTGGGCACTGGTCTCTCTTCCTCACTCCATTGGCGCTGGCCTGGGTGCCCCCAAGTCAGCGCTCCGATTGACCCCGCTGCCGGTGGCCTTCCTGTTTCTGTTTATTCCTCGCTCAATTGGCACTGGCCTATGGCTTCGCGCAGTATGTCGATGGCCCGGTGGCGCGGGAAGCTGGCGCGCCAGGCCAGGGCCACGGTGCGTTGCGGGCTGGGCGGCGCGAAGGGGCGGGTTTCCAGCAGTCCGCTGGCGTACTGGGACGCGGTGGCGGCGGACAGGGGCAGCACGGTGATGCCGAGGCCGGAGGCCACCATATGCCGCAGCGTTTCGAGGGAGCTGCCATCGGCGGCAGTGCGGATATGACCATTGCCCGCCTCCCGCTCGATCGACTGCTGCAGTTGTGGGCAGGCTTCCAATACCTGGTCGCGGAAGCAGTGGCCCTCGCCGAGCAGCAGCACATTGTCCCGGGACAGCTGCTCGGGGGTGATAAATTCCTCCGCCGCCAGCGGGTGGTCGGACGGCATCAGCACCACGAAGGGCTCGTCGTAGAGCGGCTGGGTCACCACGTCCGGCTCGGTGAAGGGCAGCGCTATGATGATCGCATCCAGCTCCCCCTTGCGCAGCCGCTGGCGCAGCGTGGCTGTGTAGCCCTCCTCCACATAGAGCGGCATGTCCGGAGCCAGTTTCTGCAGCTGGGGGATAAAGTGCGGGAACAGGTAGGGGCCTATGGTAAAGATGGCGCCCACCGACAGCGGGCTGGCCAACTGGTCCTTGCCGGCGCTGGCGATATCCTTGATCGCTGCGGACTGCTCAAGCACCAGCTGCGCCTGGGCGACGATGCGCTCCCCCAGCGGTGTCGCCTGAACCCGGGTCTTGGAGCGTTCGAACAGCGCAACGCCCAGTTCTTTCTCCAGCTTCTTGACCGCGATCGACAGGGTCGGCTGGCTGACGAAACAGCGCTCGGCGGCGCGGCCGAAATGCTGCTCCTGGGCCAGGGTCACTATGTAGCGCAATTCATTGAGAGTCATGGCATAGACAATTAGCTGCTTGCAGGTAATAGCAATTATTCATAAATAATAGCCGCTGGCCAACGGCGAAATGTGACTGGGGATATTCACGGTGTCGATTAGAAAATTTTGCTATTTGCGGGACTGATTCGGCGATAAAGGCGCATTTTTTTGCTATATGTGTAGGGACACATCGACTGGAGTATCGCCATGGGCATTCTCTCCTGGATCATTCTCGGGCTTATCGCCGGCGTGCTGGCGAAATGGATCATGCCGGGTCCGGACCCCGGCGGCTGGATAGTGACTATCGTGATCGGCATAGTGGGGGCCTTTATCGGCGGCTGGCTGGGCTCCCTGGTGGGTATCGGCGGACCGGTAACCGGTTTTGCCCTTGGGGACATAGTGACCGCCACCGTCGGTGCCATCATATTGCTGTTCATCTATCGCATGCTCAAGCGGCGCAGTCACTAGGTAGATGGTTTTCTCAGTGCCGGTCCGGGTTCCGGATCGGCACTTGTAAATCACAATACCCGCGTGGAAAAAGCGGGATTACTTTTTTCGCAGAAGTCGCCAAGCCGCGGACTATACTGACGGGGCTTTTTCTTGGGGTAAGGACAGCTCTGCGGGGTTACATAGGACAACAATAGGGGAATATGGCAGGGGGGCGCTGGACCGGCCCGCATCCCTGCCCGGACTGTTATGGAACAAGAAAAACTTTGGATTTTCGGCTGCGGCGATCTCGGCGCTCGCCTGGCACTGCAGCTGAACCGGCAGGAGTACGCAGTTTACGGGGTGCGCCGCAATCCGCTGGTGGCCCTGGCGAGCAAGCGCCGCGCGGATGTGGTCAACTGGCGCCGCGGCGACGCCACAAAAAAGGAAGACATAGAGCGGCTGCTGGCCGACGGCGCCGATGTAGTGCTGGCCACCTTCACTCCCGACGAACACACCCAGAGTGGCTACCACCGCGCTTATATCGATACCGCCACCGCGCTGGCCGAGGCCCTGCCCCACCTTCCGCGCCCACCGCGCCTGCTGATCTGGGTCTCCTCGACCCGCGTCTACGGCCAGTGTGGCGACTCGTTTCTCGACGAGCAGACCCCGGCCATTCCCAGCGGATTCCAGGGCGATATCCTGCTGGCGGCGGAGGAGATCATCCGCCGCGCCGTGCCCACCACCTGCGTGGTGCGCTTCGCCGGCATCTACGGCCCGGGGCGCGACCGGCTGCTGTCCCAGGTGCGCGCCGGCCGCTGCGCGCCGCCGCAGCCGCCGCAGTTCAGCAACCGCATCCACGTGGACGACGCTATCGGTTTCCTGATTCACCTGATGGAGAAACACAAGCGGGGCTGGTCGCCGGAAACGCTCTATATCGGCGCCGACTGTATGCCGGTACCCATGTACGAACTGCAGCAGTGGCTGGTCAAGGCCATGGGCTACACCAGTGCCCACCTTCGCGAGATTGTCGAGACCAGCGAGCGCCGCTCGAAGAAACTCAGCAATAAGCGCATGCTGGAGAGCGGCTACGAGATGAAATACCCGGACTACAAGACCGGTTACAGCGCCCTGCTGGAGTCGGAAGGCTGAGAGCCAGGCCTTCCGACGACAATGACCGACCGCACCTTCTGGCAAACCCCCAGGGCCGGCAATATCGCCAGGCTCAGCCAAAAAAGCGAACCGCTGGGCCCCCTGCCCGCCGGTCGCGTGCGCGTCGAAGTGGCGGCGGTGGGGCTCAATTTCGCCGATATCTTTGCCCTCACCGGGCTCTACTCCGCCACACCGAGCGGTGCCTTTACTCCCGGCCTGGAGTTCGCCGGCAGGGTGCTGGAAACCGCTGACGACACGGGTTTTGCTCCGGGGGACAGGGTGATGGGGGTGACCCGCTTCGGCGGCTACGCCTCGGCCATCGACAGTGAACCCGACTACCTGATCCCCCTCCCCGCTGGCTGGGACTTCGCCCAGGGCGCGGCCTGGCCCGCCCAGACCCTGACCGCCTGGTATGCACTGACGCGACTCGGTGCCCTGCAACCGGGCCGGAGAGTCCTGGTCCACAGCGCCGCCGGCGGTGTGGGGCTGCAGGCGATGAAGCTGACCCGGGCGCTGGGCGGCACGCCAGTGGGAACCGTCGGCAGTGAAGACAAAGTAGAGCTGCTGGGCGAGTTGGGATTCGGCGAGGTGCTGGTTCGGGAAAGGGATTTTGCCCGGCAGTTGCGGCGCGAGGGGCTGCACTTCGACCTGGTCCTGGATGCGATCGGCGGCAGTGTGCAGAAAGCCAGCTTCGATGCGCTCAATCCGATGGGGCGGCTGGTGGTGTTCGGTGCGGCCGAATTCACCCCGCAGGGAAACCGCCCCAATTACCTGAAGGCGGCCTGGCGCTACCTGCGCCGTCCCCGCTACGACGTGATGGACATGATCAGCAGCAACCGCTCGGTGCTGGCCTTCAACCTGATCTGGCTGTGGGAACAGAAGGTCGAGATGAAAGCGCTGCTGGCCGAGTTGGAAAGGGTTCCGCTGCCGCCACCGCTGGTGGGGCACCGCTTTGCGTTCGGCGAGGCCCACGCCGCCCTGGATCTGCTGCGTTCGGGGCGGTCAGTGGGCAAGGTGGTGTTGGAGATGCGGAATCATTCCGCATTCAGATGACCATTACCCCTTCCGCCTCAAACAGCGCCCCCTTGGGCAGCTCCTTCACACCCACCGCCGCGCGCGCCGGATAGGGCTGCTGGAAGAATTCCGCCATCACTTCGTTGACGGTGGCGAAGTCGCTGAGGTCGGTCAGGTAGAGGTTCAGCTTGACGATATGTCCAAGGGAGCCGTTGGCCGCCTCGCACACCGCCTGCAGGTTGGTGAACACCTGGCGCGCCTGGGCGGCGAAGTCGCCGGGGACTATTTCCATGCTCTGCGGATCCAGCGGAATCTGCCCGGACAGGTAGACGGTGTTGTCGACCTTGACCGCCTGGGAATAGCTGCCGATAGCGGCCGGGGCCTTGTCGGTCTTGATCACGGCGCGGTTGGGCATGGGGTGCTCCAAAATACTTTCCAGAAAAAGAAAGCGGGGGAATATATCGCGGTTTGCCGGGAATTGGGAGTGCGTAGGTTGGGGTGAGCTCCGCGAACCCCAACCTACGCTTGAGAGTCCCGAGTCCCGAGTCCCGAGTCCCGTCTTTACGGCCTGGCGATACGAATCACCGACGGCAGGTTGCGCAGCCGCTTCATCACCCGTGCCAGGTGCACGCGGTTGCTGACTTCCAGGGTCATGGCGATGACGCTGTTGTGGGCGTCCTTCTCGTCCACGTGGATCTGCTCGATGCTGGCGCCCTCCTCGGTGATGCGGGTGGCCAGCCGCGCGATGATGCCGCGCTCGGATTCCACCTCCACGCGCACGTCGCCGAGGAATTCCCCCTTCACGTCCGGCGACCAGTTCACCAGCATGATGTTTTCCGGGTGCTCGCGGAATTCGATGGTGTTGCGGCAGGTATCCCGGTGCACCACCACGCCCTTGCCGGAGCTGATGTGGCCGATGATGGTGTCGCCGGGGATCGGGCGACAGCAGCGGGCGAAGCTGATCAGCATGCCCTCCTGGGCGTCGATGGTCAGCGGCGAGGAAATGTGACTGGCCTCGGCCTCCTCACTGCCGGCAGGCGCCAGCAGCTTGGCCGCGGAAAAGGCCACCTTGTTGCCCAGGCCTATCTCCTCCAGCAGCTTCTCCAGGGTCGCGCACTTGGTCTCGCGCAGGCCGTGCTGCAGCTGCTCCTCGGTCAGGTCGTCGAGGCGCGTGTTGAACTTGCCCAGGGCCTTGTCCAGCAGGCGCCGGCCCAGGGCCACGGAATCGTGGTGGCGCTGGTGCTTGAGGAAGTGGCGTATGGCGCTGCGCGCCTTGGCGGTGACGACGAAATTGAGCCAGTTGGGATTCGGCTGCGCGTTCTTGCGCGTCAGTATCTCCACCTTCTGCCCGCTCTCCAGCGGCTGCGACAGGGGCGCCAGGCGCTGGTTGATGCGCACGGCGACGCAGGAGTTGCCGATATCCGTGTGCACCGAGTAGGCGAAGTCCACCGCGGTGGCGCCTGCGGGCAGGTCGACGATCTCGCCCTTGGGGGTGAAGACGTAGACCTCGTCCGGGAAGAGATCGATCTTCACGTTCTCGATGAATTCCAGTGAGTCGCCGGCGCGCTGCTGCATCTCCAGCAGGCCCTGCACCCAGCGGCGCGCGCGCACCTGGCTGGTGCCGCCGGTGTTGATCACCTCGTCGCCGGAGGCCTTGTACAGCCAGTGGGCGGCGATGCCGCTGTTGGCCATCTCGTCCATTTCCTTGGTGCGCACCTGCACCTCGATGGGCACGCCGTGCATGCCCAGCAGCACCGTGTGCAGCGACTGGTAGCCGTTGGATTTTGGGATGGCGATATAGTCCTTGAACTCGCTGATCACCGGCTTGTACAGGTTGTGCATCACTCCCAATACCCGGTAGCAGGCGTCCACGCTGTCGACGATGATGCGAAAGGCGTAGACGTCCATGATCTCCTTGAAGGATTTTTTTTTGGCGCGCATCTTTTGGTAGATGCTGTACAGATGCTTTTCGCGGCCGATCACCAGCGCGTCTATGCCCTCCCGCTGCAGGCGCAGTTCGATGGCATTCTGGATTTTTTCCAGCAGCTCCTTGCGGTTGCCGCGCGCCGCTACCAAAGCCGCGCGCAGGCGGCTGGCGCGCAGGGGGTAGATGGCAAAGAAGGCGCGGTCCTCGAACTCGATGCGCACGTCGTTCATGCCCAGGCGGTTGGCGATGGGCGCGTAGATCTCCAGGGTCTCGCGGGCGATGCGCGCGCGCTTCTGCGGCTTCAGTGCGCCCAGGGTGCGCATGTTGTGCAAGCGGTCGGCGAGTTTGACCAGTATCACGCGGATATCCCGCGCCATGGCCAGGGCCATCTTCTGGAAGTTCTCCGCCTGCTTCTCCGCCGGGCTGTCGGTCTCGAACTGGGTCAGCTTGGAGACGCCGTCCACCAGGTCCGCCACCTCGTCGCCGAACTGTTCCGCCAGCGCCGGTTTGGGGATGCCGGTGTCCTCGATCACGTCGTGGAGCATGGCCGCGGCCAGGCTCTGGTGATCCATATGCATACCGGCCAGTATGGTGGCGACCGCCAGCGGGTGGGTGATATAGGGTTCGCCGGAGCGGCGCTGCTGGCCGTCGTGGGCCTGCTCCGCGTAGAAATAGGCGCGGCGGACAATCTGGATCTGGTCGGTGGGCAGGTACGACGAGAGGCGGTGGGCCAGACTATCGATGGTGTGCAAAGCCGCGCGCGCCTCTCAGTAAATGCAGTCGGTGGAAGGGATAGGTCAGATATCCTGCTCGGACAGGTAGGCCGGTGCGGCCATGGACTGCGCCGGAGCCCGCTCCTCTTCCGGCTCGTCGAGGATGCTGGCGTCCACCAGGCCTTCCTCGATCTCGCGCAGGGCGATGACCGTGGGCTTGTCGTTCTCCTCCGCTACCAGCGGGTCCCTGCCGCCGGTGGCGATCTGGCGGGCGCGCTTGCTGCCCACGATAACGAGTTCGAAGCGGTTGTCGACGTGTTCGAGGCAATCTTCAACGGTGATACGTGCCATAAACTTTCGGTTCCATTAACAGTGCATAGGGTGCCCGGTGGGGCGAATTCGGTACGGGGGACCGGCTATTTTACCGGACCGCGGAGTGTACGCAAATCGATCAATCGGCTCAATGGCGCAACAAGCGGTTCAGTGGCGTAAAAGGGCCTGCAACAGCTCGCCGTGGCGCTCCTGCTGGTGCTTCAGGCGGCTCCGCTGGGCGCTGACGATGGCGCGCAGTTCATACAGCGCCTGGTCGAAGTTGTCGTTGATCACCAGGTAGTCCGCTTCCACATAGTGGGACATCTCGTCGATGGCCTGTTCCATGCGCCTGTCGATCACGCTCTGTTCGTCCTGGCCGCGACCGGTCAAACGCTCGCGCAGGGCCTGCTGGGACGGCGGCAGTATGAAGATGCCCTGCGTCTCCGGCAGCAGCCGGCGCACTTGGCCGGCGCCCTGCCAGTCGATCTCGAGGATCACATCGCGGCCAGCCGCCAGTGTCTCCCGGACCCACTCCTTGGAGGTGCCGTAGTAGTTGTCGAATACCTGCGCGTGCTCGAGGAAGGCGTTCCTGTTCAGCATTTCCACGAACTCGTCGCGGCTGACGAAATGGTAGTTGACCCCGTCCTGCTCGCCCGGGCGCATGGGTCTGGTGGTGTGGGACACGGAAACTGTTACCTGGCTGTCGCTGTCCACCAGCGCCTTTACCAGGCTGGTCTTCCCCGCGCCGGAGGGCGCGGACACGGTAAAGAGGGTTCCTGTTTGCACGACTGATCCTGCTGTTCCTATATCTGGCGGGCAAAGCGGGCATTATAACGGAAGCAGCTGGATAAGGCGGGCAAAAGGCTGAACCCCGGCCGGGTTGGGGGGGAGTGTTGGGATTTTTCAGGGACACGGTACTGCATTGTATGCCCCTGAGCCCGGCCGGGATCGCCCGGCAGAAGCTTCCCCGATCACCACCTACCCCCTGTGATCGGGTTCAACTTCCTGTTGCTAATCGCTAACGAGGGCGACTGTATCCTCTTTGTTGGTAAAAGCCAACCACCACCATGCGAGCGCGCTGAGCAATATATAGCCGGACAGAACGGCGGAAAGCGCCGTCGGCAACAGGGGAGCGAGCGGGATCAGCCCCCCCAGGCGTACCAGTTCTGCGGCACCGGCCAGGCGGTGGCCGTCGAGGATGCGGCCGTTGACGATCAACCCGAATGACAGCAGTAGTACCGCGATCAGCTGCTGCGAGTAATCCATCGTCTGCGCGTACCAGAGCAGCGCCAGGGTCGCGGCGGAGTAGCACAGGTGCTGCACCAGCGCGTAAATGCGCCTGCCGCGGCCAATCTGCGGATCGAAGCGTTGGAAGTCGTCCAGGTCGCAGGAGGGTACCGGCATGGCCGCTTCCGCGTCCGCCGGGCGGTAGCCGGTGCGGCGGAACCAGAGGGTGAGCTTGTCCCACCAGCTCTTCGTGTACCAGGCGTCCAGGGCCATGCGCTTGTAGTGCTGCAGGTTGGCCGCCAGTGGATCGAAACTGTTCAGCGGCTTGCGCACCCCGTAGATGCAGGGCTCCTCTTCCAGTTCCTCCTGGTAGCTGCCGAACAGCCGGTCCCAGATGATCAGGACACCACCGTAGTTCCTGTCCACGTAAACCCTGTTCTGGGCGTGGTGTACCCGGTGGTTGGAGGGGGTGACGAAAATCCACTCCATCCAGCGTACTTTGGGGAACTTCTGCGTGTGCACCCAGAACTGGTAGATCAAGTCGATGGCGCCTGCGGTGATCATCAGTTCCGGCGGCATGCCGATCAGCAGCAGCGGCATATAGAAGATCCAGCCGATCGGCGGGCCGCCCGCCGGCTGGCGCAGGGCCGTTGTCAGGTTGTAGTCCTCGCTCTGGTGATGCACCAGGTGATCGGCCCAGAAGAGATTGACCTCATGGGCGAAGCGGTGCTTCCAGTAGTAGCAGAAGTCGTAGGCCACCACCGCCAGCAGCAGGTGCCAGCCGCTGTCCGGCGACCAGTTGAAACCCACCACTTCATAGTAGGGCGTGAGAAATTCGTAGACCGGGATATAGATCAACAGCCCCACACCCGCGCGCACCAGGCCGGAAAGGCGGCTCAGTATGCCTGCGCTGAGGCTGCCGATCGCGTCGTTCAGCCGGTACAGGCCCCAGCCGCGCCAGCGGTCCAGTGCCAGTTCCACCAGCACGGCGATCAGGAAGAAGGGAATGGCCAGGGTGACGAGACTCACGGGTACCTCTTTAATATTGTTATCAGGTCGAATTCTGGCCACTTTGCCACAGACCTCCGGTGGCGCCCAGGCGCCGAAGGGCCTGATTTTAAAATCCGTTAGCAGTTTTTGTTCCGCGCATAAAAAAGGGGCGGCCGATTGGCCGCCCCTTGTGTCTGCTGCAGGCAGTTACTGGCTCTGCGCATCCAGGGTCACGCCCGAATAGGCGTCGTAGCCGTAGATACTGATATACCAGGTGCCCTCGGAGGGGTTGCTGAAACTGCAGCTCTCGTCATTGCCCCACTTGTAGGGACGGCAGTCGTAGCTGCTGGACGTCGGCTCAGCGCCGTAGCGCACGTACAGGTCACCGTCGCCACTGCCGCCGGACATCTGCACATCCAGGGAGGACATGCCGGCGTTCACCTCCAGGGTGAAGTGTTGCCAGGAGCCCTGGCTGCCGGACAGGTCTGTCTCGGTCCAGCCGGTGGCTCCGCTGCCGCCGCCGCTCTCGTCGTAGCTGCCCACCAGGCTGACGCCGGAGAAGCTGCTGTAGGCGCGCACCATCACATAGTAGGTGCCCTCCTGTACATTGGAGATGCTGCAGGTCTCCTCATTGCCGTTCAGGTAGGGACGGCAGTCGTAGCTGGAGGTGGTGGGGGCGGAGCCGAACTTCACATACAGGTCGGCGTCGCCGCTGCCGCCGGAGATCTGGAACTCCAGGTTGGAGGCGCCCGCCGGTACGTCCAGGGTGTAGTGCAGCTCCTCGCCGGTGCTGGCGGCCAGGTCCGTCTCCACCACACCGTTCTCCAGCACGCCGTCGCCCGGCTCGGTGCCGCCGCCGCTGGCCGCCTCCACTGCCGCCGCCGCGTCGACGATACCGGCGCCGCAGCCGCTGCAGGAAGCGGGGAAGCTGCGCGCGGTGTTCGCCAGGATGGACTCAACCTCAGACGGGGTGATACTCGGGTTGACCGAGTAGAGCAGCGCCGCGGCACCGGCCACGTGGGGCGCGGCCATACTGGTGCCCTGGTAGAAGGCATAGCTGTCATTCTCCGGACCCTGGCTACCGCTGTTCAGGGTGGACAGAACGCCATTGCTGGTGGTGGAGGTGTCGCCGCCGGGAGCCGCCACTTCCACCACGCTGCCGTAGTTGGAGTACCAGGCGCGGCCGCCGGACCTGTCCACCGAGGCCACGGTGACGACGCCGTCACAGCTGGCCGGGGAGTAGCCGCCGGCGTCGTCGTTGGAGTTGCCCGCGGCGACCACCACGGTGGCGCCGAGGTTGCGGGCGGTGTTAATGGCGTTCTGGGTGGTGCTGCCACAGCTGCCGCCACCGCCGAGGCTCAGGTTCAGCACCTGGGCCGGGTTGGCGTTGTCGGGAACACCGCTGACGGAACCGCCGGCACCCCAGATGATCGCATCGGCGATATCGGAGGTGTAGCCCCCGCAGCGACCCAGAACGCGGATGGGTACCACCTTGGACTTGTAGGCGACGCCGGCAACGCCGCTGCCGTTGTTGGTGACCGCCGCCACTGTGCCAGCCACGTGGGTGCCGTGCCAACTACTGTTGCTGGCGGGGGAGCCGGAGTAGCAGGCGTCGGCCGGGGCCCAGTCGCCCGGATCGCTGGCGTCGCTATCGCGGCCGTCGCCGTCCTGGGCCACGTCCGAGTCGGAGATCATGTCGTAGCCGGGCAGCAGGTTGTCCGCCAGGTCGGCGTGCGGCAGGTAGCCGGTGTCGATCACCGCCACCACCACGCCCTCGCCCTGGGTGGTGTCCCAGGCGGTCGGTAGATTCAGGCCGGCGGTGGACTCGAAGTAGTGCCACTGCTCGTCGTAGCGGGTGTCATTGGGTGTGGCCATTGGCTGCAGCAGCAGGTCCGGTTCGACATACTCCACGTCGGGATCCTGCTGCAGGCGACTCACGATCGCCGCCAGTTCCGTCTTGCCCTTGCGGCCATCGAGGCGCATCAGCTGTGCACCGGTGGCCAGGCGCCGCATATGCGTGAGGTTCATCCCGGCCATGCGCGAGGCGTGCGCCAGGGCCGCCTGGGACATGCCCGGACCGTTGCCCATCTGCGCGGAGTCCTTGTACTTGACGATAATGCGATCGGTTATCGGTGCGGCGCTGGTTGTCAGTGCCGAGGGGGCGTTCTTCTCCACTGCTGTGGCGAAGGGTGCACCGGCGAACAGCGCGGCGGCACCTACCAGCGCGGATTTCCGCAGTAGTTTGTTAAATGGTGATTTCATTGTTGCTAGGTTCTCCTAATTATTTTCGGAAGCGCTTTATCGTTTTTTTGCGCTGCCGGTTTCGTTCAGGCTTTTATTTTTTTAATTGACTCTCCTTGTTTTTCTCGTGATGGGTGGTCTGTGAGATTCGATTGGTCGCGCACCAATTTGGCGCAAGAGCAGCCGTAATTTCTATCCTATGTATCTCCTATAACGGTAATTTCTCTCCTCCCCTCAGTTGAAAAACATCGCATTAGGTGACATTTTGCGCCAGAAAATAGATCTTTTTAGTATAAGGATAAGCCCGTATGGAATACGCGAAGGAGGCCGCAGCAGTTCTGCCAAGTACGGCAGAAACACTTGGGGTATATGGGATAAAAAGGAGTTCAGACAGTTTGTCGGGATTGAATGGACGGTATTTGTCGCGGTGGAATTATTTAAATTCTTTATGCAAATAAAGTTTATTAATATCTGCTGTCGCACAGATGCATCTTGTGGCGCCCAGATGCCACTGGGATACTGTGGAATAACCGGCTGCACTCAGCCGGCCTGAAGAAATAACAATACAAAGGAGATTTCATGACTGTGACCGTCAACCCCTATGCATCGCCGGAGACGGCCGATCTGGTTCAGCAGGAGCCGGACGCGCAGCCGGTAGAACCGAAAGTCTTCGCGTTCTCCGGCCGCCTGGGCCGTATGCGCATGGTGACCTACCTGTTTTTCGCCTCGCTGCTCAGCCTGGCGATCGCCATGCCGTCGATGGCGTTCATGTTTTCCGGCAATTTTGCCCTGGGCGGGTTGCTCTACATCGCCGCGATATTGTTCAGCAGTATCTACAGCGTTTCACTGTATGCGCGCCGCCTGCACGATCTGGATAAATCCGGCTGGTGGATGCTGCTGTTCCTGGTGCCGCTGGCCAATATCGGCCTGTTGCTGTACCTGCTGTTCGCGGGCGGTACCCAGGGGGCCAATCAGTACGGCGCGCCGACCACGCCCAACTCCACCGGTGTCAAAGTGGGATTTGTTATCAGCCTGATATTTGCGCTGGTGCTGCCGATACTGGCGGCAGTCGCAGTTCCCGCGTACCAGGACTATGTGGAGCGCGCGCAGCAGGGGCAGATGCAGTAGGACATTGGGAAGGGATTCGGAGCCGCTCACTGGAGCGGCTTTTTTGTTTGGTGCGGGGGTGCCGGATTACTCGATGTTCTGCACCTGCTCGCGCATCTGCTCGATCAGCACTTTCAACTCCACCGCCGCCTGGGTGGTGTCGGTGACCACGGACTTGGACGAGAGGGTGTTGGCCTCGCGGTTGAATTCCTGCATCAGGAAGTCCAGCCGCCGGCCTATGGCGCCGCCGCCGGCGAGGACGCGGCGGGTTTCTGCGACGTGGGCGTCGAGGCGGTCCAGCTCCTCGTCCACGTCGGCCTTCTGGGCCAGCAGTACGATTTCCTGCTCCAGGCGGTCCTTGTCCAGTTCGCCCAGCAGTTCCTCCAGGCGCGTGCGCAGCTTCTCCCGCTGCGCCTCCAGTATCTGCGGCAGCAACTCGCGCACGCCGACCACCTGCTTCTCGATGCTCTCCAGGCGCGCCTCGATAAACCTGCGCAGCTCCGCACCCTCCCGCTCGCGGTTGGCGCTGAGCTGTTCCAGCGCCTCGCCGAAGGCCTGCAGGACAGCGGCGGACTGCTGCTCCACATCGGTTTCCGGTTCCGCGATCACGCCTGGCCACTGCAGTATCTGCAGCGGGTTGAGCGGCGCCGTGTCGGGGCCGGGGGACACCTGCTTCGCGGCCTGTAGCAGCGCCTGTACCAGCGGCTGGTTGATTTCCAGGCCGGTGGTTTCCATGTTGTTGGGTTTCAGCGTCAGGGTGAGTTCCACCTTGCCGCGGGACAGGGTCTTGCGCAGGGTTTCGCGCAGCTGGGTTTCCAGCGGGCGCGCGGCTTCGGGCAGGCGGAAGTGGGGTTCCAGGTAGCGGTGATTCACCGAGCGCAGTTCCCAGATGGCATTGCCGGTGGCGTAGGAGGCCTCGGCGCGGCCGAAGGCGGTCATACTGCGCACTTTGTCATTAACCCTGGCCATAGCTGCTCTCCCCCGCAGGCGTTTGCTGTTGTTCGGCTGTTATTTAGGATCGGCGGCCGGGCATCATAGCACAGGCACCCCGACACTCTGTGTGCGGCTATAATGCAGCGCTTTGAGCCCAAATCCGAAAACAACAGAACTGAGGTGAAACATGCAGCGTCCCAGCGGCCGCCAGCCTGCGCAACTGCGCTCCGTCCGTATTACCCGCAACTACACCCGCCATGCGGAGGGTTCGGTGCTGGTGGAGTTTGGCGATACCAAAGTGCTGTGCAATGCGTCGGTGGCCGATGAGGTGCCGCGCTTCCTGCGCGGCCAGGGCAGCGGCTGGATCACCGCCGAGTACGGCATGCTGCCCCGCTCCACCGGCTCACGCATGCCCCGCGAAGCGGCCAAGGGCAAGCAGAGCGGGCGCACCGTGGAGATACAGCGCCTGATTGGCCGCTCCCTGCGCGCAGCGGTGGACCTGAGGCTGCTGGGGGAGAACCAGATCACCTTGGACTGCGATGTGATACAGGCGGACGGCGGCACCCGCACCGCGGCGATCACTGGCGCCTGCGTGGCCCTGGTAGATGCGCTCCGTTACATGCAGCGGGAAAAAATCATTACCGCGGATCCGCTGGTCAACATGGTCGCGGCGGTGTCCGTGGGTATCTACGATGGCGAGCCGGTACTGGACCTGGACTACCCGGAGGACAGCAGCGCCGACACCGACATGAACCTGGTGATGGCCGAGGACGGCGGCATGATCGAAGTGCAGGGCACCGCCGAGGGTGCGCCCTTTACCGAGAAGCAGTTCGCGCAGATGCTGGCGCTGGGCAAGGCGGGGATCGATGAGCTGACTGCGCTGCAGAGGAAGGCGCTGGCGGAATAGTATTGAATGCGGAACGGTAGCCTTGTTCTTTAGGGCTTCCGCTGCCAGCCGCCAGCCTGTTCGCGGCCGACGGCCGTTCCCGCAGCGGTGAACCAGCCCGCGTATTCCGCATTCCGCATTCGTCAAACCTCCAGGTCGTAATCCATGATCACCGGCAGGTGGCTGGAGAAGTCGACGTTCTTGTTGATGGCGCCGTACTCGATGCGGTTTTTCAGGGTGTGGGAGACTATCTGCATGTCCGTGCGCCAGCCGTCGCCCTCACCCACCACGCCGCTCGGCCACCAGGTGAACTCGTCCGCGTCCTTGACCACCTTGCGGAAGGCATCCACGTAGCCGATCTCGTTGAACAGCTGGTCCAGCCAGCGCTGCTCGTGGCGCATGAAGCCGGGGGTGTCCTGGTGGTCCTGCCAGTTCTGTACGTCGGCGCGGCGATGGGCCATGCCCCAGTTGCCGCAGAAGATGAAGTCGCGGCGCTTGCGGCTGATCTTGTGCAGGTGTGCCTGCATGTCGTCGAAGAACTGCACTTTCTTTTCCAGGGATGCCTCGTCGCTGGCCACCGGTGCCAGCAGCGAGCCGACGCTGAGGCGCTCGAAGTCCGCCTGCAGGTAGCGGCCGTACATATCCTCGCCGTTGGCGAAGCCCATGCCGAAGATGATCGCCTTGGGCTGGCTGCGGGTATAGATGGCCACGCCGTTCTCGTGGGGCGTACCGGAATCGAAGAAGTAGCTGTAATAGCCGTCGGGATGGAAGATCGGGTGATCCAGTTCCGGCTCCAGGGAGCGCAGGTCCTGCAGGCAGATGATATCCGCGTCCTGTTCCGCCAACCAATCGTAGAGGCCGCGCTGCGCCGCCTGATGAACGCCGTCTACCGACAGACTCACTATTCGCATTATTAGCCCCTTACCAGCGAGCTGTGTATCATTAATAACATTATGTGCACACCTCTCCCCCTTGGTTCCCGTGGGGGAGGTCTCCCTTCACCTTAGCCAATAGTTAACAAATTTCCATGCAGCAGTATCAGCGCGACTTTATCCAACTGGCCCTGAACCATCAGGTTCTGTGTTTCGGTGATTTCACCCTGAAGTCCGGCCGCCAGAGCCCCTACTTCTTCAATGCCGGCCGCTTCCACACCGGCGCCGCACTGGCGGCGCTGGGACAGGCCTATGCCGAAGCGATAATTGCCTCGGGAGTGGAGTTCGATGTCATTTTCGGGCCGGCCTACAAGGGTATACCGCTGGGCGCGGTGACTGCCGTGGCGCTGGCGCAGAAAGGCGTGGACAAGCCCTTCTGCTACAACCGCAAAGAGGCCAAGGATCACGGCGAAGGCGGAACCTTAGTGGGTGCGCCGCTCGTTGGCAAGGTTTTGATTATCGATGACGTGATTACCGCCGGCACCGCGGTGCGCGAGGTGATGCACATCATCGGCCAACACGGGGCCGAGGCGGCCGGCGTGGTCATCGGCCTGAACCGCCAGGAGAAGGCCGGTGAGGACTGTGAACTCTCCGCTATCCAGCAGGTGGAGAGACAGTACAATATCCCGGTCGTCAGTATTGTGCAGCTGGATCATATCATCAGCTACCTGGAGGAGGAGTCGCAGGACAGCGACACGGTAAGGAAAATAGTGGATTACCGGCAGCGCTATGGCGTCTCGGGGCATTAGTGCCGGGATCGCCGGCGCGCCCGACCTTTGAGCGAGAAGCGCGATGAAAGTCGCCCCCCAGTCAAATTCCCTCACGGCAGCCCTGCTGTTCGTTGCCCTGGCGCTGCCCCTGGCCCCCGCCCAGGCAAAACCGGGCGGCGAGATCAGTGGCAGGGTGCTCTACCGCTATACCGATGAGAAGGGCATCCAGGTGCTCGACGACCAGGTGCCGCCGCGCTATGTGGCCAAGGGATACGAGATACTGAGCCTCTCCGGCCAGGTCCTCAAGGTGGTGCCGCCGCAACTGAGCGGCGAGGAACTGGCCGAGAAACGGCGCCGCGAGGCGCAGCGGGAGGCAGACCTCCAGCTGCTCAAGCGCTACAACAGCGTCGCCGACATCGAGAGCGCCCGCTCGCGCAAACTGGCGATCGTCGAGCAGGATATGGCGATCATGCGCTCCAACATCTCCAGCCTGGGCCGGCAGATCGAGCAGGAGGAAGTGGCGGCCGCACGCACCCAGCGCAATGGTGGCAAGGTGGCGCCGGAACTGCTGGAGCGCATCGCCGACCTGCGCGAGGAAGTGGCGGTTCTGCAGGAGCGCCTGGGCCGGCGCGAGGCGGAGGCGGAGGCGATCAACGCCGAGTTCGATAGGGCCGCCGCGCGCTACGCACAGATCGCCCAGTAGGGTGCGCCGTGCGCACCGCCAGTCCCGGTGCGCACGGCGCACCCTACGTCAGCGCTGTCTCGCGAAAGAATCCCGCCATCAGCACCGGCCACTGTTCCGCCCAGTACTCGGTGGGCTTGCGCTTGAAGCCGCTGCGCACGTACTGGACGATGCGTCCCTCGGCGCTGGCCAGCAGCAGGTTGGCGGCGCCGCCCAGGGGAATGGCCGGGCGCAGCTGCTCGCGCAGCTCCGCCTCGCGCAGAATCTGCTTCAGCTGGGTCTCCAGCCGGTCGAAGAACTGCAGTATGCGCCCGTGCAGCCGCTCGGTCTCGCCGGTCAACGCGTCGCCGGTGAGCAGCCTGGTGATGCCCGGGTTGCGCTCGCAAAAGGCCAGCAGCAGGTGCAGTATCTTCTGGCAGCGCACCAGCGCCGAGGGTTCGTCCTGCAGTATCAGCGACACGCGGCTGAATACCGTCTCTTCGATAAACTCGATCAGTCCCTCGAACATCTTCGATTTGCTGGGGAAGTGGCGGTAGAGCGCCGCCTCGGAGAAACCCACCTCCTTGGCCAGGGCCGCGGTGGTGATGCGCGCTCCGGGGCTGGCTTCCAGCATGTGTGCCAGGGCCTGGAGTATCTGTTGACGGCGGTTGATTTTTTCGCTGCTCATTCGCTGCCTTTGTCCGGCGCAAGCGCCGGATAACTATTGTTTTTGCCGCGCGAATCCTACCCATTCGCCGGGACCGCTTCAATTATTAATCCGCCCGCGGGGGATTAACCGAGTTGGTGATCAGGGTGCCCACGCCGGTATCGGTGAATATCTCCAGCAGCACCGCGTGGGGTACGCGGCCGTCGATGATATGGGCAGAGGTCACGCCGGCCTTCACCGCCTCCAGGGCGCAGGCGATCTTCGGCAGCATGCCGCCGTAGATGGTGCCGTCGGCGATCAGGCCATCCACCTGCAGGGTGGAGAGGCCGGTCAGCACCTCGCCCTTCTTGTCCTGCAGGCCGGCCACGTTGGTCAGCAGCATCAGCTTTTCCGCCTTCAGGTACTCGGCGATCTTGCCGGCCACCAGGTCGGCGTTGATATTGTAGGAGGCACCGTCCTCGCCCACGCCGATGGGGGCGATCACCGGGATGAAGTCGCTGTGGATCAGCATGTCTATCACATCGGTGTTGACGCTCTCCACCTCGCCCACGTGGCCGATATCGATGATTTCCGACGCGTGCAGGCCGGCAGTCTCGTTCTTGATCCTGAGTTTTTTCGCCTTGATCAGCAGGCCGTCCTTGCCGGTCACGCCCACGGCGCGGCCGCCGTTCTTGTTGATCAGGTTGACTATCTGCTTGTTTACCGTGCCGCCGAGCACCATCTCGACCACATCCATGGTCTCGCTGTCGGTCACGCGCATGCCGTCGACGAAGCGGGATTCGATGCTGAGCTTGTCCAGCAGCTCGCCGATCTGCGGCCCGCCGCCGTGCACCACCACCGGGTTCATGCCCACCAGCTTCATCAGGATGATGTCGCGGGCGAAGCTGTTCTGCAGCGCCTCGTCCACCATCGCATTGCCGCCGAACTTGACCACTATGGTCTTGCCGGTGAAGCGCTGGATATAGGGCAGCGCCTCGTTCAGTACCTGGGCGACGCGCAGGGCGGATTTGCTATCCAATGACATAAATCGAGATTCCTTCTTATACGAGTTGCCAGTCCGGCACTGCGAGTTTGGGGTCCACTTTTTTCAGTTCGGCCATCACCTGCCGGCGGATACGCTCCAGGGCCTCATCGTTTTCCGCCTCGAAGCGCAACGTCAGCGCGGCGCCGGTATTGGAGGCGCGCACCAGGCCCCAGCCGTCGGCGTACTCTATGCGCAGGCCGTCGATGGTATTGACGTCGGCTTCGCCGAAGTCGCCCAGCTCTTTCAGCTTCTCGACCAGTGCGAACTTTTCCCGCTCCTCAACCGGCAGCAGTATTTCCGGGGTGCTGGTCATCTGCGGCAGCGACTCGAGCAGATCGTCCAGGCTCTGTTCCCGCAGTGCCATGATCTCGAGAATGCGCGCGGCGGCGTAGATGCCGTCGTCGAAACCGAGCCAGCGGTCCTTGATAAAGATATGGCCGGACAGTTCGCCGCCCAGGATCGCCCCCGTCTCCAGCATTTTGGTTTTCATCGGCGCGTGGCCGGTCTTCCACATGATCGGGCGGCCGCCGTACTGGTTGACCAACTGCGCCAGCGCGCGGCTGCTCTTGACGTCGAAGACGATATTCTCGCCCGGATTGCGGGCCAGTATGTCGCGGGCCAGCAGCATCACCAGCTGGTCCGCCCAGGCGATACGGCCGGAGGCGGAAACCAGGGTGACGCGATCGCCGTCGCCATCCAAGGCCACGCCCAGGTCGGCCCCGGTTTCGGCGACCTTCCCGATCAGCGCCTGCAGGTTTTCCGGGCGCGAAGGGTCGGGAGCGTGATTGGGGAAGTTGCCGTCTATCTCGCAGAAGAGCGGCGTCACCGCACAGCCCAGCTGCTCGAACAGCCGCGGCGCCAGCAGCGAGGTGGCACCGTTGCCGGCGTCCACCACCAGGTGCGGCTGCCCGGCCAGGGCCACATCGTTGAAGATCTCGTCGATGTAATTTTCCCTGATGTCCTGCTCGCGGTTACTGCCCTGACCGCTCCTGAAGGGACCCTTCTGCATCAGCTGGTGCAGGCGCTGCAGCTTGTCCTCCGCCAGCGGCCGGCCTTTCAGAACTATTTTGAAGCCGTTGTACTCCGCCGGGTTGTGACTGGCGGTCACCATCACGCCGCTGCTGGTGTTTTTGCCCTTGGCGCAGGCGTAGTAGAGCAGCGGCGACGGTACCAGCCCCAGGTTTACGGCGTTGCAACCGCTGTCGAGAATGCCCTCCACCAGGCAGTTGCCGAGCAGTTCGCTGCTGTTGCGGCCGTCGCGCCCCACCAGCAGTATCTCCTCGCCGGCGTGCTGGGCCAGGCTACCGAGGGCACGGCCCAGCTGGTATGCGAAGGGTTCATTGATTTCCTTGCCGGCAATACCGCGGATATCGTAGGCACGGAACACCTGGCGAGGGAAGTTCGCGGGCTGCAATTCGGATTTCTGCGGCGCCTTGCTCTCCGGCTCTGGCTTGTGGCCTACGCTGGGCGCCGCCGTGGATTGGGGCTCCGGCTCGCTGTTCATCCTCGATGACAGCTCGGCCAGCTTCTCTTCCAGTTCTTCGCGGTCTTCGCTGTCGTAGTCTCTGCTGCGCCGCTCCTTTTTTTCACTTCGTTCCCAGGGTGCCAGGGTGTTGCGGGGCATAAAACGCAGCAACAAAAGCAGGGACGCCAGCAGGCCGACAGCGGCGCCGATGTAAATCCAGCGCGCGGAAAGGCCGTGCTCCCGGGCGAAGGCCGCGGAGGGCTTGAATTCCACGGACAGATGGCTGCCGCCTATTTTCGCGCTGGCCGGCTTGCCGCCGCCCTGCCCCGCCTGCCACAGGGGCTGTTGCGGTCCGTCCGGGAATTTCTGCAGCAGCCTGAGCTGTCCGCTGCCGCTGTCGAATTTTTTCAGCGCGGACTCAAAGGTGGTGAAGGGTTGGGTTACCAGCATCAGCTTTTCCCGCAGGGGTGCGGCGCTGTGCAGCTGCCAGCCGTTGTCGCTGCCGGTGCGCAGGAACTCCACCGGTTGCGGGGCCTTCTCGCCGCTGCGCTTGAGCAGGTCCACCAGGGCGAAGTTGAGTGCAGGGTTTGCGCCGGCGCCCACCCGGACCTGGTCCGCGGCAAAAACCTGTATGGAGGCGTTTTCCGGCAGTGCGGCTGTCTGCAGCAGTTCCGCTGTCGGTCTCTCATCCGCGTCCAGACGCTGCAGCTGCTGCGCGCGCTTCGCCAGGTACAGCTGCAATTCTGCGGCGTAGGTCTGCGCCTTCTGTTGCGCGGCCTGTTCGACCCGGGCGGCGCTGTGCGGGGCTAAGATACTGCCCTCTATATAGTAGGCCCCGCCCAGCCAGGCTGCGGCTGCCAGTAGCGACGGCAGCAGCAGGCCGCTGTGGAATGGGGACTTGAAGTCGCTCTGTTTGCGTGAAGTCACGGGATTATCTGTAACCTTCCTGCTGTAACCTTTCAGTAACGCGAATTGTTATTGTGTGAGTTTTTAAGGCGCCGGCGCCCGGGCGGCGATGATCTCTACCAGCTGATCCGCCAGTTCGGTCTTCAGTGCCGGCGGCAGCTCCTGGCAGCCGGCGGCATCAATCACGGTGACGGCGTTGCGGTCGCTGTCGAAGCCGCTGTCCGCGGCGCTGACATCGTTGGCGATGATCATGTCGAGCTTCTTGCGCGCCAGCTTGTCCCGGGCGTGTTCTATGACCTTTTCCGTCTCCGCGGCAAAGCCGACGGTATAGGGTCGCAGTTTACTGCGCGCGGCTATGCCGGCGACTATGTCGGGATTCTTGACCAGCGCCAGGATTTCCTCGCCCCTGTCCTCCCGCTTCTTGATTTTCTGTTGCGCCACCTCCGCAGGGCGGAAGTCCGCCACTGCGGCAGCGCCGACAAATATATCGCAGAGGTCGGCGGCGCGTTCGGCGGCGTCGCGCATCTCCAGGGCGCCGGTCACGTCCACGCGCCTGACACCGGCGGGTGTGGGGAGATTCACCGGGCCGGCAATCAGGGTTACCTCGGCACCGGCGCGCTGCGCCGCCGCGGCCAGGGCGAAGCCCATCTTGCCGGAGCTGTGGTTGCTGAGGAAGCGCACCGGATCCAGCGCCTCGCGGGTGGGCCCGGCGGTGATTGCCAGTTTCCTGCCGGCCAGGGACTGGCGTGGCCGGAGTAGTGTTTCCACCTCGGCCACCAGTGCGTCCGGCTCCAGCATGCGCCCGGGGCCCACGTCGCCACAGGCCTGGCTGCCGGCGGCGGGGCCCCAGAGGAGCACGCCGCGACCCAGCAGCGTCTGCACATTGGCCGCCGTGGCCGCGTGGCGCCACATGGCCTGGTTCATCGCCGGTGCCAGTGCCAGCCTGGCCTCGCTGGCGAGGCACAGGGTTGAGAGCAGGTCGTCGGCCATGCCGCAGGCGAGCTTGGCCAGAATCTGGGCGCTGGCCGGGGCGATCAGGATCAACTCGGCCCACTTGGCCAGTTCGATATGGCCCATGGCCGCCTCGGCGGCCGGGTCCAGCAGGTCGGTGTGCACCGGGTTGCCGGACAGCGCCTGGTAGGTCAGCGGCCTGACGAACTCCTGTGCGCCCGCGGTCATGACCACCCGCACCTCGGCGCCGCGCTCCTTGAGGCGCCGCACCAGGTCGGCGCTCTTGTAGGCGGCGATGCCGCCGCTGACGCCCAGCAGTATGTGTTTTCCGGCCAGGGAGGACATAGGCGCTGTTTCCGAGATTGGGAGAGCGGGTAAGATTAGCATTTCTGCGCCTGTTGGTACTAAGGCAACGGAACTGGAACCACAGAGACTTCATGGAGGAAGGGATGCGGATTACGGACTGGCCGGCGGCGGAGAGGCCGCGGGAAAAGTTGCTGGAAAGGGGCGCGGAGGCGCTGTCGGACGCGGAACTGCTGGCGATCTTCCTGCGCACCGGGGTGACCGGCCTGTCGGCGGTGGACCTGGCGCGCCAGTTGCTGGCGGATTTCGGCGGCCTGCGCCCGCTGCTGGAGGCGAAGCGGGAGGAATTCTGCGCTGGCCGTGGCCTGGGCGATGCCAAGTATGTGCAGCTGCAGGCGGTGCTGGAGATGGCCCGTCGCCACCTGGCGGAAACCCTGCAGCGCACCGACGCCCTGTGCAGCCCCCGGGCCGTGCGCGACTACCTGTCCGCGCAGCTGCGCCACCGCCGGCGCGAGGTCTTCTGCTGTCTCTACCTGGACAGCCAGCACCGGGTGATCGCCTTCGAGGAGCTGTTCGAGGGCACCCTCAACGCCGCCAGCGTCTATCCCCGCGAGGTGGTGCAGGCCGCCCTGCAGAAGGGCGCCGCCGCGGTGATCCTTGCCCACAACCACCCCTCCGGCGTCAGCGAACCCAGCCAGGCGGACATCTGGATCACCGAGCGCCTGACCCAGGCGCTGGAGCTGGTGGATATCAAGGTGCTGGACCATATGATCGTCGGCGAGGGCGAGGCGCTGTCTTTTGCCGAGCAGGGGCTGATTTGAATCGGTGCTTCGCATTATTAAGGTTCGGTACTCTTTCCCGAGTCCCGAGTCCCGAGTCCCGAGTCCCGAGTCCCGAGTCCCGGCCAATGCTGTACAAAACTTGCCCCCCAAGGCCTCTTCTGGTATAAAACGCCGCTCTTTGCGGCCGGGCCAGATTCTGAACAGTTTCCGCCGCCGCCCAGGAACCGGATTAGAATCCCGAATTGATGTCCCCGCATCCCCTGACGCGGGCACGAGAGAGTTTTGAAGAGGCCAACAGATGTCCAAGGTATGTCAGGTAACCGGTAAGCGCCCGGTCACCGGTAACAATGTATCCCACGCCAAGAACCGCACCAAGCGTCGCTTTGTGCCCAACCTGCACAGCCACCGTTTCTGGGTAGAGTCCGAGAAGCGCTTCGTGAAGCTGCGGGTTTCCGCCAAAGGCATGCGCGTTATCGACAAGAAAGGTATCGAAACCGTGCTGAGCGAGCTGCGCGCCCGCGGCGAAAAAGTGTAACTGGCGGCGAGCCGCTGAGAGATCGGAGACAGAACGATGCGTGACAAGATTCGTCTGAATAGCAGTGCCGGCACCGGCCACTTCTACACCACCACCAAGAACAAGCGCAACATGCCGGAAAAAATGGAGATCAAGAAGTACGATCCCGTTGTCCGCAAGCATGTGATGTACAAGGAAGGCAAGATCAAGTAATTGCCTTTCTTGCTCAGTTCGAAAAAACCCGGTTTTTACCGGGTTTTTTTGTGGGTTAAAGATAAAGTTCGAAAAGAATGCGGATGTCGACGCGAAGGCGCCACTGAGCCTGCTGGAGAATCGGAGGCCTGATGCCAGAACTACCGGAAGTAGAAACCACCCGCCGCGGCCTGGCTCCCCACCTGGAGGGCCACGTGGTGCGCTCGGCGCAGGTGCGCCAGCGCCAGCTGCGCTGGCCGGTGGACAGGGGCTTCGAGAAGCGCATCGCCGGTGCGCAGATACTGCGCCTGGAGCGCCGCGCCAAATACCTGCTGGTGCACACCGACCGCGGCTGCGCCATCTGGCACCTGGGTATGTCCGGCAGCCTGCGTCTCGTCGGCAGCGAATGCGCCGCGGAAAAGCACGACCATATCGACTGGGAACTGGATAGCGGCCTGATTCTGCGCTACCGGGATCCGCGCCGCTTCGGCGCCCTGCTGTGGACCGACGCCGACCCCGCTGCCCACGACCTGCTCGCCCACCTGGGCCCGGAGCCCCTGTCGGACGACTTCAGTGGTGACACCCTGTTCGAGGCCTCCCGCGGCCGCCGCCAGTCGGTGAAGACCTTGATCATGGACGGGCGCATCGTCGTCGGCGTCGGCAACATCTACGCCAGTGAATCCCTGTTCCTCGCCGGCATACGCCCGGACAAGGCCGCCGGCTCCATCTCCCGCGTTCGCTACCAGCGCCTGGCCTCCGCCATCAAGCAGGTACTGGCGCGCGCGATAGAACAGGGCGGCACCACCCTGCGCGACTTTATCGGCGGTGACGACCAGCCCGGCTACTTCGCCCAGCAGCTCAACGTTTACGGCCGCGCCGGCCAGCCCTGCCCCAGTTGCGGGCGCCCGGTGCGCGACCTGGTGCTCGGCCAGCGCAATACCTTCTTTTGTGTCCGCTGCCAGCGCTGACTCCCTTTCTATACTTTCCCCAAGGCTTCGATCCGTGCTCGGAGGGAAAATGAAAATCGTCTGGCTGGTCTGCACCGTCGCGCTCTTGGCCGCCTGCGGGCGCCCGGAGGCGCCGGCGGGCAAAGGGAGTGAGTCCGGGCCCGCCACCGGTACTGCGGAGGCGCCGCCCGCCAGGCCGCAGCAACCCGCGCCGGAACAAGAGCCCCTGCGCCTGCCCGGCGTCGAGCGGCTGCTGGATCTGCGCGACGGGCGCAGTCCGGCGGACTATGTGCAGGCGGTGGAGAAATTCATGCGCAACAATCCGGACCTGCAGGTGATCGTGGGCAAGGGGTGGGACGCCGCCGCCTTTGGCGCATCGCTGCCGCACAAGGCGCAGCTGGACCAGGTCAGCGATTTTGTTCCCATAGTTCTCATCTCCCGTGACCACCACAGTATCTGGACCAACTCCGAGGGCCTCGCCGCCGCCGGTATCAACAGCGATACGCCCAATCCCGAGGGCGGTGTGATCGAGAAGGATGACAACGGCCTCGCCATCGGCCTGCTCCGCGGAGAGGGCGCCGTGGAACTGCTGGAAAAAATCATTCCGCGCTCAGGGGGAAGTCAGCTTCAGGCCGATGATGCCCGCCACGATCAGCCCGATACACAATAGCCGCGGCAGCGCAGTGGACTCGGAAAACAGCACTATGCCGAGAATCGCCGTGCCCACGGCGCCGATGCCGGTCCACACCGCGTAGCCGGTGCCCACCGGAATCACCTTCAGTGCCTGGGCGAGAAAATAGAAGCTGGCGATCATCGCCAGTACCGTCAGGCTGCTGGCCAGCGGGCGGGTGAAGCCCTGGGTGTACTTGAGGCCTATGGCCCAGCCGATTTCCAGCAGGCCGGCGATAAACAGGAAGAACCAGGGACTCGTCATCATTTTCCCCTGAGTTTATTTGCCGGCCGCGCTGCCCTCCCGCCGCGGGTCGGCGCCGCCCTGCAGCCGGCCATCGATCAGCGCGATGGCGTGAACGCCGCTGTTGAGATCGCGCTGCACTACCCTGTGTCCGAGTTTTTCCAGTTCTCTTACAGTGTCATCGGAAAAAAAGCCGGGCTCCAGCTCCACGCGGCCGCCGATAGCGCCGATATTGCCGGCGGCGATGGCCTCGGCGATCGGCAGCTCCAGCGCCAGGTGGTAGAGAATGGTGCGCGCAGTGTAGTCGATGATCCGCGAGCCGCCGGGGGAGCCCACCAGCAGGCGCATGCTGCCGTCTTCGTCGAACACGATCGTCGGCGACATGGACGAGCGCGGCCGCTTGCCGGGCTGGATGCGGTTGGCCACCAGGGCGCCGTCCGCCTTCTTCGGCACAAAGGAGAAGTCGGTCAGCTGGTTGTTGAGCAGGAAGCCCTTCACCAGCAGGCGCGAGCCGAAGCCGGTCTCGATGCTGGTGGTCATGCTGACCCCGTTGCCGTAGCGGTCCACGATCACCAGGTGGCTGGTGTTGGGCAGCTCCGGCGACCGGGCCGTCAGTCTCTTTTCCGCGAAGGTCACCGGATCGCCGGGCACCGCTTCAGTCGCCGCCCTGGGATCTATCAGTTCGGCGCGCTCCGCCAGGTAGCCCGGTGCCACCATGGAGCGGCTGGGCACCTCGACGAAGTCCGCATCCGCCGAATAGGTGTTGCGGTCCGCAAACGCCAGCTCGGATGCCTCGACAAACAGGTGCGTGAGTTCGCTGCCACCCACCTCGTAGTCCCGCAGCGGGAACTGATCGAGCATGCCGAGAATGGAACCCACGGTGGTGCCGCCGGAAGACGGCGCATCGGCGCCGCACACGCGGTATTCGAGGAAGGCCGAACACAGCGGCTCGCGCACCTTGGCCCGGTAGCTGGCCATGTCTTTGGTGGTGAGCAGGCCCGGATTGACCGGGTCTTCCGTCACCGCGCGCACTATGGCCTCGGCGATCTCGCCCTTGTAGAAGGCATCGGCCCCCTTGGATGCGAGCAGGCGCAGTGTCTGCGCATACTGCGGGTTTTTCAGCCGGTGCCCTACCGGCAGAGGCCCGCCGTTCTTATCGAAAAAGTAGGCCGCGATCGCCGGGCGCGCGGACACCTGCGGCAGCCTGTCCAGCAGCTGGTATAGCCGCGGGCTGATTTCAAAGCCGGACTCCGCCAGTGCTATGGCCGGCTGGAAGAGTTCCTTCCAGGGCAGCTTGCCGTCGCGCTTGTGCGCCAGCTCCAGCATGCGCATCACCCCCGGCACGCCCACGGAATAGCCGCCGATCACCGCCTGCAGGAAGGGGCGCGGCCGGCCGTCCACCACGAAGTAATCCTCGTCCACCGCCGCCGGCGCGGTTTCGCGGCCGTCGTAGTACAGGAGTTCCTTCTTGTCGGCGCGATAGCTCAGCATAAAGGCGCCGCCGCCGATACCGGAGGACTGGGGTTCCACCAGTCCCAGCACCAGTTGTGCGGCTATGGCGGCGTCCACCGCGGTGCCGCCGCGGGCGAGTATCCGCTCCGCGGCGCGGCTGGCGTGGGGGTTGGCGGTGACCGCCATATAGTCCGTGGCAGTGGCGGACTTGATTTCGCCGCGGCCGGTGGCGACTTCCGGCTGGGCTTCCTGTGTGGCTGCGGCGCTCTGTACAGCCGGGGCCCCGGCGGTAACGGCAAGGACGAGGATGGCGAGAGTCAGGTAACGCACGAAACACTCCGCGGATTGTGGAAAATCCGCCCGAGTGTAACAGAATGGGGTCGAGACCAGGTCGAGGTCGGGAAGGTTGCGGGTTAGCACAAAGCAAGGCCCTGCTGCCGGTAGTCACTTGCAAATGTTTGCCGATGAGGCTTTTTGCCAAGTGACTACCGGCAGCAGGGCCGATCGAAGTCCTTAACCCGGCGGCTTTCGGGGGCGAACTACTGGCGGAACTTCTCCTGCAGCGCCTCCTGTACCGCCGGCGGTACGAACTTGGCCACGTCGCCGCCGAGGGAGGCGATCTCGCGCACCAGGGAGGAGGAGATGTAGGACAGGTGCTCCGCCGGGGTCAGGAAGAGGCTCTCCATCTCCGGCGCCAGCTGGCGGTTCATGTTGGCGAGCTGGAATTCGTACTCGAAGTCGGACACCGCGCGCAGGCCGCGCAGCACGCCGTAGGCGTCCACCTGGCGCACCAGGTCGGCGAGCAGGATATCGAAGCCGATCACTTCCACATTGGGCAGGTGCCCCAGCACCTTCTGCGCCAGCTCGACCCGCTCGTCCAGGGTGAACAGCGGGTTCTTGCGGCTGCTCGCCGCCACCGCGACGATCACGTGGTCAAACAGGCGGCAGGCCCGCTCCACCAGGTCCATATGACCGTTGGTGATGGGATCGAAGGTTCCGGGGTAGACGACTTTTTTCATAGCCAGGTTTCATTGCGGGCCGAATGGGACGCGCATGGTAAACAATTTGTGGGGTGGGCTCAAAATCCGCGAACTAGCCGCCAACGCGCAGCAACCGCATACACACCTGCCCCGCCCGCTTCTCCTTTTCGATCTGCCAGCCTTCGGGAAATGTGAGGATCTTGTCCCGGGGCGCCTCCACATAGACCAGGGCCCCTTCCGCGAGGTGATCTGCCAGCGCGGCCAGGGCCTGCTGCCAGAGGTCGCCGGCAAAGGGCGGGTCCACGAAGGCAATATCGTAGCGGGACTGCGTCTGGGTGAGGAAGTCGACCGCACTGGTGCAGTGCACCCGGCCCTCCTCCGCCCCCAGCAGCTTCAGCTGCGCCGTCAACGTCTGCGCCGCACCGCGGTTCAGCTCGACGAAATCCACCGCCGCCGCGCCACGGGACAGGGCCTCCAGCCCCAGGGCGCCGGAACCGGCGAAGAGATCCAGGCAGCGGGCGCCGGGCAGGTGGAACTGCAGCCAGCTGAACAGCGTCTCGCGCAGCCGGTCGCCGGTGGGCCTGAGCCCCTCCACGGTTGCAAACTGCAGTTTGCGCCCGCGCCAGCGGCCGCCGATGATGCGCAGCTGGGACAGGGGTTGTGGAGCGGGTTTGCGCGAGGGGCGTCTGGACAAGGTAACTCTCTACTCGGCTCTCTACTGTGGGTGGGAGCGGTGCTAAGATTAGCGCCTTTCTGCAAGCGGTACACCCGGACCCACGAATGATCTTTGACTTCCTGCGCAAAAAGAAGCCCAAGCCCGGCGAGACGGAGGCGCCCGCGACCCCTGAATCGGTGCCCGAGGCCCCCGAAGCGGCGCCTGCGGCCCCCGAATCGGGGACCGCGGCCACAGAGCCGGCGGAGGCAGCCGCCGGCCCCGAGACCGTCGAGACAAACGCTGAGCCGGTTGCCGAAAGCGAGCCCGCCATCGCGGAGCCGGTTCCGGTAGAGGCGGAAAAGCCGGCGAGGAAAGAGGGCTTCTTCGCCCGCATCCGCCGCGGGCTCAGTCGCACCAGCAGCCAGTTCGCCGAGGGCATGGGCAACCTCTTCCTCGGCGCCAAGGAGATAGACGAGGACCTGCTGGAGGAGCTGGAGACCCAGCTGCTGGTGGCGGATGTCGGCGTCGAGGCCACCGGCGAGATCGTCGACCGCCTGACCGAGCGGGTGTCCCGCCGCGAGCTGGCGGACGGCGAGGCCCTCTACCGGGCCCTGCAGGAGGAACTGGCGGAGCTGCTGCACCAGGTGGAGGCGCCGTTGGTCATCGACAGCGGCAAGAAGCCCTTCGTGATCCTGGTGGTCGGCGTCAACGGCGTCGGCAAGACCACCACCATCGGCAAGCTGGCGCACCGCTACCTGAGTGAGGGCAAGTCGGTGATGCTGGCCGCCGGCGACACCTTCCGCGCCGCCGCGGTGGAGCAGCTGCAGGTCTGGGGCCAGCGCCACGATGTGCCGGTGGTGGCCCAGCACACCGGCGCGGACAGCGCCTCTGTCATCTACGACGCGGTACAATCGGCCCAGGCCAGGGGCGTCGATGTGGTGATCGCCGATACCGCCGGCCGCCTGCACACCAAATCCAACCTGATGGAAGAGCTGTCCAAGGTGCGCCGGGTCATGGGCAAGCTGGATGCCAGCGCCCCCCACGAGGTGCTGCTGGTGCTGGACGCCGGCACCGGCCAGAACGCCATCAGCCAGGCCCAGCAGTTCCGCGATGCCGCCGGCGTCAGCGGCCTGGTACTGACCAAGCTGGACGGCACCGCCAAGGGCGGTGTGATCTTTGCCCTGGCGCGCAAGTTCGGCATTCCGGTACGCTTTATCGGTGTCGGCGAGCAGGCGGAGGACCTGCAGCCGTTCAAAGCGAAGGAGTTCGTCGCCGCGCTGTTCGGCCGCGAACCGGCCTGATTTCCGTTTATGCGTAGGAGCGGCCGTTGGCCGCGATCGGATTCCAGAGGATTCGGAGAGATCGATCGCGGCCACCGGCGGATGGCCGCCCCGCCGCTCCTACAGTACAGTGAATAACAAGAACAAACTGCCCGCATGATTACCTTCGACAGTGTCAACAAGCGCTACGAATCCGGCCAGGACGCCCTGGGGCGCGTCAGCCTGGAGATTGAGCGCGGCGACATGGTGTTCCTGACCGGGCACTCGGGCGCGGGCAAGAGCACCCTGCTGAAACTGCTCACCGCGATAGAGCGCCCCACCCGCGGCAGCATCCTGGTGGGTGGGCAGAACCTCAACCGGCTGCGCAACGGCCAGATCCCCTACTACCGCCGCAACCTCGGCATTGTCTTCCAGAACCACCAGCTGCTGTTCGACCGCAGCGTCTTCGACAATGTGGCGCTGCCCCTGCAGGTGGCCGGCTGCAACAGGCGCGAAGTCGGCCGGCGGGTGCGCGCGGCGCTGGACAAGGTGGGGCTGCTGCACAAGGAGAAGCAGAACCCGATAGTGCTGTCCGGCGGCGAACAGCAACGGGTGGGCATAGCCCGCGCGGTGGTGAACAAGCCGGCGATACTGGTGGCGGACGAGCCCACCGGCAACCTGGACCCGCAGCTGTCGGCGGAGATCATGCAACTGTTCGCCGACTTCAACGCCGTGGGTGTCACCGTGCTGGTGGCCAGCCACGACCTGGAACTGATCGCGCGCATGAGGCGGCGCGTGCTGACCCTGCAGGCGGGCCAGTTGATCTACGATGGAATCCCGAGTCGTGAAGCAGCCTACTAGTTACAGACAGAGCAGCCGCCGGCCGGCCCCGGAAACCAAGCCACAGCGCAGCGCCGGTGCGGTGACCGCCCGTAGGGGGTTGGGCGACCGCTGGCACAGCTGGCTCGGCCACCACCGGGAAATGGCCGCCGAGTCCCTGCGCCGCTTCTTCGCCACGCCACTGGCCAGCGGCATGACCGTCCTGGTGATCGCCATAGCCCTGGCGCTGCCGGCGGCGTTGCAGTTGGGGTTGGTGAACTTCCAGCGCGCGGTGGCGGGCTGGGACGGACAGCCGCAGATCTCGGTATTCCTGCACAGGGATGCCCGCGAGGCCGCGGTGCAGTCCTTCGCCGACAAGCTGCGCGCCGATCCGGCGATTTCCGCGGTCACCTATATCTCCCCGGAGGAGGCCCTGGCGGAATTCCAGCAGGCCTCGGGTCTCGGCGACGCCCTGGCCGGCCTGGACGCCAACCCGCTACCGGCGGTGCTGCTGCTGCGACCGCGGGACACCGCCAGCGACAAGCTGGAGGCGCTGGCCCAGAATCTGCGCGAGAGCGCCATGACCGACGCGGTGGTGCTGGATATGGCCTGGGTGCAGCGCCTGGCCCAACTGACCGACCTGGGGCGGCGACTGTCCGCCGGCCTGGCCCTGCTGCTGGCACTGGGGGTGCTACTGGTGGTGGTCAACACCATCCGCCTGCATATCGAGAACCGACGCGAGGAGATTCTGGTGGTCAAGCTGGTGGGCGCCACCGACGCCTTCGTGCGCCGCCCCTTCCTGTACAGCGGCCTCTGCTACGGCTTCTTCGGCGGCCTGCTGGCCTGGCTGCTGGTGGCCGCCGGGGTGGCGCTGCTGTCCGGCCCGGTGGCCGGGCTGTCGTCTTCCTACGGCAGCGGCTATGCGTTGCGGGGTCCCGGCATCACCTACCTGCTGGGGCTGACCCTCGGCGCCGCCCTGCTCGGACTGATCGGTGCCTGGCTGGCGGTGGCGCGGCATATCAAGGCCATCGAGCCCCGCTGACCCGTTGCAGACCAACTGGTCGGGTAAAGAAGCGCAAAGGCGATTCAGTTGCGGAACCCGAGCTGTGGATAACCCCTCTAAGGGCCCGGAATACAAGGTATTGGAACGCATTGCGCCGCCGCCGCCCGGACTTCCTAAGGCGGTCGCGCTAGTGCTACACTCCCTACCAATTTGCCGCAAGCGGCGGCCGGGAAGACCGGCAAGCGAGATTTCAGAGGAGAGACCTGAATGGGAACCAGCCTGCAGCCAGTACACACGCTGTCTCCGGGTGCCAACCTGGGCGCCTATATCCAGACGGTCAGCAGCTTCGAGGTGCTGTCCGCCGAGGAGGAGAAGCGGCTGGCCGAAGACCTCTACTACCGCCAGGACCTGGACGCGGCGCGCCAGTTGGTGATGTCGCACCTGCGCTTCGTGGTGCATATCGCCAAGTCCTACTCCGGATACGGCCTGAACCAGGGCGACCTGATCCAGGAGGGCAACGTCGGCCTGATGAAGGCGGTCAAGCGCTTCAACCCGGAGAAGGGCGTGCGCCTGGTGTCCTTCGCGGTGCACTGGATCAAGGCCGAGATTCACGAATTCATCCTGCGCAACTGGCGCATCGTCAAGATCGCCACCACCAAGGCGCAGCGCAAGCTGTTCTTCAACCTGCGCGGGCAGAAGAAGAAACTTGCCTGGCTGACCAACGACGAGGCCAAGGCCGTGGCCGCGGACCTGAACGTCGACGTGGCCCAGGTGCACGAGATGGAAGGCCGGCTGGCCGCCCACGACGCCGCCTTCGACGCCGGTGTGGATGACGACGATGACACCGCCTGGCAGGCGCCGGCCCACTACCTGGAGGACCGCCGCTACGACCCGGCCATGCAGCTGGAGCAGGACAACTGGCAGGAAACCAGCCTCAACAGCCTGGCCGCTGCAATGGAGCAGCTGGACGAGCGGAGCCGCGACATCATCGAGGCGCGCTGGCTGTCCGAGGAGAAGTCCACCCTGCACGAGCTGGCGGACAAGTACGGCGTCTCCGCCGAGCGCATCCGCCAGTTGGAGAAGAACGCGATGAAGAAAGTGCGCGTGGCTATGGAGGCCTGACAGAGCGCACTTTTTCACCGACTGAAAGAAACCGCGCGGCTGCGCGGTTTTTTTATGGCACAGTGGTTTCGGGACTCGGGACTCGGGACTCGGGACTCGGGACTCGGGACTCGGGACTCGGGACTCGGAAAGAATAGCGCCCCTCCCCCGCCGACGGAAAAAAACAATGGCAAAGCTCTATTTACTGATCGCCGCCCTCCTCGGCGGAACCGGCGTAATCCTCGGCGCCTTCGGCGCCCACGGCCTGCGCGGGAAAGTCGCGGAAAACCTGCTGGAGGCCTACAAGACCGGCGTACACTACCAGATGGTCCACGCCCTGGCCCTGTTCGGTATAGCGTTGTTGGTGCAGCACTGGGGCGAGAGAACGGCGCTGCTGGTAAGCGGCGCTCTCTTCGCCCTGGGCGTACTGCTGTTCTCCGGCAGCCTCTACGGCCTCACCTTCGGCGGCCCGCGCTGGCTGGGCCCGGTGACGCCGCTGGGCGGCCTGCTGATGATCGGCGGCTGGGTGGCGCTGTTCGTCGCCGCGCTGAATTACTCCAAATAATTTCTACGCTGTAGGAGCGGCCCGTGGCCGCGATCTATCTGTGCAGGCATTGCAACCCGGTCGCGGCCATGGACGGATGGCCGCCCCGCTGCTCCTACAGGATTCGCATACGAGGTCGCGAATAATGCAAGACGAATCCGCGGAAGAGTTTCCCTACCGCACCGAGTACAAGAAAAAATCCATCCGCAGCTATGTGATCCGAGCCGGGCGCATGACCGAAGGCCAGCGCCGCGCCTTCGACAACTACTGGGGCACCTACGGCCTGTCCCTGTTCGACGGCCCGTTGAATCGGCAGGAAGTATTCGGCCGCGAGGCGCCGCTGGTGCTGGAGATCGGTTTCGGCATGGGCGACTCGCTGCTGGCGATGGCCGAGGCGGAGCCGGACAAGGACTTTATTGGTATCGAAGTGCACCCGCCCGGTGTCGGCCGGCTGATCAACAACGCCGGCAAGGCGGAGGTAAAAAACCTGCGCGTCTATATGGCCGACGCGGTGGACGTGCTGAACGACTGTATCGCCGACGGCTCACTGGACCGGTTCCAGCTCTATTTCCCCGACCCCTGGCACAAGAAGAAGCACCACAAGCGCCGCATAGTGCAGCCGGAATTCGTGCGCCTGATCTGCAGCAAACTCAAGCCCCACGGCCTGCTGCATATGGCCACCGACTGGGAGAACTACGCCGAGCACATGCTGGAAGTGCTGGAGGCGGAGCCGGACCTTACCAACACCGCCGGCAAAGGCAACTATGCTGAGCGGCCGGAGTTCCGCCCGGAGACCAAGTTCGAACGCCGCGGCCAGCGCCTCGGCCACGGGGTCTGGGATCTGCTTTACCGGCGGCGCTAGTCCACGCGCTTGACCGGCGGCGGTGCCCAGGTGCCGTCGAGCGCTTCCAGTCTGGGCCAGTAGAGGCGCATGTTCATGGTGAAGTCGCCGCTCGCCGGGGTCGGCAGCCAATTGGATTCCTTTTCCGGCCCGGGATTCTCGCGCTGGATATACAGATCCAGGGAGCCATCGGGATTGAAAGTGAGTTTGTCCCTGTCGCCGATGGCATAGCGGTCTATGGGATTGTCGGCAAACAGCTGGCGCTCGTTGTACATGGCCAGCGACCAGAAGGCGCGCACTGGCGGCAGCTGGTCCTTGGCGAAGTGCATCACGTAGCGCCTGTCGCTGCGTAGCGGCTTGCCTTCGGAGTCCGCAAAGGCGCTGGGATAGATGGCGTCCTCGGGGGTGTTGGCGCCCAGGCCACCGTAGGCGACGCCCGCCCGGCGCAGATAGTCGGTGCCATAGGTGCCGATGGCGGTCAGGTTGATACGCCAGCCATTCATCAGCTCACCGGATTCCTGCCACGCTTTCTTGATTCTCGGCAGTGCGTCCGCGGGCGCCGCCCTGAGTGCGTCCTGCACCACCTTCGGCTGCGCGCCGGGGGAGAAGCTCTGCCCCGGCACTATGCCGATGCGTTTCATGCGATCGATGATCGGGTAGTCGTTGGCGTGGGGCGGGTTGCTCTTCATGCGCTCGGCAAACAGGGTGAAGAAGCTCTGTGCATCCATCTTCTCCACCTGATCCGGCGGCGCGCTCATATCCTGCTGCGGATTCACCTTGCCCTTGGGCGGTGCATAGGACTTGCCGTAGGCGCTGAGCGGCACCGCTTTCATGCCCTGCTGGAATTTGTGCACCGCCGCATAGTCCTGCACACCGTTGGTCTGCACGCGCCCGATCATCAGGCCGGAGTTGGTGGGGCTGTCGTAGCGCGTCACGCCCTCCGGCAGTTCCCCCTCCCAGCCCGGCCCCGCGATAGCGAAGGTCTGCGCGCCCGTGCCGGTGGTGCGCTCGCCGGGGACGGTGAACACATCGGTCCATCCGTCGAGAAATGGCAGCAGGTAGTAGCGCCCGCCGGAGTCGGGCACGCTGACCACCAAGGGCTCTTTGGAGACATCGAAATTCATTGAGGTATAGAGGGTGTCCGCATTCGGGCGCACCACGATGGTGAAGGAGGGATCGGGAAAGGCGCGCGCATGCGCCAGCTGGTTGATGGGCGCATTGGGAAACGCGGGCTCTTCCACGTTCACCGCCACCTGCTTGCTCACTTGCATCAGCACCAGCGGATAGGCGTAGATGTAGGCGTCGCGCGCGATTTCCCTGGCGTCCTCAGCCGAGATTGTCTCTGCCCCTGTCGATTCCGCCGCTGTCAGCAGAGAGGCGGTCAGGATGATGCGGCGCATCAGGTTCTTCATAAGTTCATTCCTCAATGCGTACCAGATTTTTACTGGCGGACCTTCCGCGGCGGCGGGAGATTCGGGCCACGGAAGCCCCGGGTGTCATACATGGTGAGCGACTAGAAGACGCCCGCCGCCGCTGAGTGTTCACACCACTTCCGGCGGTGGAACGGTGAAGGGTTTCGCCGCCTCGAACTGTTTCGAGGTGTCCCCCTCCCGGTCCGGGGCGCTGAACGACGACAAGAAGGGCTCCCGGGCGAATGGATCTGTCTCCTGGTCGCACTTACCGAGAAGATTAGACGGCAGTGCCCTGCGGGACCGTAATCGATGTGCCGTGCCTCCGCATCCGGCCCCTGCTCTACCACCGCATTCGAATGCCGCGCTGGCGCCTCGTTGCGCCGCCCCATTGTCTGCTATCTTCAATCACACCATCGCCGGTAAAAGGAACTTCCGGAGCAAACAATGAAAAAACGCCGCCAGTCCCCCGCGCTTATTTCCTGCATTTTTCTGTCGCTCGGTCTGGGCAGCACCGGGGCTCTCGCGGATCTGGAGGGAACGGCGACCCTGTACCTGAACGGCGGCCAGTACTGGTTCGACAGCGACCGGTTGGACGGCACGCCCTTCAAGGGGCTGGAGCTGGAGGACACCACCGGTGGCGGTGGCGGCTACGGTTTCATGATCACCGATCGCTGGGCCATGGAGGCCGTACTCGACTATTTCAGCGTGAGCGTCAAGGATGTCGATGAGAAGGTCGAGGTCTACAACTATCACCTGGATCTCTTCTACCAGTTTGGCGGCCAGTTCTGCGGCAACTACTGCTGGCAGCCCTACGTGGCCTTCGGCGCTGGCGAGATCCGCGTGGACTTTGATGATTCTCCCGACGATACCTTCAACTGGCACGACCGCCAGACGATGGTGAACCTGGGTCTCGGCGTCAAATATCGGCTGGGTCCGCGCTGGCAGGCGCGCGCCGACGCACGCGCCTTCCAGGGGGTGGAGGAAGGCGGCCTGGATGGCTTTGTCAGTGTGGCCATCGGCTATCAGTGGACCGAGTACCCGACCGTGTGGCGCGACCGGGATGCCGATGGCGTTCTCGACGACATGGACCACTGTCCGCAGACGCCACCGGGCGTCGGTGTGGGGGGGGACGGTTGCCCGATAGATTCCGATCGGGACGGTGTGCCGGACTATCTCGACCAGTGCCCCGTCACGCCCTTTGGCACCGCGGTGAACGAGAGCGGCTGTCCCTTGTAGGGTGCGCCGTGCGCACCGTTTCGGGACCGACAAGGATTTCGGGCCTTTCGGTGCGCACGGCGCACCCTACGAACGCAAACGGAATCATCCCCCGCGCGCCTCTTCCAGCTGCTCGGAAATTTCCAGCCACTGCATTTCCAGCGCTTCCAGCTCCTCGCGCTGCTGCGACTGTTCGCGGTTGAGGCGCGCTATCTCATCCTGCTGGCCACCGTTGTAGAGGTTCTCGTCGGCGAGTTTATTTTCCAGTTCGGCGAGTTTCTTTTCCGCGCGGGCCATCTGCTGCTCGACGTTCTTGAGCTTGTTGGTGAGCGGCTTCAGTTGTTCGCGCAGTGCCGCTGCGGCGCGACGCTGGGCTTTTTTGTCCTCGGCGGATTTTTCAGTGGCCGGGGCTTTCTCCTCGGCTTTTTCGCTGCGGCGCCTTTTATCCCGATCCTTTTTATCGCGGTTAAAGCCCAGCAGCCACTGCTTGTAGTCTTCCAGGTCGCCATCGTAGGGCTCGGCCCTGCCGTCGGCCACCAGGATAAATTCGTCGGCGGTGTTGGCCAGCAGGTGGCGGTCGTGGGACACCAGCACCACGGCGCCGGGAAATTCCGCCAGTGCCAGGGTCAGCGCGTGGCGCATCTCCAGGTCCAGGTGGTTGGTGGGTTCGTCCAGCAGCAGCAGGTTGGGTTTCTGCCAGGCGAGTATCGCCAATGCCAGCCGCGCCTTCTCGCCACCGGAAAACCCTTTCACAGTCTCAAACACCCGGTCTGCCCCGAAGCCGTAGCCGCCGAGGAAATCCCGCAGTGACTGCTCGCTGGCTTCCGGCGTCAGCCGTTGCAGGTGCAGCAGCGGCGAGGCGTTGCCGTCCAGTGCCTCCAACTGGTGCTGGGCGAAGTAGCCGGTCGCCAGGTGTTCGCCGCACTGGCGCTCGCCGCTGAGCGGTGGCAGCTCGCCGGCGAGGGTCTTGATCAGGGACGACTTGCCGGCGCCGTTGGGGCCCAGCAGGCCGATGCGGCGCCCGGGCTGGATACCCAGCTGCACCTTGTGCACGACGATCTTGTCGTCCCCCGCCTTATCGACATAGCCGATATCCGTGTCGCGCAGGTCGATCAGCGGATCGGAGGTCTTGTCCGCGGCGGGCAGCGTAAAGCGAAACGGCGAATCGATATGCGCAGGGGCGATGGTTGCCATGCGCTCCAGCGCCTTCAGGCGGCTCTGTGCCTGCCTGGCCTTGGTGGCCTTGGCGCGGAAGCGGCGCACGAAGTCCTCCATATGCGCGCGCTCCGCCTGCTGCTTCTCGTACTGGGCCTGCTGCTGTGCCAATCGCTCGGCGCGGGTGCGCTCGAAGGCGGTGTAGTTGCCGCTGTACAGAATCAGTTGCTGCTGTTCGAAGCTGACGATGCCGTCCACCACTGCATCGAGGAAATCCCGGTCGTGGGAGATGATCAGCAGGGTGCCGGGGAAGCGCTGCAGCCACTGCTCCAGCCACAGGGTAGCGTCCAGGTCGAGGTGGTTGGTGGGCTCGTCCAGCAGCATCAGGTCTGCCGGGCACATGAGCGCGCGGCCCAGGTTGAGCCTGATGCGCCAGCCGCCGGAAAAGCTCTTCACCGGGCGGCTCTGTTCGGCGTGGGAAAAGCCGAGGCCGTCGAGCAGCTGCGCCGCGCGCGCGGGGCCCGAGTAGCCGTCGATGGCGGCCATGCGCTCGTGCAGTTCCGCCAGCCTGCGCCCGTCGCCACCGGCTTCCGCCTCTTCCAGATCCCGCTGCAGCTGGCGCAGCTCGACATCTCCGTCCAGTACATAGTCCAGAGCCGTCTGCTCGCTGGCCGCCACCTCCTGCGCCATATGGGCGATGCGCCAGCCGGAGGGCACCTCCGCCCGGCCACTGTCGCTTTCCAGCTGTCCCAGCAACAGCTTGAACAGGGTCGACTTGCCGCAGCCGTTGGCGCCGATGACGCCCACCTTGTGGCCGGGGAAGATACGGCAGTCCGCATTGTGCAGCAGCTCGCGCCCGCCCCGCTGCAGGGAGACGCCTTGCAAATTGATCAAGGGAAATAACCTCTTGGACCCAGCCGGTGCTAGGCTATCGGAATAACAAACGGTCGGGATTCTAACGTGACAAAATCCGCACCTCCATCCTCTCCTACGGAAAACCCCCTGTGGCAGTTCAGCCTGGATTTCTATGGTCACAATGGTGTGGAGGAGTTCCTGCTCGACTGCCAGGAGCGGAAGGGCGCGGATGTCTGCCTGCTGCTATGGGCCAGCTATGTTGCCGCCTGCGGCCGGCAGTTGAGCGAGGAGAGCTGGCGCGTGGCCGATCGCGGTCTGGCGCCGCGGCGGCGCATGATTGCCAGTGTGCGCAATATGCGCCGCTGGCTGGGTCGGCTGCGCCCGCGCACCCAAGGGGTGTACGAATACTGCAAGCGCTATGAACTGAAACTGGAGCAGCGCCAGCTGGCAGCGCTGTGGAAACTGCAGGGTGAAGACTGGCCGGAGGATCGCCCGGCGCTGGAACTGGCAGGACAGCAGTACGGCCTGCTGCAAAAAGAACAGGCCCGCTGGGCGGGCCTGATCGACAGCTACAAAGCCAATAACCTGGAATAAGGAGGCTTATTCGTCGCTGCCCCGGTTCTCCGTGGAAAACAGGCTGTTCGGCGGTGTGACCGGAGTAATGGTAGGTGTCGGCCTGGGTGTTTCGACCGGCTTGCTCTCGGCTGGGGTGCCGAAGGGACCTGGCTCCGGGGTTTTGCCCAGGATCGGGGCGCTGCTGGACGGAGTTTCCTGCGGTTTCTGTTCCACCGGTGCGGTCGGCTTTTTCTCTACCGGTGCAGCGGCAGCCTTGGGTTCGGCCGGTTTGCTGGCGACTTTCGGAGCCACCTTTTTGGCCGCTGCTTTCTTGGTCGGGGCTTTCTTTGCCGGAGCTTTTTTCGCTGCCGCTTTTTTTGCGGTGGGCTTGGTGGCGGGCTTCTCAGCCGACGCAGCCTTGGCACTGCTGGCTTTCTTGGCCGGGGCCTTCTTGGCCGCAGTTTTCTTGGCGGGGGCCTTCTTGCCAGCCGCTTTCTTCTTCGGAGCGGCCTTGGTGGCACTGGCCTTTTTCGCAGTCGCCTTCTTGGCGCCCGCTTTTTTCTTCACGGCTTTTCCGGCGGCCTTCTCCGCCTTGGCAGCCGCCTTGCCGATGGACTCGGCCAGCTTCAGTTCCATCCTGGCTGTCGCTTCCGCCTGCTTGGCTTCAGCCGCGGCGTCCTTCGCCTGCTGCGCCGCATCGGTCAGCTTTTCCACGGCGGCCTTGGCGGCATCCACGCGCTTTTGCGCCGCTGCGGTCTTGCTCTTTTTCGCCGCGGCGCGGGCGGCGGTGAGTTTGGCCTTGGCTTTGGACAGCTTGTCCTGGGCGGCAGTCAGTGCTTTAGAGGCCTTCTGCGCGGCCTTGCCGGCATCAGCGACCTGCTTGGCCCGGGCCTTGTCCAGTTGATCGGTGAGCTTGGCGATTTGTGCTTCCAGTTCTGCGACCGGATTGACAGCTTTTGGTTTGGCAGCCATGAGTAAATATCCTGAGGTTTATTATCGATTCGGCGCACCCGGGCGGTATATCCACCCGGCATTAGTGCGGTCGACACCGCTATCACAGATTCATGCACCGATCGGTTGCGGCGGAAGCGGCAGACCACCCCTGAAAATTCCGCGGCAACAACCGGTGGAAGACCGATAATAGCGCTGTTTTCTTGAAAAATGTATGCCGCAACCGCGGAAAAAAAGTGCCTGTCCGCAAATTTTGTTGTTTCACTGGGGAACTATCGCGCAAATGTGATGCCCCGGATATGTGAATTCCGTCGGTATGCACCGCGAGTCGCCATGGGTTAGACTTGCTGGGCGCTGGCGATCGGCATTGGGGGCGGGCGGACAGCTTCTGCCCGGAAATGCCTGAAAAGCCGCTTCAGGAGTCGCAAAGGTTGGCCCGCAGGCCGGGCGCGAATCGACAACACATACGGACAAAGAGACAACTCTCATGAATAAATATCCTTTGGCTGCAGCAGTTGCCCTGGGCCTCGCGCTGGCCGGCTGTAACAAACAGGAATCCAAACAAGAGGCCGCCGAGGTCACCCTGGACACCCAGGAGAAGAAGGTCAGCTACATCATTGCCGAGGACATGGCCAAGCGCTTGGAATCCCAGGGTGTGGAGCTGGATTCGCAGGTGGTGCTGATGGCCCTCGACGACGTGGCCCAGGGGCGCGAGTCGCGCCTGTCCGACGAAGACAAGCAGCAGGTCATCGCCGTCTTCCAGGAGAAGATGCAGGCCAAGCAGCAGGAGATGCTGGCCAAGCAGGAGGAGGAGTTCAAGGCACAGGCCGAGAAGAACCTCGCCGAAGGCAAGGCATTCCTCGAGGAAAACGCCAAGAAAGAGGGTGTGGTCACCACTGAGTCCGGCCTGCAGTACAAGGTCATTACCGAGGGCAGCGGCGATACCCCCAGCGCCGACAGCACCGTAGAAGTAGACTACAAGGGCACCCTGATCGACGGTACCGAGTTCGACAGCTCCTACGCCCGCGGCGAGCCGGTGCAGTTCCCGGTGGGCGGCGTGATCAAGGGCTGGACCGAGGCCCTGCAGTTGATGAAAGAAGGCGCCAAGTGGGAGCTGTATATCCCCTCCGACCTGGCCTACGGCCCGGGCGGCGCCGGCGGCCTGATCGGCCCCAACGCGACACTGATTTTCGAGGTGGAGCTGCACAAGGCCAATGTGGGCAGCGGCGAAGAGGGCGAAAAGAAAGAAGAGAAGCAGGAAGAGGCCGAGCAGGAATAAGCGGTTTCCTCGCGGCCGTAAAAGAAAGGGCGATCCTCGGATCGCCCTTTCTGTTTCATGTGTCAGGCCAGCTGGTTCTTGTGCGCCGTATGTAGCAGCGCGATCATCTGGTCTTCGGAACTGAAGCGGGTTTCCAGCGCCTCGCCCAGTTGTGAAAGGTCCCGCACCAGGCTGGAGAGATCGTCGGTCTCCTGGTACTTATCGTTGAAATCCACCGCTATGTCGGTGGTCTCGTCGATTTCCCTGTAGAGCTGGCGGGCCTGCTCCAGGCCCTGTTTGTCGTCAAACGCCTGGCCCTCGCGGATAAGCTGTTCGTAGACCTCGAAGTGGCCGGCGGAGACATAATCCACCAGCTGCTGGCACAGCTGGCGCAGGCTGTCCTCGGTTTCCGCGTCCCCCTCGGAAAACGCTTTTTTCTCTGACAGGCCGCAGAAGCGCACCAGCAACGACTGCCGCGACTGCAGCCAGCGATCGATGATCTCGCTCACGCCGCCCCAACGCTCCCGCGCCGACTTACAATTTTCCAGCATCTCCAGGCTTCCTTTTGTTACTGTTACCGCTTTCTTCAGAACAGTCATTTGTTCTTACAGGCGTTCATATGCCCTTATGGCAAGATAGGAGATTCCCCCGCCGCGGGCAAGAACAGCAGCGCATTGCACGCCAAAATGCCGCTGGATATTATGCGGTGCTCCCAGTGCAGTCGTAGCGGAGCGACCGATGTACCCCCCCAAGTATTTTCAAAACGACGATACGGACACCCTTTTCCGGCTGATTTGCGCAAACCCGCTGGCCACCCTGGTCACCGGTGGCGGTGAAAACCTGCGTGTCGATCATATACCGATGGTGCTGGATGCCGGCAGCAGGGTGCTGCGCGGCCATATCGCGCGGGTCAACCCGTTGGCGCAGTGTGGGGATGGTGTGCCCGCGCTGGCAGTGTTCAGCGGTGCGGACAGCTATATCTCACCGGGCTGGTACCCGGCCAAAGCCCAGCATGGCAAGGTTGTACCCACCTGGAACTACACTGCCGTACACGTCGGCGGACCGTTGCGGCTGGTGGACGATCCCGACTGGCTGATGGCGCAGCTGCGCGCGTTGACGGAGCAGGAGGAGAAGGACTCCCCCATCCCCTGGGCGCTAGAGGATGCGCCGGCCGCTTTTGTCGAGAAACTCAGGGCGGCCATCGTCGGCGTGGAGCTGCCGATCGAAACGCTCGAGGGCAAGTGGAAAGTGAGCCAGAACCAGAACGCGGAAACCCGTGCTGCCGTTGTCCGCGGTCTGCGCGAGCGCGGCCGGGGAGGTGATCTCGCCATGGCGGCGCTGGTGGCTGGAATCTGAACGCGCTGCGGCGTCGGCCCATCAGCCGGGCGCGCCGACCAGCAGCGGCAGCACCAGTGCCGTCAGCGCGCCGCACAGGCCCATGGCCAGGGCGGCGAAGGCGCCGCAGAGGGCGCTGATTTCCAGGGCGCGGGCGGTGCCTACCGCGTGGGCGTTGATGCCCAGCGCCAGGCCGATGATGCGGTGGTCGTCGATCTTCAGCCGCGCGAGCAGCGGCGGCCCGAACACCGCACCCACCACGCCGGTAAACACCACGATGCCCGCGGTGAGGCTCTGGGCCGCGCGGGTCTTTTCCGCCAGCGCCAGGGCGATGGGTGTGGTGATGGACTTGCCGGTAAGTGCCAGCAATACCGGCTCGGCGGCGCCGAGCAGAAAAGCAATCACCACCGCCACCACCGGCGCCAGCAGCGCGCCTACCGCGATGGTCACCGCCAGCGGCCAGGGGTTGCGGCGGATAATGGCCAGGTTCTGTTTCAGTGGCACCGCCAGCGCGACCACCGCCGGCCCCAGCAGCGCGTACAGGAGTCCGCTGGATTGCTGGTAGTCCCGGTAGGGGATATCCAGGCTCCACAGGGCGGCGGCCACAATCAGCCCGGCGCCGACGATCGGGTGCAGTAGCGCCGTGCCGCTGCGGCGATAGATGGCGACGCCGAGCAGGAAGGCGCAGAGATTCAGCGGCAGCACAAACAGCGGGCTCTGCAGCAGCTCAGTCACCGGAAACCTCCCCGCCGTTTTTGCCCAGCAGTTTCTTCAGCAGCAGCGCGCAGAGAACCAGGCTCAGTAGTGTGCCGAAGACGGTGGCGGCGAGCAGCCCCAGCCAGTCCAGCGCGGACAGGTCGCGCAGGTAGAAGACGCCCACTGCCGCGGGCAGGAACAGCAGCGCCAGCAGGCGCAGCAGCTGCCCGCTGACTTTCTCCAGGCCGCGGGGCACGCCGCCGTAGATCATCAGGCCGAGCAGCAACAGCAGCATGCCCAGCACCGAGCCGGGCACCGGCAGCGAGAGGGCCGCGCTGATTTTGCGCCCGGCGAATTCGCAGCCCAGCAGTAGTGCCGCGCCGCCGAGCCAGTGCGCTATCTGTCGAAGAGAGTCCATTCAGGGTGGGGCAAACAGATTTCTCAGTGGACTAAGTTAAGGGCTCCGAACGGCCTCCTGCCGGTGGCCGCCTGGCAAAAAACCTCATCGGTCTGTTTACCAGCGCAGGCGCTTTTCCCTGGCGGCCACCGGCAGGAGGACCTCGCATCGAGTTGGTTCAGTGCTTGCGGAATGCCTGCCAGCCCCCGAACACGATCAGCCCGGCGAAGCCCACCGCGGCCCAGCCGGGGATGCTGAGGCCCAGCCAGGTCCACTGCACTTCCGCGCAGTTGCCGTCGCCGGTCAGCAGTGTCTTGATCACTTCCGCCATCGGGAAGGCGTCCAGCATATAGGTGATGCCCGGGCCGCAGGCCGGCACCTGGTCCTCCGGCAGGCTCTGCAACCACAGCTGGCGGCCGGAGAAATACAGGCCACCCATGGCCCACAGGGAAACCAGCAGTCCGTAGACGCGCCGGCCGATGGTGGCCGGGTTGTGCAGGAAGGCGATCAGCGATACCAGGCCGACTCCCAGCAGCATCACCCGCTGGGTGATACACAGCGGGCAGGGTTCCAGTCCCTTCACATACTCGAGGTAAAAGGCGGCGCCCAGCAGAAAGACGACGGCGAGGAAAACCAGCAAAAACGTAATGCGCGGGTTGGGTAGACTCATGGTTTATCGGGTCCTGCTATTTATTCGCTGCTACTTTTTCGGTAATTCGTGCTGTCGAAACCGGGCGGCCTCGTGCTGCAAGTCGGCAAACAATTTCTCGAAGTTGTGTTCCAGTGTGTCCGCGGCGGCAACCAGTTCGGGCAGCGCCTCGTGCAGCGGCACCGGCCGGCGCAGCCGCTGGCCGACCCGCTCCAGGGTGCGCGCTATCACCTGCTCATCGCGGTAACTCTCGAGCAGCTGGAACTGCTCGGCGCGCTGCATAAACGCCCGGGCGCGGGGCGGAATATACCGGCTGCGGGCGTGAAAGTCCCGCCAGCATTGGTCACAGAAATCCTCCAGCGGCTGCGAATGCCAGCGGGACCACTGGCGGCTGAGCAGGTGGTCGAACCAGATATCCAGCACTATGCCCGCGTAGCGCCGCCAGCGGGGGTGCAGTAATACCAGGGAATCGCGGTAGGCGGGGTGGTCGTCGGTGCTGGCGTCAATGCGCCGGTGCAGGCGGATGCCCGCCTCTATCGCCGCCGGCCGCTCTCCGGTCAGCGGGCCCTTGACGAAGTCCCCCAGCAGCCCGCCCAGGCGCCAGTCCGGGTCGGGGCCGGAGAGCAGCAGGTGGGCTAGATAGTTCATGGTGACTCACTTCGGTGCGTGCTACCTCTGGCAAAAGATGTACTGCGCATAGTAATGGCCGAGAAAATCCTCGAAAGTTCCCCGGTCCGCCTCTTCCACCAGCTGCTGCTTCTGCAGCGATTCCTCGGCCAGCCGCGCGAAGTGGCGCTGGGTTTCCGCGTCCAGGGGCCGCTCGACAAAGTAGCGGCGGTGCTGCTCGGCCTTGTCGGAGGCCCACTGGAAGAAGCCCTGCCCGCGCTCGCGCATTTCCGCCAGGATGTGCGCCGCCGGGGTCGGCGCGGTGCCCGCGACCTTGGCGCGCTGGCCCTGCAGCGCGCGGCGATAGCTGTCGCCGCCCCAGGCACTGTCGAGCAGCGCGGCTATGGGGGCCATTTCGTCCAGCAGGCGCGCGGCCCAGTCGGTCAGCCTGATTTCGCCGCCGCCGCCGTTCTGGGGCAGGTTGATCAGCTGCAGCTCCGGGTCGCGGCCGCGGTAGACGATGCGGTTCTGGTTTTCCTGCACCGCGCGGTAGTCGGCGTCGTCGGTCTTGGGGCTCTTCTCCAGCAGGCAGTGCAGCAGGAAGCTGTCGAGAAAGCGCATCTGCGGCGCGTCTATGCCCAGCGGCGAGAAGGGGTTCAGGTCGAGGCAGCGCACCTCGATGTATTCCACCCCGCGGTTGTCCAGCGCCGACAGCGCCGTCTCGCCCATCTTGGCCGGGTTCTTCGGCCGGATCGGCGAGTAGAATTCGTTCTCGATCTGCAGCAGGCCGGTGGAGAGCTGCTGGTAGTTGCCGTCCGCGTCTTTGGTGCCCAGTTCGTGATAGGGGCCGTAGGGGCGGCTGATGGCGGAGCAGAGAGTGGAGAGGTAACTGGGCAGGTCGTTGTAGCAGACGATCAGCGACTGCTGCGCGTCGCTGTTGTAACCCAGGTCGCCCATGCGCAGTGAGGTGGCGTAGGGCGCGTGCAGGGTGCGGCCGTTGCCGTCAAAAGGCTCCAGGCTGTGCTCGCGGCCCTCGACGAAGGAGCCGCACACCGCCGGCGCCGCGCCGAACAGGTAGATCAGCAGCCAGTAGTGACGGCGGAAATTGCGGATCAGGTCGAAGTAGCGGCGGGTCTTGAAGTCGCCCAGCGGCTCGCTGCTGCCCTCGTGCTCGTGCAGCCACTTCCAAAGTTCGTCGGGCACCGAGAAGTTGTAGTGGATGCCGGCGATGGTCTGCATGGCGCGGCCGTAGCGCAGTCCCAGTCCCAGGCGGTAGACGGTCTTCATGGTGCCGCTGTGGGAGCTGCCGTAGCGGGCCACCGGTATGTCCGCATCGGTGCCGATGCGGCAGGGCATACTGTTGACCCACAGCCGCTCGTCGCCGATCTGGCTGTAGGTGTAGCGGTGGATGCGGTCGAGTATCTCCAGCGCCTCCTCCGGCGTGGCTACTGGAGGAGTGATGAACTCCAGCAGCGCCTCGGAGAAGTCGGTGGTGATGCAGTCGTGGGTCAGGGCCGAACCCAGGGTCTGGCCGTGGGGTGTCTGCGCCAGGGAGCCGTCGGGAGTGACCCGCAGGCTCTCCTTCTCGATACCGCGGCGAATGCCCTTCAACAATTGCAGCGTCTCTGGTTGTGCCAGCGCGGCGTTGGGCTGGGCCAGTGCGGCCAGGTGGGAAGTGGGCACTCGAATCTCCTTGAACTGCCGGCGCCTTTTCGTGAGGCTGGCGGCACCTTGTGTGGGGCTGTAGGCACCTGCCGCGATTCGGGCGATATGGGGGCGGCCGGGGCTAACTCAACCGCTTTCCCGCTCTGCGGCTTTCGCCTCGCCTGCCCCAGCTTTCGATTCGTCCCCTTCCAGTTCGTCCGGTTGTTGTGGCTCGATTTCCGGCGGCTCCCCGGGCTCGACTTCCGGGGGCTCTTCCGGTTCGACTTCGGGAGCCTCTTCCGGGCCCACTTCGGGGTTGCTCTCGGGGGGCATTTCCTCGGGAGAGCCGGGTTCAATCTCCGGCTCGCCCTGGGCGGTCTCTGCGAGCACCGCCCTTTCGCCCAGGGCCTCCTCGGGGACCTGCGGCTGGCCCTTGGCGTTCAGTTCGCAGGCGAGCAGCTCGATGCGCAGGCTCACATCGCGGGTGTTGGCTTCGAACATCTGGTTGATGGCGACATCCTTGTGTTCGCTGCGAAACAGCCGGTTGGCGTCGCGGCCGTCGATCCACTCGTTGCTTTTGCTCAGGAACTGCTTGTGCTGGTTGGTCAGCACGTAGACATGACTCATGCGGTAGGGGACTTTTAACGCTGTGACAGAGGGGCAGTGTAGCGACGGCGGCTGTGTGGCTCAAGGATGTGTAGGGGCGAACACAAGGTTCGCCCCTACAAACAAATTAAAGGGGTGCCAGCGGGTAGTGCTGCGGATAGGGCAGCCGCGCCGCGCCGCTGTCCACCGCCGCGCGCGCCACCGCCGCGGCCACTTCCGGCAGCAGGCGCGGGTCCGTGGGCTTGGGCAGTATGTAGTCGGGGCCGAAGCTCAGCTCGACACCGCCGTAGCCCTCGCGCACCGAATCCGGCACCGGCAGGCGGGCGATCCTGCGGATGGCCTCGATGGCGGCCAGCTTCATCTCCTCGTTGATACGCGTCGCGCGCACGTCCAGGGCGCCGCGGAAGATGAACGGGAAACAGAGCACGTTGTTGACCTGGTTCGGGTAGTCCGAGCGGCCGGTGGCCATGATCAGGTCGTCGCGCACGCTGTGGGCCAGCTCCGGGGCTATCTCCGGATTGGGGTTGGAGCAGGCGAAGACGACCGGCTTCGGGGCCATGCGCTTCAGCTGCTCGGCGGACAGCAGGTCCGGGCCGGACACGCCGAGGAACACATCGGCGCCCTCGATGGCGTCGTCCAGGGTGCGCATCTCTGTGTCGCGCGCCCACTCGCCCTTGTAGGCGTTGATATCGGTGCGCCCGGAGTGGATCACGCCGCGGCTGTCGAGCATGGTGATCTGCTCTTTCTTGGCGCCGGCGGCCAGCATCAGCTTGCAGCAGGCGGTGGCGGCGGCGCCGGCGCCCAGGCAGACCATGCGCACTTCGCCGATCTTCTTGCCCTGTATCTCCAGCGCGTTGAGCATGCCGGCCACGGTGACTATGGCGGTGCCGTGCTGGTCGTCGTGGAACACCGGCACCTGGCAGCGCTCGATCAGCGCCTCCTCGATGTGGAAGCACTCCGGCGCCTTGATGTCCTCCAGGTTGATGCCGCCGAAGGTGTTGGCGATATCGGATACCGTCTGGATGAAGCGCTCGGGGCTGGGGCTGTCCACCTCGATATCCACCGAGTTGATGCCGGCGAAGCGCTTGAACAGCAGCGCCTTGCCCTCCATCACCGGCTTGGACGCCAGCGGCCCCAGGTTGCCGAGGCCGAGGATGGCACTGCCGTTGGAGATCACCGCCACCAGGTTGCCCTTGCCGGTGTAGAGGTAGGCTGCCTCCGGATCCTTGGCGATTTCGCGCACCGGTTCGGCGACGCCCGGGCTGTAGGCCAGGGAAAGGTCTTCCTGGGTCTGGGCGGGAGTGGTCACTTCTACCGAAAGCTTGCCCGGGGTCGGCAGCGCGTGGTAGTCGAGCGCGGCCTGGCGCAATGAATCCGTCATCTTGGAAATGGTCTCTCGAATACAGCGGGGGAGTCTCTGCGGATTCCGCCCTGGTTACTGCGGGGGGCGGAGAGAATAACCGACAGCGCCCTGTCGCCACAAGCGCAAAAATCGAGCGGGACCGCTAATTCCTACTAATTTTGATGGTCAATTGCGAGTCGGCAGCAATAAAAAAGCGCTTATTTTGTGGAAAGCGAGATGCGCATTTCGATCCTCGGTCCGTCAGCCAGCCTTTCACCTCGATTTGCGCCCCTTGCCAATCGCGCCGGTCCGGCTGGCCAAAATCCCCCGTCAGCGGGAGCCAGGCATTAAAAAAGGTACCGAGGGAAACCCAGGGTACCTTTTTCCAAGTCGTTGCACTGCGCCTGAAGCGCGCGCCGGACTTACTTGGCGATACGGCTGCCGAAACGCTTCTTGAAGCGGTCCACGCGGCCGCCGGTGCTCGCTTCGCGCTGCTTGCCGGTATAGAAGGGGTGGCACTGGGAGCACACGTCCAACTGGATGTCCTTGCCCAGGGTGGACTTGGTCTTGATGACGTTGCCGCAGGAGCAGGTGGCGGTAACTTCGGCGTAATTCGGATGGATATCTGCTTTCATGATGGCCTCTTTTCGAATCCGCCACCCGATCTGTCGCCGGGCACGGAGTCGTCGTTGGTGCAGGAACCGCGGGGGCTCCGGGCTGTTTAAAAAGTCGGCGCATACTATCAGATTAGCGCGGCGGTTCAAGCATAATGTGCCGGGACCGGGGACCGGGGACCGGGGACTGGGGACTCTACCGCGAAGCCGGAGCGAATAGCTCCCCTCTCCCGCTTGCGGGAGAGGGGCCGGGGGAGAGGGTGGCGAAGAGGGCAACTGCGCTATCATGCGTCCCTTGATCCAGCAGTACGGGAGGGGGCACTTGGCGAGCGACGGCGCAAATCCGGCAATTCTGCGGCTGGCGGTACCGGTACCGCTGCGGCGCCTGTTCGACTACCTGCCGCCGGAAGGCGTGGATCCGGCCGGCCTGATGCCGGGCCAGCGCCTCTGGGTGCCCTTCGGCGGGCGCAAGTTGGTGGCGGTGCTGGTGGATACTGTCAGTGAGTCCCCACTCGCGCAGCTGAAGCCGGCGCTGGAACTGATCGACCGCGAGCCCCTCTTCGACGGCCGCAGCCGCGATTTCCTGCACTGGGCCGCCGACTACTACCAGGCGCCGGTGGGGGAACTCTACGCCGCCGCCCTGCCCGCCGCCCTGCGCAAGGGCAGACCCGCGGACCACTGGGCCGAGCAGTGGCTGCAGCTGACCACCGAGGGCAAGGGCCTGCCGGAGTCCGCGCTCTCCAGGGCACCCAAACAGCAGGCCCTGCTGCAGCTGCTCCTGAGCCGCGGCCGCCAGAGCCGCACCCAGTTGAAAGCCCTGGAGCACTCCACCGCGACCATACGCGCGCTGCAGGATCGCGGCCTGGTGGAGTGGGTCTCCGGCCCGACAGTCCCACCTCCCATTCCCGTGGCTGAGGCAACGGCACCGCCCGAGCCCAATAAAGAGCAGCAACAGGTGCTGGACGCCATCCCGCCGGATCGCTTCTCCGCCTCCCTGCTCGAGGGCACCACCGGCAGCGGCAAGACCGAGGTCTACCTGCGTCTGATGGAGCGAGTGCTCACTGACGGCCGGCAGGCCCTGCTGCTGGTGCCGGAAATCGGCCTGACCCCGCAGACGCTGCGCCGCATCGCCGCGCGCTTCCCGGATCACAGCATCGCCGCCCTGCACTCCGGCCTGGCCGAGGGCGAGCGCGCCCAGGCCTGGCTGTCCGCGGCCGCGGGCCAGGCGGATATCGTCATAGGCACCCGCTCCGCGATACTCACCCCCCTGCCCCGCCTCGGTGCGGTGATCGTCGACGAGGAGCACGATGGCTCCTTCAAACAGCAGGACGGCGTGCGCTACTCAGCCCGCGACCTGGCGATGGTGCTGGGGCGCAACGCCGGCGTGCCGGTGCTGCTGGGCAGTGCGACCCCGTCCCTGGAAAGCCTGCACAATGCCCTCAGTGGCCGCTACCAGCACCTGCGCCTGAGGAACCGCGCCGGCAATGCGCGCCCGCCGCAGATCCATGTGGTGCCGACCCTCGGCCAGCAGCTGGAGGAGGGCTTCGCGCCCCAGGTGCTGCGCCATATCGGCGACACCCTGGCCCGCGGCGAGCAGGCGCTGGTGTTTATCAACCGCCGCGGCTTCGCCCCGACCCTGGCCTGCGACGACTGCGGCTGGCTGGCCGACTGCCCCCACTGTTCCAGCAAGCTGACCATGCACCGGCGCAGCCGCCAGCTGCGCTGCCACCACTGCGACTACCGCCGCCCGCTGGTGGACAGCTGTCCCCAGTGCCACAGCCGCTCCCTCAGCGCCCTCGGCGGCGGCACCGAGCGCAGCGAGGAACTGCTCGCCCGGCGCTTCGCCGACTACCCGGTGATCCGCGTCGACCGCGACACCACCGCCAGCAAGCAGGCCCTGGACAAGCTGCTGGCCCCGGCGCGGGACGGCAAACCCTGCCTGTTGCTGGGTACCCAGATGCTGGCCAAGGGCCACCACCTGCCGCGGGTCACCCTGGTGGTGATCCAGGACGCCGACGGCGGCCTCTTCAGCGCCGACTTCCGCGCCCCCGAGCGCACCGGCCAGCTGCTGGAACAGGTGGCCGGCCGCGCCGGCCGCGGCGACCTGCCCGGCCGGGTGCTGGTGCAGAGCCGCTACCCGGAACACCCGCTGCTGCAGCTGCTGCTGGAGAAGGGCTACGGCGCCTACGCCCGCCAGCTGCTGCGCGACCGCACCCTGGCCCAGCTGCCACCGCTGCGGGCCATGGCGCTGGTGCGCGCCGAGTGCGAGGAGCCGAAATGGGCGGAGGAATTCCTCGAGGCGGCGCGGGCGCATATGCAGTCGCTGGCGCCGCCGTCGCCGCAGCTGGCGTACCTCGGCCCGGTACCCGCGCTGCTGGAGCGCAAGTCCGGCCGCTTCCGCTTCTATGTGCAGGTCACCGCGGAGAAACGCGGCCAATTGCAGCCGCTGCTGGCGCGCCTGTGCCAGTGGGCCGAGGGCTACAGGAACCGCCGCCTGCGCTGGGCGGTGGATATGGATGCGCAGGAACTTTCCTGAATGACGTTTTGACGCTATAGCGTCACAACGCTATAGTGCCTTTCAACATAGAGGCGCGAAGAGCGTTGCGGTATGAGCAATCTATCCAAGAGATCCACGGTCTATTTCGACCCGGACATCCACCGGGCACTGAAGTTGAAGGCGGCTGCCAGCCAGCAGTCGCTATCCGAGCTGGTGGACGAGGCCGTGCGCCTGCTGATGCGGGAAGATCGGGAGGATCTGCAGGCCTATGCGGACAGGGCTGCCGAGCCGGAGATTTCCTACGAGGCCCTGCTCGACGACCTCAAGAAGCATGGCAAATTATAAAATTACCTTCAAAAAGTCCGTCGCCAGAGATCTGCGGGTCATTCCCAACCGGGATGTGAAGCGCATTTTGCAGCGCATAGACGCGCTGGCGGAAAACCCCCGCTGCGAAGGCTGCAAGAAGCTGAGCGGCCGGGAGCTCTATCGGGTCCGGCAGGGAAATTACCGCATCATTTATGAAATAGTCGACGACAGGCTGGTAGTCTGTGTCATAAAGGTCGCCCACAGATCCGCCGTCTATAACTGATCCAAAAAAGAACTGATTTAAAAGAGAGTTTCATGAGCCGTCGCAACGCCAGCCGCCGCAGCAGCAGTTCCTCGGGCAAGCCCGCCTGGGTCTGGTTCGTCCTGGGCAATTTTGTCGGCGGTTTCGTGGTCTTCATGATCTTCCTGCACGGCCTCAAGCAGGACGGCAAGCCCGCCGCAACCGCCAAGCGCCAGCCGCCGGCAAAGCAGGCGGAGGACAAGCCGGAGCAGCCGCGCTTCGACTTCTACACCCTGCTGCAGGAAAACGAGGTATCGGTGCCGCCGCCCAAAACCGCGCAGCCGGCGCGGCGCCAATCCAGCGATACCGAATCAAAGAATACGCGCGCGAATACCGCCGGCGACGAGCCGGCACTGGTCTACATACTCCAGGCCGCCTCCTTCCGCGACGCCGCCGAGGCGGAGCGGCTGCGCGCCCAGCTCACCCTGGCCAACCTGGACGTCAAGGTGGAAACCGCGAGCGACAGCCGCGGCACCTGGCACCGGGTACTGGTCGGCCCCTACGGCAGCCGCTCTCGGGTGGCCAAGGCGCGCGAAGTGCTCGCCGACCACAAGCTGATGCCGCTGGTCCTGAAGCGCCCGGCGCGCTAGCTCTCAGTCTTCACCAGCCTGCGCGTCAGCCGGTGCGCCAGCGGCGCTATCACCGACACCAGCGGGAAGGCCACTATCCAGGCCACCACCCAGGCGCGCAGCCAGCGCAGCGGGAAGCCGGCATCCAGGCCGGTGTTGATAAAGGTGATCACCCCGGACATCAGCAGCGACATCAGGCACGACATGATCAGGGCGAATACCAGGGTGTAGTAGCGCGAGGACAGGGAGGGCAAATCGATTCTCCGCCAGGTTACAGCAGCGCGCATTATAGCCATCCCGGTTGAAATTCCGCCCCACCGGCCTCACTTACTGAATCTCAACCGAATCCCTCTTGTAGGAGCGGCCCATGGCCGCGATCGGACTTTCCGATAACACCGGCCCTCGATCGCGGCCATGGGCGGCCTTCCGCCCCGCCGCTCCTACAGACACAACACGCAATTTCGAGGCGTTTACGTGGAACAGTATCGCGGAACCACCATTCTCTCCTGCCGCCGCAACGGCAAAGTCGTGATCGGCGGCGACGGCCAGGTCTCCATGGGCAACACCATCATGAAGGGCAACGCCCGCAAGGTGCGCCGCCTGCACGACAACAAGGTCATCGCCGGTTTCGCCGGCGGCACCGCCGACGCCTTCACCCTGTTCGAGCGCTTCGAGGCCAAGCTGGAGGCCCACGGCGGCCAGCTGACCCGCGCCGCGGTGGAGCTGGCCAAGGACTGGCGCACCGACCGCGCCCTGCGCCGCCTCGAGGCCCTGCTGGCCGTGGCCGACGCCACCGCCAGCCTGATCATCACCGGCAACGGCGACGTGATACAGCCGGAAGACGACCTGATCGCCATCGGTTCCGGCGGCCCCTTCGCCCAGTCCGCCGCCCGCGCGCTGCTGGACAACACCGACCTGGACGCGCGCGCCATCGTCGAGCAGGGCCTGAAGATCGCCGGCGATATCTGTGTCTACACCAACCAGAATCACACCATCGAAGAATTGAGTTACTGAGGAGCGGGCTAAGAACCACTTCTGTCATTCCGGCGAAGGCCGGAATCCAGGTGCCACTGGGCTGGATACCGGCCTTCGCCGGTATGACGAGCGCAGAGGACCTGATGGACAGCAGCGTAGCGCCAGCATCAGTTTCGGTTTTACACACGAGAATCCCCATGTCCCAATCCCAAATGACCCCCCGCGAAATCGTCCACGAACTCGACCGCCATATCGTCGGCCAGCAGGACGCCAAGCGCGCCGTGGCCATTGCGCTGCGCAACCGCTGGCGGCGCATGCAGGTGAGCGAGGACCTGCGCGCGGAAATCACCCCGAAGAATATCCTCATGATCGGCCCCACCGGCGTCGGCAAGACCGAGATTGCGCGCCGCCTGGCCAAGCTGGCCGGCGCCCCCTTTATCAAGGTGGAAGCCACCAAATTCACCGAGGTGGGCTACGTGGGTCGCGACGTCGAATCCATAGTGCGCGATCTGGTGGAGATGGCCGTGAAGCTCGAGCGCGAGAAGGCCATGGCCGGTGTCGAGCAGCGCGCGATGGACGCCGCCGAGGAGCGCATCCTCGACGCCCTGCTGCCGCCGGCCCGCTCCACCGAACCGGGCGACCGGGATACCAGCACCCGCCAACTGTTCCGCAAGAAACTGCGCGAGGGCCAACTGGCCGACAAGGAAATCGAAGTGGACGTCTCCGCCGCACCCATGGGGGTGGAAATCATGGCGCCCCCCGGCATGGAGGAAATGACCAACCAGCTGCAGGGCATCTTCTCCAACATGGCCCAGGGCAAGACCAAGAAGCGCAAGCTCACCGTCAAGCAGGCGCTGAAGCAGCTCACCGACGAGGAGGCGGCCAAGCTGGTCAACGACGAGGAAGTGAAGGCGCGCGCCATCCAGTCCGCGGAGCAGAACGGCATCGTCTTCCTCGACGAGATCGACAAGGTGGCCAAGCGCCAGGAAACCGGCGGCGCCGATGTGTCCCGCGAGGGCGTGCAGCGCGACCTGCTGCCGCTGATCGAGGGCTGCACCATCTCCACCAAGTACGGCATGATCAAGACCGACCATATCCTGTTCATCGCCTCCGGCGCCTTCCACCTGTCCAAACCGTCGGACCTGATCCCGGAACTGCAGGGCCGCCTGCCGATCCGCGTGGAACTGAGCTCGCTCACCTCCGGGGATTTCCAGCGCATCCTCACCGAGCCCAAGGCGTCGCTGACCGAACAGCAGAAGGCGCTGCTGGCCACCGAGGGCACCCAGCTGGAATTTTCCGAAGACGGCATCCGCCGGATCGCCGAAGTGGCCTTCGACGTGAACGAGCGCACCGAGAATATCGGCGCGCGCCGCCTGCACACTGTGCTGGAAAGGCTGCTGGAGGAAATCTCCTTCGACGCCGGCGACAGCGGCAAATCGATCACCATAGACGCGGCCTATGTGGACGACCACCTGGGTGAACTGAGCCAGAACGAAGACCTGTCCAGGTTCATCCTTTAGCGCGCCTTCGCCCCACTCTCCCCTCTCCCGCTTGCGGGAGAGGGTGCCGGAAGCGGCCCCGAAATCCGATAAATATGAAGCCCCCCAAAAAAATCCGCCTAAACCGCGCCGAAAAAAACCTGCAGCTGGTATTCGACGATACCGAATACACCCTGCCGGCCGAATACCTGCGCGTCTTCTCCCCCAGCGCCGAGGTGCGCGGCCACGGCGCGAGCGAACCGGTGCTGGTCAGCGGCAAACTGCACGTCGGCATCGACAGCGTCGAGACCGCCGGCCGCTACGCACTGAAAATCGTCTTCGACGACGGCCACGACACCGGCATCTACACCTGGGACTACCTGCGCGAGCTGGGAGAAAAGCGCGCGGCCAACTGGGAGGACTACCTGCAGCGCCTGCGCTCTGCGGGAAAGGGCCGCGATCCGGACGAGAGCGCGGTCAAAATCATCGGCTGAGAAAAACGAATTTAATCTGGCGTTAATTCCCCTGTCACACTTCCGGTCTTAAATGCGCGGCAAATAAATGCATACCGGAGGCCCTCCATGGCAAAGCGACTCGCCCGCGCACTCGCTGCGTCCTGTCTTTTCCCCCTGGTCCCCGCGGCCCAGGCCGCCGAACTGCCGGACTACCAGAGCAACAGCCCCTGGTTCACCGACGGCGCCGGCCGGGTCGAATCCAGGGCGGCGGAATCCCGCAGTGAGAAAACCGCGAAGAACGTAATACTGTTCGTCGGCGACGGCATGGGCGTCTCCACCCTGACTGCGGCGCGCATTCTCGAGGGCCAGCTGCGCGGCGAGAGCGGCGAGGAAAACAGTCTTTCCTTCGAGGAATTTCCCCACAGCGCCCTGATCAAGACCTACAACACCAACCAGCAGACCCCGGACTCCGCCGGCACCATGACCGCGATGATGACCGGGGTGAAAACCAAAGCCGGCGTGATCAATATCGACAGTGACACGTTGCGCGCGGACTGCGCATCCAGCCAGGGCAACGAGCTGAACACCTTCCTCGAGCTGATGGAGAGCCGCGGCCGCTCCACCGGCATCGTCTCCACCGCCCGCATCACCCACGCCACTCCGGCGGCCACCTACGCGCGCAGCCCGGAGCGCAACTGGGAATACAGTGCCGACGGCGACTGTGTGGATATCGCCGCGCAGCTGGTGGAACTGCAAGCCGGCGACGGCCTGGACGTGATCCTGGGCGGTGGTCGCCGCAACTTCATCACCGCCGACAACGGCGGCAAGCGCGAAGACGGACGCGACCTCACCGCCGAGTGGCTGGACCGCTACGACGGCGAGCAGCAGGCCGCCTACCTGCAGAGCGGCTCCGAACTGGCCGCGCTGGACCTGGCTTCCACCGACAAGCTGCTGGGGCTCTTCACCAGCAGCCATATGAGTTACGATGCGGATCGCGTGGCAAAGGGCGCCGACGAGCCGAGTATCGCCGAGATGACCAGCGCGGCCATCGACCTGCTGCAGAAAAACGAGGACGGCTACTTCCTGATGGTGGAATCCGGCCGCATCGACCACGGCCACCACGCCGGCAACGCCTACAACGCGCTGCACGATGCCATCGCCTTCTCCGATGCGGTGCAAGCCGCGCTGGAGAAAGTCGACCTGGAGGACACCCTGATCCTGGTGACCGCGGACCACAGCCACGTGATGACCATCGCCGGCTACCCGACCCGCGGCAACCCGATTCTCGGCAAGATGGTCACCAACGACAGCAGCGGTGCGCCCCAGGCAGAGGCCGGTGCAGCGCTGGACGGCTGGCCCTACACCACACTCTCCTACGCCAACGGCTTCGGCTTTGCCGACCTGGGCGCGGAGACGGACGCCGACGCCATCTACGCGTCAACAGCGACGAATAGCGGGCGCAAGGACCTGAGCGGCGTGGACACAGAGGCACCCGGCTTCCACCAGGAGGCGCTGGTACCCCTGGGCTCCGAGAGCCACGCCGGCGAAGACATCAGCCTGCACGCCACCGGCGCTGGCGCACAGCTGGTGCAGGGCACGCTGGAGCAGAGCGCGGTATTTCACCTGATGGTCGGCGCCACCGGCCTGTCGGTAACAGCGGAATAACTTGGGGGTTTTGGCAATGAAACAATTCAACAAACTGGCGCTGGGCCTTTCCATCGCCCTGCTGGCCGCCGGCTGCAGCAACGACAATTCAAACCCTGACGACCTGGCGGTGCTGCCGGAGCCCCAACAACCGGAGCAGCCGCTACTGGGCCTGTCCCAGGCGCAGATGGACAGCAGCTGGTTCAAAGACGGCCAGCAGGCAGTGGAGCGCGCCCGGGCCCAGACCATCAACAACACGCCCGGCGCGGCCAAGAACATCATCCTGTTTGTCGGCGACGGCATGGGTATCTCCACCGTCACCGCCGCGCGCATCCTCGCCGGCCAGCAGCAGGGTCTCGACGGCGAGGAGTACCAGCTCAGCTTCGAGAAGATGCCCTTCGCCGGCCTGGTGAAGACCTACAACACCAACCAGCAGACCCCGGATTCCGCCGGCACTGCCACCGCCCTGATGAGCGGTGTGAAAACCAAGGCCGGTGTGATCAACGTGGACGAGACCGTGGCCCGCGGCGACTGCGCGGCCAGCAAGGAGCGCCCGCTGACCACCGCGCTGGAACTGGCCGAGGGCCTGGGCAAGAGCACCGGCATCATCAGCACCGCGCGCATCACCCACGCCACCCCGGCGGCCACCTACGCCAAGGCGCCGGAGCGCGGCTGGGAATACAAGGCCGGCGGCGACTGCGTGGATATCGCCTCGCAGCTGGTGGCGCTCGCCGCCGGTGACGGCGTCGACCTGATCATGGGCGGCGGCCGCTACAGCTTCCTGCCCAACACCGTCACCGACCTCGAGGGCAAAGCCGGCAAGCGCGAGGACGGCCGCAACCTGGTGGAAGAGTGGCAGCAGCGCTACAACGACGGCGTCACCAGCGCCGCCTATATCGAGGACCAGACCGGCTTCGATGCCCTGGATATCGCCGCCACCGACAAGCTGCTGGCCCTGTTCAACGCCTCGCACATGCAGTACGAGGCGGACCGCGGCAATGACGTGGCCGGCGAGCCGTCGCTGTCCGAGATGACCGCCAAGGGCCTGGAATTGCTGAGCAAAAACGGCAAGGGCTACTTCCTGATGGTGGAGTCCGGCCGCGTAGACCATGGCCACCACGCCGGCAGCGCCTACAGCGCCCTGACCGACGCGGTGGAACTCGCCGAGGCGGTGCAGGTGGCGATGGACAACACCAGCGCCGAGGACACGCTGATTATCGTCACCGCCGACCACAGCCACGTGATGACCATCGCCGGCTACCCAACCCGGGGCAACCCCATCCTCGGCAAGGTGGTGACCAACGACGGCAGCGGCCAGCCGGAGGAGACCCCGACCCTCGCCGCCGACGGCCTGCCCTACACCACCCTCACCTACGGCAACGGCTTCGGCTATGCGGACCTGGGCGGGGAGACGGACGCGGACGAGCGCTACGGCCACGAGGTGGACGCCGGCCGCAAGGACCTGACCCACGTGGACACCACCGCACCCGGCTACCACCAGGAGGCGCTGGTGCCCCTGGCGTCCGAATCCCATGCCGGCGAGGACGTGGGCGTCTGGGCCCGCGGCCCCGGCGCGCACCTGGTCAGCGGCACCAACGAACAGAGCTACCTGTTCCACGTGATGGCCCGCGCGGGTGGTCTGCTGGGCAACTGACCCGGCTGGCCAGCCGTCAACGAGCCCCGGCAGTGGTGACATTGCCGGGGTTTTTTAATTTGGCCTGGGAGCTGCCTCGGGCCACTGCCGGCAGCAGTCGCGCTTCCAGAATACTTGGAAATAATTGAGATCAGGTCAATGTCCTTCACTCAATCGTCATGCCACTGATCCAGGCCCACGAGGTTAACAGTGTGCCCATCCAGTGATTGTGCGATGACCTTAATGCTGCTTCGAGCCTCAGGTGTCATCACAGTGACACGCCCTTGTCTATGTGCATTTCTGGTCAGCTTCTTGCCTGCGGCCGCAGAGCCGTGATCCCTTTTCCACTGCCAGCCTCCGGAAGATGTTGGAACACCGATCCTCCCTGAATACTTGGGGTGGGCAACCGTAACAAATCCTGCGTAGCCGGCAATCATCGGCGTCATCGGGTAAAGCGCCCGGCAGAGAGAGCCGATATAACTTTGATTGATGTCCGTCTGAACGCCTTCCTCTGCCGCGCTCTTCAAGCTGTTGCCCGTGTTGCACGCAACCAGGCAGAGCTTACGAATTGCTGTAAATCCAAGCTCCTGGATAAGGGCCGCCAAGTGCACAGCACTCAACCCCCCCACATTGTTTCCCGATCCGTGCGAGACGATGTAAACCCCAATATCCCCACCCGCTATGGACTGAATATCCCGCTTATCGAGAGAATGCCCGGTGGCAATGTAACTCCTCCAGTTGCTGCTTGACGGAAATCCGGCTATCGACACGTATATAGGACCACCTTCATCGTGAATTTTCCCTAAAAACAGGCCTACCATCGAGTCAATCACTTCGGACTCATCGCCGCCCTGCAGCCCGATGACAATCGTATACTTGGTTTTCATTGCGTTCCCTTCGCCTCCCTTGCTCTATGAAACAAACCTTCCGAATGGACCTCCCGCTTCACGCCGCAATTGGTACGAATTTGGCGAAAAGATACTGGAGTCAGGAGGGCTATCAATCTTATAGGCGAAAAAGCAGGTTTGACAGCTATGGGGAAAAGAACGCTCTATGCATCGGTAAGATTTGACGCCAAAATTCTACTCTGGTCCGAACGGTACCAAGTTAATCCGGGCACAACGATTTTCGTAGGATGGGCAAAGCGCAGCGTGCAAATCAGCACCGAGGAAAATGGGCACGTCGCCACGCTCCTTTGCCCATCCTACAAGAGAGTAGCCTTAACTTAGAGTCATTTCACCCTGAGCAAAATAACCACTTTTGCCCGAATGCAAACAATGTTCCGGCTGCTGAAAAACTCAGACTCCCACAATCCGCGCGCGGAACTTACGGCCTTTGATTTTTCCACGGGCAAGCTTGTCCAGGGCTCTTTTGGCAACCCCCCGCTCCACCGCGACAAAGGTGGAGAAGTCGAAAAGCTGGATCCTGCCGATCTGTGGTCCGTCGATGCCACCGTCGCCGGTCAGGGCACCGACAATATCACCGGCGCGCACCTTCTGCTTCTTCCCGCCATCGATCTGCAGGGTGGACATCAGCGGTCGGGCAGGCGCAAACCCCCTGGGCAGGGGCGGGATTTCCTGCAGCGTTATCGGTTGCTGCATCAGTTCTTCCAGCCGCTCCAGCTTGTAGGTCTCCTTCTTGCCGACCAGTGTCACCGCCACGCCCTTCTGCCCCGCCCGCCCGGTGCGGCCAATCCGGTGTACATGGACCTCCGGATCGCGGGAGAGATGGTAGTTCACCACCATGGGCAGCTCCTCGATATCCAGGCCGCGCGCAGCCACGTCCGTTGCCACCAGGATGGAAGCACTGCCGTTGGCAAAGAGCGCCAGGGTGCGGTCGCGATCCTTCTGCTCCATATCCCCGTGCAGCGCCAGCGCGGCAAAGCCGGCGCGCTTCAATGCCTGGGCGGCCTCATCGGTTTCCCGCTTGGTGTTGCAGAAAACCACCGCCGATGAAACGTCGTAACTGGCCAGCAACTGGTACAGCGCCGCGGGCCGCTGCTCGTTGCTTTCCACCCGGTAGAAACTCTGCTCAATCGTGCTCTCGGTGTGCGCCGCGGCCACTTCCACCTTCACCGGGTCGCGCAGCACCCGGGTCGCCAGCGCGTCGATGGTGTTGGGATAGGTGGCAGAAAACAGCAGCGTCTGCCGCTCCCGCGGCAGTTCCGCCAGAATCTGGTCCAGCACCGCCTGGAAGCCCATATCCAGCATGCGGTCCGCCTCGTCCAGCACCAGCGTCTGCACCCCGCCCAGGTCGAGGTTGCCCTTGCGCAGGTGATCCTCGATGCGCCCGGGCGTACCCACCACGATATGGGCACCGTGCTTCAGCGAGCCGATCTGCGGCCCGAACGGCATACCGCCGCACAGCGTCAGTATCTTGATATTGTGAATGGCCCGCGCCAGCTTGCGCAGCTCCCGCGCCACCTGGTCCGCCAGCTCCCGGGTGGGACACAACACCAGCGCTTGCACCCGGAACCGCTCCACCTGCAGCTTGTGCAGCAGGCCCAGGCCAAAGGCCACTGTCTTGCCCGAGCCGGTCTTGGCCTGGCCGATAACGTCCCTACCCTCAACAATCGCCGGCAGCGCGGCGGCCTGGATTTCCGTCAGGCGCTCGTAGCCGAGGTCCTGCAGGTTTTTTAGCAGGGGCTGTTGCAGTGGCAGCGACTGGAAATCGCGGGGGTGGTCGGTGTCAGGCTTAGTCACAACGGGAGCTCAATTGGCGGGATAGCGGGGCATTGTAGGCAAGCGCGGGCCGATTTCCTAATGGAAACCGGCAGGCCCCATTACTTGTGGGTGGGCAGAGTCGAACTGGAGACTGTCATCGGGTGCGTCTAAGACGCAGATCCGATGCTCAAGGGCACCTCTAAAAACTCGTTTTTCGTCACCCCCGCGAAGGCGGGGGTCCAGTGGCCACGGGGTTTCTGGATTCCCGCCTTCGGGGGAGTGGCGATTTCTAGAGGTACCCTTAAGAGAGGCTTTTGGCGGGCAGTATGTGATACTTCTACTGGGCCATGCCCAGCTGCAAACCGGAATACTCTTTCTCGATCAGATAGCTCGCTATCCGCAGTCTGTCCGCGAACGAATTGCCGAGAACGAGATAGCGGCCGTTGATAAGGATAGAGGGCGTGCTGCGGACTTGGCTGCGCTGCATATGCTCGGTGGCGCGGCGCACCTTGGATTTGATGCTGAAGCTCTGCATGGTGGCGAGAAACTTCTGTGCGTTAGCACCGTAGCCGGCATAGAATTCAGCAACCTTTTCCTCGTTGGGTGTCTGTCCCTCGGCCGGAAGCTGGTTCGTTTTGTGTATGGCGTCGTAGGCTGCCTGGTGTGTCTTGTCGGCGAGACCGAAAATCCGTGCCGTGTAGTAGGCATGGGCGTAGGGAACGAAATCCTTGCGGAAGGCGGCCGGAACATGGTCCACCTTTACATAAGGTGGCAATTTTTTCGTCCAGGCCACGAACTGCGGCTCGAATTTGTTGCAGGCCGGGCAGATATAGTTGAAGAACTCTTCGACGACGACCTTGCCTTCTTCGGGTGCGAGGGGCCGGCTGTTCGGGATCTCGATGTAATCTTTCCCAGCCACTGGAGGTTCTGACTGAGCGTGTGCTGGAAAAAATACACTGCCAGCAAAGAGCAGTAGTGAGAAGGCAAATAAACGCTTCATTAAATTCTCCATTGATAAAAATAGAATAACCTTGGCCGAGTATTCTGTGACGCTTAGTTTCGAAGCTGGAAGGCAGGAAAACGAAGCCGGAGTATTTGTTAGGCTGATATCGTCCGCTTGATTTATATTCTCCATATTTCGCTATATGCGACGTTAGCCATCTCATCTGAGTGTTCAAAGACGACAGAAGGATTCCATTCATTCGATTTAAGAATAAAATTCGGCAATGAGTATCCCTTTTGTTTGAGAAGGTTCTTTTTCTCTTGAAAATCTTTCGTATCTAGTTCGCCGTTCATTTTTTGGTCAATAAAGATTAAATTGCCTAAACAGCCAACAGAAGATTCTGTCCACTTATCTTTTCCTATATTGGTTTGTGGGCAGAGGTGCTCGATTGTTAGTTCGTCAAAGTCCACCGGATATTTGTATGAATAATGCAGAGAAAATTTTTCAAGAATATAGCGAACAAGATTTTTTTGTTTCGAGTTAGAATTCGTATAAACAACCTCTCTAAATGCAACTTCAAATTCTTCAAAAGAAGGCTGTTTTTCACGCAATTTAGCTATGAAGGTTGTTATTAGTGTGGCTGCTTCTTGTGAATCTTTTGCTTCAAATAGCTTGATTGCAAAAGAAGAGTACATAGCAGAAATACCACCAGAAGATCGTGATGACGTAATTGCTGTAAAAACAAAATGAAATTTCTCTATAGCGCTTAACGCATCTCGAAGTTTTCTATATTTAATTTTTTTATCTCTATAAGCTCTTACCAGTGCCATTGTTGCTGGTGTTGGTTGTGAAAGTTTAAACATCTGTAGTGCGTATAGAGAGTCTGAAACTTCAGTTTCATTTTTGTTCCAATCGAAGCTTGGCTCATGAATTGATCGGTATATCTTTGCATCAGATACCAAATCATCTAGATAGGCCTTTGCTTTTGCTTTGGTTACCTCTTTCTTAATTTTCGGGAAAAGTTTCTTGAGAGGTACAGCTTCATATCGAGACGACCAAAAATGGTAGATGAAATTATCCGAGGAAATGTCTGCAGAGGAGTTGTGTATTATATCAAGCATGGTCTCCCATTTAAGCCTCGCATGATCTACAGCTCCCTTAGCTTTAAGATGCTTAGAAAAATGGTTTTTAACTAAATCTGTTAATGCTAGATCTTTACCCCTTGTATTCAAAGTTTCAAATATTAAATATGCATCATCCTCATTGTCTAGGGTAATAAAGATCAAATTAAGATTTAGTATGGCATCTCTTACGTCTATAAGTTTAGATATTTTAAGTTCGCTTCGGTCATCTGGATTTAAAGATTGGTCTATGTCAATAGATTGAAGTATTGATCCGACTAGCTTGTTAAACCTGTTATGTGCGTTCTTAAGATTTTTCTCTTCCAACTGAATATCAATGTCCAGCTCCGGATCATCGTTAAATTTTTGGATGTGCTCTTGAAAATATGGAAATGAAGTTTCTGTTTTTAATACATATTCATTCTTGTTGCTTCGATCTTTGCGTTCAATTAGCTGATGAATTCCTTTTGCAAGATCGCTTGAATCAAGTTTTAAAAAATAATCTCTTATTACACATAAAAGTATCGTGATTGTTGTTAATCGTTGCTGGCCATCAACCACTCCGAAATGCTGTTTTTCCTTTTTGAAGACAACCATTGATCCAATAAAATAGTCTTCTGATTGATTGACTACGACATCATTCCAAAAGTCATTTAAATTTTCATCATCCCATGAATAAGGTCTCTGAAATCTGGGGATGTGGAAATATGAGCCCACTAATAAGCTTTCAATATCCGTATCTTTTGATTCTATTTTCACTTTATGTCTCCGCATTTCTTATTATATCTGGATTGCTCAATATGCAGCTCTGGAGCCTCTTGGTTAGACTCATCTCTAAATAACTGAAAGTAGCCCTTTGTATGCTGACTTGTGAAATAATTCCCACGCAAGCTGCCGTCGAATTTCAAGATTGCCGCGCCCTCATACGGTGAGCCAGAGCTATTATCTAACTGCTTGGGGACAACTCGATAAACGTAATACAGAATAGGACGACCTGATTCCGGGTCCTTCTTTGGATGAGCGATTAAGGTCTCCGAATCAGAGTGGTCAGACTCCACTTCCATACTTATTTTCAGGAAATCTTGCTTTATGGTCGCAACCGCCTTTGCCACACCATCCCCACTGGGGCTGCAGAAGTGGATCTTCATACCCCATACTCCATTGAGATCTGGAAATAGAAGAGAGTTAAGTTTGGGAAAGCGACTCCATAAATGCCTCCAGCCAAAATAAACTAAGAAAATAAGTAACAGCTCTACAGCTGTTGCTCCCCAAAGCGAAATCTTTAAGCTTTTACTTATGCTTGGCTGAGAACTAAAACTCCAGGAAAAAAACAAAAGCACGCTAACAAAACAGCCGTAACTAATTGCGAAAAAAGAAATAATTTTAGTTATTGGTGTCAATGTAATCATTCAGTTCTCTCAAAGTGAACTTCTTCGCCCAACCTAAAAACTGAAAGGCCAAAGTTATTGCTAGCTATACCACTTAGATAAACACCTGGAAGTAGAGATCCAAACTGTGCTGCAAGATAGCGACCGCCAAACTTCTTGTTTCTATCAACACTTACACTGTACACAATAGGGGGAGAAAAATATTGCGCAACATGCGTTATTATCCAATTAGGTAAAAGGAAATGAAAGCCATCGTGAAATTCACTTTTTATTGAAGCCAAGCTGGCTAGAGAATCCTCAACACTACCCTTCAATGAAGGCTCATAATCTCTGAGCGGAAAGATCGGCAGTTGTGCATCCGCCGAATGAATAATTAGACCGATCCCAGAAAAATCCTGTGCGGATGATTTTCGTACAGAAAGAAGACTTTCGATCAGTCGGTTTTTCAGTGCGGTTATATCGGGTTCCAAATAATTGCTCACTCGAATAATTATAAAATAGGAAGATCTTATAGCTTCTTTAAAAGATGCTGTTTAATAATTCATGCTGTATGAGTCTTCGCAAGGTTTGGGTATTTCTTGCCGATCGATCGAATCTGCCAGTAAATCCGCAGCAGTGATGGTCCGGGTTTGATCTCCCCTACCGATTCAACAACCCCTTAACCGCCTGCGGCAAGTCCGCCGGCAAGATCACATTCTTCGCATTGTCAGACCGCGACAGCTCCGACAGCGCGCCGATATAGCGCTCACCCAGCAGGTACATCACCGGCATCTCCTTGTCGCCGATGGCAGAGGAAACGCGCTCGATGGCCTCGCGGCTGGCGTCGGCCAGTACCACCTGGGCCTTGGCGTCGCGCTTGGAGGCTTCCAGGCGGCCGTCGGCCTCGAGGATGGCGGCCTGCTTTTCGCCCTCGGCGCGGGTGACGGTGGCGCGGCGCTGGCGTTCGGCGGCGGCCTGCTCTTCCATCGCCTTCTGCATCGTCTGGGAGGGGTTGATATCCTGGATCTCGACGGTCTTCAGGTTGATGCCCCAGTCGGCGATATCGTCGGAGATGCCCTCTTTCAGTTTCGCCTTGATCAGGTCGCGGGACGACAGCGCCGAGTCCAGGGACATCTCGCCGACGATGGAGCGCAGCGCCGTCTGCACCAGGTTCTGGATGGCCACCGTGTAGTCCTCGACACCGTAGACGGCCTTTTCCGGCGAGACGATATTGATGTAGGCCACGGCGTTGGCAATGATGGTGGCGTTGTCCTGGGTGATCACTTCCTGCGAGGGAATATCCAGCACTATGTCCTTGGTGGTCACCTTGTAGGGCACCTGGTCCACATAGGGGATGATCACGTTCATGCCCGGTGTCAGTGTCTTGTGGTATTTGCCCAGGCGCTGGACGATATGTTTGGAGCCCTGCGGCACTATGCGCACGCCCATGGCGATGGTGACGATGATCAGTACCACCAGCGCCAGGATTACCGATAAACCTTCCACTGCTTTTTTCCTCTCCAGAAGTTATTTAAAAGTGTTGTGGCTGTTCTGCCCTTCCTCGCTCGCTGGCGGGGACCCCCTCTCCCTAACCCAGTGACTCGCGCCATCCATGGCACTCGGCCTTCGGCCAGCTAGCGCTGCCCAAATCCGCTCCCGGCGGATTTGTCCCCGGGGGAGAGGGGACTGGTTTGTGCCTGGATTGAGGCCCGGTGGGGATCAGACGCGGGTGACGATCAGCGAATTGCCGGAGATGTCCGTCACCTTCACCCGGTCGCCGATGGCGACTTCCTCGGTGCAGATAAACAGCCACTCCTCCTCGCCCAGGATGGGCGCGGGGAACTTGAGTCGGCCGCGGTTGCGGCCCGCGTTGGATTCGAGCACCAGGCCCACCTGTCCCACCAGCGCCTCGGCCCCCATGCCGGACAGCGTGCGGTCCTTCCAGCGGGGCTTGATGCTCTTGACCCAGATCACCAGGAAGGCGATGGAGGCGGTCGCCCAGAGAATCAGTTGCAGGGTGAAGGGTATGTCCACGGCCAGGGTGAGTACCCCTACCAACAGGGCGGCGAGGCCGAACCAGAAGAGAACGAATCCGGAAACGAAGATTTCCGCGGTGACCAGCAGCAGGCCGAGGACCAGCCAGTGCCAGTAGGCGATATGTGTGTTTAGCCAGTCCAACATATTGGCCGAATCTCCCTTTTTGAGTGCCACTCGACACCGATTATGCCAAAACTTTCGCGTTCGGCACGGAAAATTGCGGTTTCTGCTGTGGAGGGCTGTGCGGGGAGAGCGTCAATCGTCGTCGAATGCGAATTTCCTGTGGGCAAACAGTTTCCGGTTCAGGCGCTCGATATCCCGCCGCAAGGCGTCGAGCCGCTCCTTTGCGGCATCCAGCAGCGGTATCAGTTCGCCGGAAAATTCCCCGCTGTGCTCGGCGAGCAGGCTGCACAGCAGGCGCAGGTCGCGCCAGTCGCCGAGGGCCTGGGCCAGTTTTTTCAGCGGCTTGCGGCGCGGTTTGATCCGGTCTTTGTACTTTTTCTCCAGCAGGCGGCTGTGGTACCAGTGGTCCTTCACCCGCTTGCGGAATTCGTGAAAGCTGGCCGCGTCCTCCCCGGCAAAGGCCTCGTTCATCGCCTTGAAGGCCCGCCGGTAGTAGTTTTTGTAGCCCTTGCGCGCGTGCTGCCATTTCAGCGGGTCCAGCGGCCAGTCGTCGATGCGCTCGCCGCCCTGCTTCAGCAGCGCCCTGGTGTCCTCCAGCGCATCCGGGTCCCGGTGGCTTTGGGCTCGCTCCTCGAGGAACTGCTGAACCTGTGGATAACTTCCGCCCGGCGCCAGTGCCAGCAGGGCATCGCGCATGGACACGGCGTCGCGGCTGCCGGCGAGGGCGTTGGCCAGGGTGCGGTAGTGGGCGTTCTCGTAGCGGTAGCGGTCGCCGATCTCGGTGCGCACCAGGCGCAGCAGCGCGCGCAGCTTCTTGCAGTGCTTGCGCAGCTCGTGCACCGCCTCCTCTTCGGGCAGTGCCTCCAGGTCCGCCAGCGCAGCGGCCAGCTCCCTGCGCGCGGTGTCGCGCAGGGTCTCCGCCAGGGGTTGGTTGTCGCTCAGTCGGTAGGCCATGGCCGCTCCTCGGTGACGTCCATTAAGTTTAGTGAGCGGCGGTGCCGCGGCGGCCCGGTCAATGTACAATGTGGCCCCAGATTTTTGGTTCAGCAGGCACAGCATGAAGGATCGCAAGACCACCCACTTCGGCTATCAGGAAGTACCGGTGGAGGAGAAGGCCGGCCGCGTGGCGGAGGTTTTCCATTCGGTCGCGGCGCGCTACGACGTGATGAATGACCTGATGTCCGGGGGCATCCACCGCCTGTGGAAGCGTTTCACCATCGAGCTGTCCGGCGCCCGCCCGGGGCAGGCGATCCTGGATATCGCCGGTGGCACAGGTGACCTGACGGCGCGCTTCTCGCGCATCGTCGGGCCGAAGGGGACGGTGGTGCTGGCGGATATCAACGAGTCGATGCTGAGGGTGGGTCGCGACCGCCTGCTGGACCGCGGCATCGCCGGCAATGTGGTGCCGGTGCAGGCGGACGCCCAGTACCTGCCCTTCCCCGACAATACCTTCGACTGCATCACCATCGCCTTCGGCCTGCGCAATGTCACCGACAAGGACCTGGCGCTGTGCTCGATGCTGCGGGTGCTGAAGCCCGGCGGCCGCCTGCTGGTGCTGGAGTTCTCCAAGCCGCAGTCGAAGCTGCTGGAGAAGGTCTACGACCAGTATTCCTTCCGCCTGCTGCCGTTCATGGGCAAGCTGGTGGCCAACGATGCCGACAGCTACCGCTACCTGGCGGAGAGTATCCGCATGCACCCGGACCAGGAGACCCTGAAACAGATGATGGAGGATGCCGGCTTTGTGGACTGCGAGTTCCACAATATGACCGGCGGTATTGTTGCGCTGCACAAGGGCATCAAGCCCTGATGCGTGGGTGGAGTTTCGTGGCGGCGCCGCTACCGGTAGCTGTTTGCGGGACACGCCGTGAATCCATCCCTGGAGGCTTGGCAGCGAGGTCCCTCTCGCTGACAGTCCCGCAAACAGCTACCGGCATCGACGCCTTCGCATTGGCCCCCGATGCCCGAACGGACTATGACTGACCCCACTTTTCGCATCGGCTTCGACGCCGCCCTGGAAACCGCCATCAACGCCGCGCTGAAATACGACCCGGCCACCCGCGCGCGCCTGCAGAAGCTGGACGGCAAGGCGCTGGAACTGGACCTGACCGCGCCGCGCATGACCTTCTGCCTGGGTGTGGAGGGCGAGCAGGTGTGCGTGCACCACCAGTGGGAGGGGGAGATATCCACCCGCCTGAGCGGCTCGGCCATCGCCCTGGTGCGCCTGCTGCGCGATCCCGCCGCGACCCCGGCCGGGGTGGGCGTGAGCGTCAGCGGTTCCAGCGCGCTGCTGGCGGATCTGCAGGCGATCGTGCGCGACCTGGATATCGACTGGGAGGCGCCGATTGCGCAGCTGGTCGGCGATGTGCCGGCGCACGCGGTCGGCGAGGCGCTGCGCAGCGTCTCCGGCTGGTTGCTCGACAGCCTGGGGCGCGCGCCGGCGGCCGCGGCCGAGGCGGTCAGCGAGGAGTGGCAGCTGACGCCGCCGCAGGCCCAGTTCGAGGCCTTTGTCGAGGACCTGCAGGATCTGTCCCTGGCCACCGAGCGCCTGGAGGCGCGGGTCAATCTGTTGAAGGAAAAATTCTCGCGGCGGGGGGTGGAATAGCCTTGCCGGTCTTACGCAGTTTCACCATCGCGCGGGTCTTCCTGCGTTACCGCCTCGACCGGCTGATGCCCGTGTCGCGCCGGCCCCTGTGGCTGCGCGGCCTGTTGAGCCCGCTGAAGTTGCTGCCGAAATCCAAACTGGGCCGCGGCGAGCGGCTGCGCCGGGCGCTGGAGGAGCTGGGGCCGATCTTCGTCAAGTTCGGCCAACTGCTGTCCACCCGCCCGGACCTGCTGCCGCCGGATATCGTCGAGGAGCTGGACCGGCTGCAGGACCGGGTGCCGCCCTTCCCCAGCGATGAATGCGTGGCACTGATCGAGGAGGCGCTGGGCGGCAGCGTCGACGAGCTGTTTGCTTCCTTCGACCGCGCGCCGCTGGCATCGGCCTCGGTGGCCCAGGTGCACGGCGCCGTGCTGCCCTCCGGCGAGCGGGTGGTGGTCAAGGTACTGCGCCCGGGCATCGATAAGGTGATCGAGCAGGACCTGCGCCTGCTCGCGGTGATCGCCCGCTGGATAGAGCGCTGGGTGCCCGACGGCCGCCGCCTGCGCCCGGTGGAGGTGGTAGAGGACTACCGCCACACCATCGAGGGGGAATTGGACCTGGTGCGCGAGGGCGCCAACGGTACCCAGCTGAAGCGCAATTTCTCCAACTCGCCGCTGCTCTATATCCCCGAGGTCTACTGGGACTATACCCGCGTGAATGTGCTGGTGATGGAGCGCATCGACGGTATCCCGGTCACCGACCTGGCGCAGCTGCGCGCCCAGAACACGAATATGAAGCTGCTCGCCGAGCGCGGTGTGGAGACCTTCTTCAAGCAGGTGTTCGAGCACAACTTCTTCCATGCCGACATGCACCCGGGCAATATCTTCGTGTCGCGCCAACACCCGCAGCGGCCCCAGTACATCGCCATAGATACGGCCATCGTCGGCAGCCTGACCCGGGAGGACCAGTACTACCTGGCGCGCAACCTGCTGGCGATGTTCCGCCGCGACTACCGCATGGTGGCGGAGCTGCACGTGCAGAGCGGCTGGGTGCGGCGCGACACGCCGGTGAACAACTTCGAGGCGGCCATCCGCGCGGTGTGCGAGCCCATCTTCGAGAAACCCATGGGCGAGATCTCCTTCGCCCGGGTGCTGATCAGCCTGTTCCAGACGGCGCGGCGCTTCGATATGGAAGTGCAGCCGCAGCTGGTGCTGCTGCAGAAGACGCTGCTCAATATCGAGGGCCTGGGGCGGCAGCTTTATCCGCAGCTGGATCTGTGGAAGACTGCCCATCCATTCCTGGAGCGCTGGATGCGCGAGCGCATCCACCCGAAGACGATCATCGGCGAGATCAGGCGCTACGGCCCGGAGTGGCTGGAGAAGTTTCCGCAGCTGCCGCAACTGGTGTTCTCGTCGCTGGAGCAGGCCCGGGAGCTGGCGCCGCAGCTGGACAACATCGGCGACAAGCTGGCCCACGGCCACCGCCGCGGCCGCCGCCAGTACCTGCGCCGGGTCGCCGGCGTGCTGCTGGCCCTCGGCGCCACCGCCCTGGCCGCGCCCGAACTGACGGCACAGCTGCCCCCGGCCGCCTGGGCCATGGGCGCCGCGGCCCTGGTACTGCTGCTCTGGCCCTGAACCCCGGGGGCCGGAAAAAATGTAGGGTGGATAAGCGCTAAGCGCATCCACCGACCCGGGCCTGCGCCAACCTACAATAGGAAGTCCGAAGGAAGAGACATTGACCACCGCAGATACGAGCAACGGCTTCATCGACCAGGTCGCCTGGAACGGCGACGGCCTGGTGCCCGCCATAGCGCAGGATTTCAAGACCGGGCGCATACTGATGATGGCGTGGATGAACCGCGAGTCACTGGCCATCACCGCCAGCGAGGGCTACGCCGTCTACTGGTCCCGCTCGCGCAACAAGCTGTGGCGCAAGGGCGAGACCTCCGGGCACCTGCAGCAGGTGCGCGAGATACGCCTGGACTGCGACGGCGACGCGGTGCTGCTGCTGGTGGAACAGCAGGGCGGCATCGCCTGCCACACTGGGCGCGCCAGCTGCTTCTACCGCCTGCTCGCCGACGGCGAGTGGCAGGTGAAGCAGCCGGTGATTGAGGAACCGGGTAAGATTTATGGGTGACCTGCTGCAACAACTGGACGCGGTGCTGGAAAGCCGCAGGCTCGCGGGCGACGCCGACAGCTCCTATGTGGCCAGCCTGCACAGGAAGGGCCTGAACAAGATCCTGGAAAAGGTCGGCGAGGAGGCCACCGAGGTGATCCTCGCCGCCAAGGACGTGGAGGCCGGCGGCGACCGGCAGGCGATGATCGCCGAGACCGCCGACCTCTGGTTCCACTCCCTGGTGATGCTCTCGCACCTGGGGGCGGATTCGCGGGATGTACTGAACGAACTTGCGCGCCGCTTCGGCCTCTCGGGCCTGGAAGAGAAGGCCTCGCGCGCGAAAGACGAATAACGCTTTAAACTGCGGCCCCGGCCGCGACTGAACTGGAGAAAATCATGGGATTCGGTGGAATTAGTATCTGGCAGCTGCTGATTGTTCTGGTCATAGTGCTGCTGTTGTTCGGCACCAAGCGCCTGCGCAACCTGGGCAGCGACCTAGGCGGCGCCCTCAAGGGCTTCAAGAAAGCAATGAAGGACGAGGACAAGGAAAAGGAAGAGGAGAAGGAGCCGGAGAAGCTGGAGCACGACGAGCAGGAAAAGCCCCAGCAGAAGGAGTCCGTGCGGGAAAAGGACAAGCAGTCCCAGGACAAGTAAACCCGCAACCAATCCTGAAGCAACACCCGAAAAGACAACCAGCGCGAGTACCGGTCCGTGTTTGATATCGGCTTTTTTGAGCTACTGTTGGTCGCCATAGTGGGCCTGCTGGTCGTGGGGCCGGAGCGGCTGCCGGATGCGATCCGCACCACCGCGCGCTGGTGGTCCGGCATCAAGCGCACCCTGCACAATGCGCGCGAGGAGCTGGAAAAAGAGGTGGGCGCCGACGATATCCGCCGCGAACTGCACAACGAGCGCATCATGCGCGAGCTGGAGGAGAGTCGCCGGGAAATGGAGCAGGCCTTTAGCGAGGTGGACGCCGAAAAGGAAAAGATACCCTCTTCGCCCTCGCCGCAACCTGAGCCGGCCCGCGATCCCAGCCACCCGGCGGCGGATGCGGACGACTACCTGCCGGAACAGGACGAGGACGCCGAGGAGCTGCAGGACCCGGAGTACCCGGAGCACTGGCACGACTACGGCGACCCGGAGCTGAACCCCCACCACCCGGATCACGCCGCCCACGCCGCCAAAGACCTGCCTCCGCAAAAAACGCCGCAGGAAAAAGACGAGCAGCCGTGAGCGAAGGTAAGCAGTGACATGAGCGATCAGCGCGAAAACAACGACCCTCAGCCCGAGGACGGGAGCCCTCAGCGCGACAATAACGGCCCTCAGCCCGAGGACGAGAGCCAGCAGCCTTTTATCGACCACCTGATCGAGCTGCGCGACCGCCTGCTCAGGACCCTGCTGGTGGTGGTGGCCATCTTCGCCTGCATGGTGCCCTTCGCCGCGGAGATCTACGACTTCGTCGCCGAACCGCTGCAGGCGCGCCTGGTGGAAGGCGCCGGCATGATCGCCACCGAGGTCACCTCGCCCTTCTTCACCCCCTTCAAGACCACCTTCGTGCTGGCCTTCTTTATCGCCATCCCGTTCGTGCTCTTCCAAGCCTGGGCCTTTATCGCCCCCGGCCTGTACCAGAAGGAAAAGCGCTTCGCCCTGCCGCTGCTGGTCTCCAGCGTGGTCCTCTTCTATGCCGGCATGGCTTTCGCCTACTATGTGGTCTTCCCGATCATCTTCGAATTCTTCGTCAGCTCCGCCCACGCGGATATCAAGGTACTGCCGGATATCAGCCGCTACCTGGACCTGGTGCTGAAGCTCTTCTTTGCCTTTGGCTTCGCCTTCGAGATTCCCATCGCCACGGTGCTGCTGATCTGGAGCGGCGCGGTGGATGCCAAGACCCTGGCGAGCAAGCGTCCCTACGTGATCGTCGGCTGCTTCGTGGTGGGCATGCTGCTGACACCGCCGGATGTGATCTCCCAGTCCCTGCTGGCGATCCCCATGTGGCTGCTGTTCGAGATAGGCATCCTGCTCGGGCGCTGGATAAAATCCAGGCCCAGGGAAGAAAACGCCTGATCGCAACCTCGTCATTCCGGCGCAGGCCGGAATCCAGGTGCCACCGAACTGGATTCCGGTACGGAATCAAATCCGGTATGCCGTGAATGGCACTAAGTTAAGCCTACGAAAATCGCTGTGTCCGGTTTAACTTGGTACCATTTCGGTATGACAAAAATTAACGAATAAAAATCAGGTTACACATGGACAGCGGACTCATAGACTCCCTGAAAACCGCCCTCGACGCCTCCCCGGAAAACACCGCCCTGCGCCTGGCCCTGATCAAGGCGCTGGCCGGTGCCGGCGAATACCCGGAGGCGGGCAAATTCATCGGCGACCTGGCCCCGGAAAATATCGAAACCGAGGACCGGATACTGCTCGCCGATATCCACCACCGAAATAAACAGCACCAGAGCGGCCTGCAATTCCTCGACTCCGACGAGCCGCGGGCGCTGCTGCTGAAGGCGAAGATACTGTCGGAACTCGGCAACGGCGCCGAGGCGCTGCGCCTGTACGAATCCGCGGTGGCGAGCAATCCGGCGCTGGAAGACCCGGCCCTGAAGGCGCGGCTGGGGGCGAGGACGGTCGAGAGCGAACGCGGGCCAAAACTGCGCGTGATCGCCAACGACGACACCGATAAAGAAGAAGTCGCGCGCATACTGCACCCGGAGACCGAAGTGGTGAAGTTCGCCGACGTCGGCGGCCTCGACCACGTCAAGAAACAGATCAACAAGAAAATCATACTGCCCTACCAGAAGCCGTCCCTGTTCAGCCGTTTCCGCAAGAAGGTGGGCGGCGGCATACTGCTGTACGGCCCGCCCGGCTGCGGCAAGACACTGCTGGCCCGCGCCACCGCCGGTGAGTGCAATGCGCAGTTCTTCAATGTGGCCATCTCCGACATCCTCGATATGTATATCGGCGAATCCGAGAGCAAGCTGCACGCGGTCTTCGAGCAGGCGCGGGCGCAGAGCCCAGCGGTGATCTTCTTCGACGAGGTGGAGGCCCTGGCGGCCAAGCGCCAGCACAGCCGCGAGGCCACCTCGTCCAAACTGGTGAGCCAGTTTCTCGCCGAGCTGGACGGCTTCTCCCAGAATAACGGCGGCGTACTGGTGCTGGCGGCCACCAATGTGCCCTGGGCCCTGGACCCGGCCTTCCGCCGCCCCGGCCGCTTCGACCGCATCATCTTCGTGCCGCCGCCGGACAAACCGGCGCGCGAGGATATCCTCAGGGGCCTGCTCCGGGAGCGCCCCGGCGGCGAATCGGTGGATGTAACGGGACTCGCGAAAATCACCAGCGGCTACTCCGGCGCCGACCTGGTCAACCTGGTGGAGACCGCGGTGGACGAGGCCATCGACGAGACCATAGCGACCGGCGAAGAGGTGCCGATCCGCAGCGAGCATCTGTTCGAGGCGGCGAAGACGGTACGCTCCACCACCCTGGAGTGGCTGTCCACCGCGCGCAACTACGCCAGGTACGCCAACGACGCCGGCCAGTACACAGAAGTGCTGGAATTCCTGAAGAAACACGGAAAATAAATCGTGGCAATCACTTACCAGATCATCGACGAGCCGAGCCCGGGAAAGCTGTCCCGCTTTACCGTGGACCCGATGTGGCCGCTGTTCGCCTTTATGTTCGGCGGCCCCTTTATCAGCTGGGCCTGGTCCCTGTTCAACGGCTTCGCCCTGGGCAGCCCCAGCCGCGGACGCGAAACCGTCGCGGTTCTTTTGGGCGTGATCGCCTATATCGCCGTGCTGATCGGCATGGCCGCCGGCGGCCTGCTGCAGCAACTGAGCCCGGTCTATGTGCGTACCGCGCTGGTGGTGGTGGGCCTGGCCGCCTGTTATTACCTTTATTTAAAGCAGAGCGTCGCCTGCGAAATCTACCAGCATTTCGACGGCACCCTGATGAACGGTATTCCCGGCGTGATCCTGGCCTATTTCGTCGGCAGCAAAATGGAAATGTTCGTACTGACCCAGGTACTGGCGGGGGTGCAACAGTGGATATCCTAGACGGACAACTGCAGCGGCTGATCGACAGGGCCGCCCAGCAGTACCGCTACGGCGACTACGCCGGCGGCGTCGAGTCCCTGCGCGAGGCGCTCACGCTCGACCCACAGCATTATTTCGCCCACAGTTTTCTCGCCATAGGCCTGCTGAACATGAAGCGGCTGGCGGCGGCGGAATACGAGGCGCGCACCGGCGTGCAGCTGGAACCGGAGGCGCCCTTCGCCCACTACGCGATGGGCGAGGTGCTGAAGGCGCAGCTGAAATTCAAGCAGGCGCTGCAATACCAGCAGCAGGCCATAGCCCTCGAGCCCACCGATGCGGACTACCACGGCGCCATTGCCGAAACCTGTGCACTGATGGGTCGGGAAAAGGACGCAAAAAATTATCTGGACAAGGCCCTGCAGCTGGACCCGGAAAGTGCTGGCACCCTGGCGCAGCTGGGCAACTGGCACCTGCGCAACAACCAAAAGGAAAAGGCCGCGCACTTCTTCGACGAAGCCCTGGCCCTGGAACCGCAGCACGCCCAGGCCCTGACCGGCAAGGGCCGGCTGCTGCTGGCCCGCGGCAATATCGACGAAGCCTACGACCACGCCGTCTGGGTACTGCAGCAGGACGCCAACGACATCGGCGCCCTGCAACTGCTGGCCGCGATCAAGACCCGCCGCAACCCGCTGTTCGGCCTCTGGTTCCGCATGAACGCCTGGCTCACCGCCGGCGGCAACCTGCGCACCATCATGTTATTGATTGGAGCCTATGTGCTCTTCCAGATCGGCTCGCAACTGCTGCAGGAGCGCGGCCTCACCGAGGCGGCAACTACGTTGCGCTACACCTGGCTGGGAATCGTCATCTACTCCTGGGTGGGGCCGGCCTGGTTCCGGGCCAAGCTGGAGGAGGAGTTGAAGGCGGTGAGTCTAAGGCCCGGCTTTTAAAGATTGGTCAATTTCTAGTCGCCTTGTAATGGCGTGTGATTGAACCGTTATCGGGGGGCATGATAAAACCGCCAGCATTTGTAAAAGTACTGCTGGGGAGAAAAATGCGCCGTTCCATTCTGGCTATCCTGCTTTGCCTAACTACTGCAGTTGCTTCTGTCTTCTCTTATGCAGAAAGCCACCCTTGGTTCACTACCTACCCGACGTCCACTGACAAGGATGGAGCTTATACACTGGGATGGCACAGCATCACGGGCTCCGGAATCAATTTTTATATCAATGAATATAAAAATGGCACTTACACCCAGCAGGTCGCAAAATCAGGTACTTCCGTATCACTCTCTGGGCGTGGGGATGGGACCTATCGTTACGACTTGTGGATTCGCCAGAGATACTGGAATGGCTCCGAATGGGTACATGTGCCGGCCCAGAAGCAAGACAGTGTAACAGTTACCGTACTCAAGGTTCCCGGAACGCCCAGTCTCAGCGGCACAGCCAATCACAATACAAGCACCTACTCCTTATCCTGGGGAGCCGCATCTGGCACCGTTTCGAGCTACAAAATAGTCAAAGAGCTGAATAACAGCGGTAGCTGGACATCAGCTGGGACCTCATCCACAACTTCCAAGAGCATAACCGGCCTAACCACTGGCGAGTGGGACTTTAAAGTGCAGGCCTGCAACGCCAGCGGCTGTAGTGGCTATTCGGGCCAGAAACGTGTCAACGTAGCTATTCCCCCGAATACTCCACCCAGTATTTACTTCGATGCGACCACTGTGGAAGAGGGAAGTACAGATCGAGATGGCATGTTTACAATTGAATGGGATGCTTCGACCGAGCCGCCATTGGTCAGTGGCTACCAGCTCTGCCAACAAAAAGACGGCGTATGGGAAAAAGAGTTGGATTGTCCGAAGCTTGGGAAGAGTCCTCGAGAAAAGGATATTTCTGCTAGTGATCAACTGACCAACGGCAATTACCGCTACAAGGTACGCGCCTACGCCAAGGCCGGTACCCATTATCAGTACAGCGCTTGGCGCTATTCGCCCACGATCACAGTCAATCGCAAGCCGGATGCTGTGACCTATTTCTCTCAGCCCTCTGCTTATGAAGTCGAGAACGAAGTATTTACAGTAGCCTGGTCAGTACCCACAGGTGCCTTTGATCCGGTAGATGATTACGAACTGGAATGGAGCATCAATGGTGGCGGATTTGTGCAGGTTCCGGGCAGCGAAGCGCTGGATGGAAACTCTTCCTGGCCCATTCAGTTGCCGAAAGGCACCGAGGGCACATACAGATTCCGCGCCCGCGCCCACAACAGCCAGGGCTGGGGCCCCTGGACAGAGGCAGCTGACCAGAAAGAGGTTTCGGTAAACATCCCCTACGATGCCCCGGATGATCCGGCCTTCTTCAACCTTCCGGAAAGTAGTGAGGACGGCGACTATACCATCGATTGGCTTGAGCCTAATGACGGCGTGTTTACCTATTTCGAATTGCAGGAAGAACGCCTCAACGATCCCAATGCAGATCCCGATTGCGTGACCCCCGGCCAGGAAGCCTGCTGGACCCTGGTGGCAACCACTGACGCGGAGACTACCGAGGAGCCCTTTGGCGGCCGGGTCGAAGACAAGTATCGTTACCGGGTGCGTGCCTGTAACCCGGACGACTGCTCCGACTGGATCACGAGCACCTGGATCAATGTCTACAACCTGGAAGGCATAGCGCCCGCGGTCGGCTTTACGCCCGCCAATGCCGCCGGATCCACACCCTATACCACCGACGTCAACTTCCAGGGCGACGCCACAGTTACGATTCCGGTGCAGGCCGCCCCAGGTGTCAATGGCCTGGAGCCCAATATCGCCATCCGCTATTCGGGCGCCCGCTATCGCGAGAGGCAAAACGAAGCCCTGCCGGAAGATATACTGGGTTACGGCTGGCGCCTGAGCGGTTTCAGTGAAATCCGCCGTTGCGTCATCGGACGTCCCAATGCCGACACCATCCAGTTGGACAAAAACGATTCACTGTGCCTCGATGGCGAACCCCTGGTGCTGGTGGGGGGCACCAGCTGGCAGGCCGGTGCCCGCTACCGCACCCTGCGGGAAACCTTTCAGTTGATCCAGTTGCAAGAAACCGACGGCAAGATTTGGTTCCGGGTCTATTCTCCGGATGGCCGCATCAGCGAATACGGCTCCAGCCCGGACAGCCGCCTGCGCGTAGGGGACAGTGCCCACTTTGCCTGGAGTGTAAAACGGGTAACCGATCCCTTCGGCAATACCATCGACTACAATTACCACCGCAGCACGGTGCAGGGTATCAACTATCCGCTGGAAATCCTCTATGGGAACGCCGGCGATGCCAGAATCGAGTTCCAGTACGGTACCCGAACCGATGCTCCGCCCCAGCCCCTGGTGCCGGGTGAAATCGACCAGGAACAGCTGGTGCTGCTGCACCATATCAACGTCTACCGCGACTGGAATATTGACGCCGATAGCGGATTGCTGGTGCGAGACTACCGCCTGATTACCGAGAAGGAGCCGCTAAATCCGGAGGAAGAGCACTATCGGCGCCTGACCGATGTGCAGCTCTGTGGCTACGACCAGTTCGGTACCAACGCCCAATGCCTGCCATCGCTGTCATTCGAATGGATGGAGGAGGGCGAGCAGCCACTCGAACCCATAGATGCCAAAATGGGCATCGAGCAGGTCACCGACAGCCTGGGCAAAGTCACCACCTTCGAACATACCCTGATGGTAGAGGATTCGCAGGTTGGCCCCTACGGCGGCCTGTTTACGGAACGGCCATTCGGCACTGAGATAACACCGGCCGGCGCCTCCCCACTGGAACCCATCAATGGTGAGTACCGCTACGTAGTCACCAAGGTCAGCCGCTCCAACGGCCTGGGTGGTATCCATGATACCGAGTACCGCTACCAGGGCGTGGGTTACATGAGCGATAACCACTGGGGCTTCCTCGGCTACGCGGCGCAGAAAATCCACGATATTGAATCGGGTATCGTCACCTACCGCCAGTTCCGCCTGGACTTTCCCCACTTCGCCAAGGTCGCCCGGCTGCAGCAGTACCAGGGCAGCTACGGCAGCCATGCCCAGGTGCTGACCGCACAGCAGTTTGTACACAGCGACTTTGTCCTGGATGCCGGTGCTAACAATACCCATTACCCGGCCACTTCGGAGGTACTGGAATCCATTTACGAGTGGGACAAGGACCTTCAGCAGGAACAGTTGCTCGGTTACCGGCGTACGACCACTGTCTACGATAAAGCCGACTATTCCGCTGGCGGGGCTCTGATCGACGGAGAACTGATCAGCGGTGTTGTAAGGACACACAAGACGGCTACCGGGGCGAATTTCTCTACAGGCCAGAGCTTCTGGGGCGAGGTGCTGCCCGCTGAAATCAGCGGTATACAGCGCAGTTCGGATACCACCACCAGTTTCGACAACCGCGTGGGCGCCGGCTGGTTGGTTGGCTTTGTCGATCTGGAGCAGGTACGCTACTTTGACGGCGATATAGCGGGAGAGCCGGACCAGCTGCAGACGGTGACGGCTACGCCCTACGCAAACAGTAACAAAATCGATGTATTGACCCGTTTCCCCGGCGATCCGGACCTTGAGCTGGTGGTGGACTACGCCTACGACGGCCAGGGCAACCTGAGCGGCGAAACCACCAGCGGTGCCAATATCGAGACCCGCAGCACCAGCGCCTCAAACTTCCTCGACAAGCGCTACCCGCAGACCCTGACCAATGCGCTCGAACAGAGCATTGCGCTGGAATACGACGAGCGCTTTGGCAGCGCGTCCAAAATTACCGATGCAAACAGCCGAGTTGTGGAGGTGGACTACGACCCCTTCGGACGCGAGTCCACCCGCACCAATGCCGATTCGGTCGTTTTCACTACCACCTACTCTTCCTGCGTAGGGGGCAGTTGTACAGACGGTGGGGTACTCGCTGCGCTCAAGGTGAGTACGAATTCCCCGATCACACCGGCCACGGATCGCTATTACGACAAGCTGGGCCGTTTGGTGCGGCAGTACATGGCCTCCTTTGGGGGCGGTGAGCGTATTCGCCGGGAATATGATTACAACCCCAAAGGGCAACTCTATCTGGAGACCTTGCCCTTCTATGAGAATGACGATAAATCCGCGACGATTTATGGTTATGATATCCGCAACCGGGTCACCAGCATCCAGAAAGCCAACGGCGGCCATGTCGGCATCACCTACAAGCCGCTGTCTGCCACTAACCAGGTACAGGTAATCGTCAAGGAAGATATCTTTGCCTCGGCCGGTTCGGGTGGTGGTTGGGTAGAAACCCAGGAGCGCCACAGCTTTTACAGCCTGACAGGCGATCTGGTCAAAACCCTGGACGGCGTCGGAGCAATCGATCCGGACGCCGGGCCGGTGGTCACAACCTACGAATACTACGGCAGCGGATTGCTGAAGTCCGTGATGCTGGACGAAAACCCCGCGACCGAGTCCAGTTTTACCTACTACGACTCCGGCCTCCGCAAGACCCTGACAGATCCGAACCTGGGTACGGTAACCACCAAATACACTGCCCTGGGCCAACTGAGGGAGCAGAAAGACAACAAGCAACAGACCACTAGCTACCTCTACGACAAGCTGGGCCGCCTGGAACAGCAGACCGATGCCGATGGCGGCATCGCCGAGTGGCACTACGACCCGGCCAACGGCGTCGGTGCTCTGGACTACCGCAGCTATACGCTCGGCGGTATAGAGATATTCCGCGAAAGCCATCAGTACAATGCTGAGGCCAAGCTGGATACCCTGACTACTGTCCTGACCGCAGGCGGTGAGACCCGCAGCTACCAGCACGACTACAGCTACTACGGTATCGGCGATGGCCGCCTCCAGGAGGTAACCTATCCCAGCGGCTCCGTGGCCCACTATGATTACAGTGGCGCCTATCTGTCTGCCATCACAGACGGCAGCACTGCACTCAAGACCTTCAGTCGCCTGAACGCCTTCGGCCAAGTGGAGGAAGAGGTCTACGGCAACAGCGTGGTCACCACCCGCAACTACGATCCCACCACCGGCCGCCTGGAGTCCGTAGACACCAGTCACGACACCACGGCGATCCAGGATAACGACTACCGGTGGCGCTCAAACGGCACCCTGGAGAGCCGGCTGGTCAACCATGGCGGTATCGTCAAGCAGGAGAGCTTTACCTACGATGCCCTCAACCGCCTGACGGAGGCAAAAACCCTGTTCGACGGTGTAACCCAGCGCACTCTGACCACCCAGTACAACAAGCTGGGCAACATCACCGCCAAGACCAGCAGCCACCCCGGCGATACCGAAGTAACCGGCTACCAGTACGGCGAGTTCGGCAACGCCGGCCCCAATGCGGTCAGCGATGCCATCATCGGCGGCGAGGTCTACAGTCTGCACTACGACCTGAACGGCGCCATCGAGCACTACAACGCCGCCAGCGGCAGCGACAAATGGATCACCTGGAACGCTCGCCAGCTGCCCACCGAGATAGTGGTGGGCGACAGCCAGTTCACCACCCAGCCCAAGGCCCGGGACAGATTCCAATACGGTCCCAACGGCCAGCGTTTCTACCGGGAGACCAGCTGGTGGGATGAGGATGCACAGGTGCTCAGAACCGAGAAGGCGTTTATCCTCGGCAACTACGAGGACCAGCTGCCGGCCAACGATCCTGATTACCAGCGTATCCAGAAGACCCGCATCGACGACAATGTGGTCCACATCGTAGTGACGGACAACCTCGGCCTGGAGGTGGGTTTCCACGAGTATGTGCACCGCGACCACCTGGGCTCTATCGAGAAGGTGACCCGCGGCGAAGATGGCTCCGTCATCGACCTGAGCACCGCCTTCGACCCCGACGGCCGGCGCCGGAACACGGACTGGTCCGGCCAGCTGCAGCAGGCGGAACTGGAACAGCTGCTGGAGGCCCAGGGACTGACCACCCGGCGGGGCTTTACCGGCCACGAGCACCTGGACAGGACCGGCCTGATCCATATGAACGGGCGTATCTACGACCCGACACTGGGCAGGTTCCTGAGCCCGGATCCGCTGGTACAGGCGCCGTCCTACAGCCAGAGTTGGAATCGGTATACTTACGCCTTCAACAATCCGTTGGCGTTTGCGGACCCAACTGGCTACTCCGCGGACGATGCCAAAGGTGACCAGATAAAGTGTGTAGGGGACTGTGGGCAAAATATGGGATCGGCAGCTGGTGCGGGGTTGTCAGGGGGATTTGGAACAGCAATAGAACATGTTACCGTAATCGGAACGCGCCCCACAGGCCCAAGTCTGGACAGTTCCATGTATCTGTCATTGCCTGGGGCTTCGGGATCTGCCAGTGTGCCCAGAGCACCGGAAGGTGGTGGCGGAGCAGCCGGTTCCTCAAACAACACGAAATCCGAAAAATCAAAAAATACAGAGAAGGGGAAGGAGCCGGCGGATGAAAATTGCGGGGTTGAGTACGAGTGTGTGGAAGTTACGGCCACAAAAGAGGGAAGATTGTTCAGCAATTTACCGTTAGTTTTCCGAGGGGCGCGGTCTTTAATACGAGACATAGGGCATACGGCTGGTTATGGTGTGGTTTATTGGTATTCAAAGGCATGTGCTGCAGCTGGTTCTTCGGAATGTGCAGCCGTCCACCAGATGGCGAGTGATGATTCCGGCCGAATAGGTTTGGCTCTCTACGATTATGTCAACGATCCCGAAATTAGAGCCGATGTGAATTTGCAAATGGGGCCGTGACTGCTGCCTTTGCAGTCGCAATGCAAGCTGCGGCTCAATCTGGCCAAAAAACTCCTGACTTTGACAGTATGTCCGATCAAGAGCTGGTCGAT
>NZ_JCBAJA010000015.1:0-114985 GCF_059834885.1 Microbulbifer sp. SE14 | reverse complement strand
TCAGAACTGGAACCTGACGCTATCACAGCTGACGATCCACTTCCCGGACCGCCTGGAGAAATACATCAGCCTGTGAGGCTATTTGGCTGACACAGAGTTTTGAACACCCTCCGAGTGGACTGTTAGACCTACTGCAGACTTCCCTAGTAACCGAGCGGAAGCGAGAGCAATAGGGGGAGCGAATACCCCTCCCTTGGAGTACTGTCAATAACTGTACGAGTTCTAGGTCATTTAAAAACTTTGCGGTTGATAATCAATACTCGAGCCAGTGACAACATGCGCTATCGGACCTTTAATTTGCAGCTTGCTTTCTTCAAACAACACTAAGTTAGCGCACTCGCCATAAGAACTCGCATATCTTATCCCCGCGAAATTGGTAACTGTCTTAAGGAACTCACATACAAATTGGGTTGGCACATACTCCAACTTAGACTTTTCGGGCACGACAGGGTTTGAAAGATCGTGTGAAAAATTTTCAAGCAACTTCAGGTATTTCAGCGCAGGCAACATCCGCTCCCCCTCGAAGGTAAGAATCGATGCCGCAGCTCTCGGAGAGGTCAAGTCTATCACTCGGAAATCTTCTGTAACTTCCAACTCTGATATATAAACCGTTGAACCTATGCTCGGACGTACTTCTTTAACAGACGTACCCTCCCCTTCCGACACATAAAGATAGGATATCCCAATAGGATTAGCTCGGCCATTCGATACCACCTCGCGGGGAGGGCGACCCATCTCAGAAGCGCTCAACTCGCCTTCAGAAATTCTCGCCCGGTAGAATCTATCACCAACGCGATAAGACTTTTTTACCTGCGTAACCAACTCCCCAAAGACATCAAAATCATTTTCCGAGCTCGGCATAGAAAAAAGGCCTTCGTATTCCTTAAATTGTGGAAAGTACCGATTGCCATACTTTAACTCTTCTTTGAATCTCTCCCAGAGCTGCCCTTGCCCAGTTACTTCTGGAGGCAAGCTGTATCGTTTAGAAAGGAAATCTTCACCAAAAACTTCTGCCAGAAAACTCTCGGGATTGGCGAGACTCTCGCTAAAGAGATTGAACTCAGTAGCGTAAATTTCAATCGCAGGCATCCCGCCTTCATCCTCGAAAAAGCAATCAGTAGTAGAATCGAATAAATCTACGAGCTTATGCACATCCACAACAACATTACCTTCCGTGCGACAAAAACTGCACTCTCCAATTTCTCCTTCAAACCTAACCGCCTCTCTCAAGGCCTTATCCATGAAGCACTGTGTACAGATCTCAGCCACCTTCGTTCTCCACTAAGTAGCTACAAATTGTCTCAACATGGTGCTTAATTGATATCTTCTTGACTTGGCCTAACCCGGGGAAATGCTGTTTTTCATGCAATTCCTCAAATTCTCTCATTCCCTCAGAGGGCTGAAATATAGGGGGTTCTTGGTTTTTATCATGGATCAACTTATCCAATGCATCCAAGAACTTACCACCCGGGTCGGTAGGAGAGTTGTCATTATATGAAGAGTAATGTTTAACATACATTTCATCGAATCTATCAGAGTTAATGTATGAAACATGCACTGTAACTACGTAAGCGGGCCCACCCCCTTCAGAGAAATCTTTAGGCAGGATAGTATAATCTCCAAACCCTTTTACGGTTTTTGTATCCAGGTATGAAACATGCAAATATGAAAACGAAGACTCTTCCTTATAATCTGAGTTTCTTAGCTGCTTCTCGAAAAAATCTCCCACCAATACTACGTTAGTCAGCTTCCTTACCGCAGGAGGTGGAGTACTCTCATCTACAACCGTATACCGCGCATCTCGAGAAATATCCAACAGGCCTTTATCGACCCCACCAGTCACATAAAGCGAAAATTCTCCCTCAAGCTTCGAAATTAAAGCTACCGCCTCACCATCAGATGAGTCTTCAATTGCGACACAAGGTGAAAACTTTATTTCGCTAGCGAACAACTCCTCTACGAGAGGGTCACAATTATACTGAAACTCTCCAACGGTCGGATTGACTATAATAAGTGGAATAACGCCTCTTCGATTCAAAGCTTCAACAGCGGTAACCAGCGGTCTCAGCTTAGCTCGCACTGGCTCAATTATAGGGCAACAAAAACTCTCAAGATCGACTTCACTTTCAACTAGCTCTCGAAGAGCGATTAGCTCAAACTGCTTACCCCTAAGCACAGGAAAGTACATTATCTCTTCCTATTAAATTTAGTTTTTGAAAATTGACATCAAACTATGCTCTTGCTTAGATGTAAACTGATAACTTACAGCAGCATTCTTCAAGGATTTAGGTAACGCACTAATAAGATCTGCATTTACAGCCCTATACTTCTTTAACAGCGCACAATAATTTGAAAGTAAATCGGCTTCTCTAGACTGCATAACCAACTTTTTGCATTCGGCGAACATTCTCCCATTCGGGACCTCGGGAACGAAACCTGCCAACTTTTCTGTCAACTCTTTGTATTCTTCTTTTCTTAGAGATTTAACTAATGCTTCCCGATCAATTCTTCCCGTCCGCCTCGAGGATTTTCTTCCAACCCTAAAATATGAGCGGTCAGATAAAACAAGAATCCCTATACTCGCTTCACAACTATCACTCACTTCGGAAAAATTTTTCTCCGAGCAAACAACATACACCTCGTCAAACAATTTTTGATATTGCTCAACTTGGTCGTTTAGTCTTGAAAGAGAATCATATTCAGTTTTGATCTCGTAACATGTTGACTTACCATTCAAAATCACACAATCGGCTTTATTTGCACCAACTCTAAACTCTGACAGCATCGTTGAGGTATTCAAAGAATGCCGTCCCAGCAAGTGCCGAACCACGAGATAGTTTTTGTAAATATATTCTGATCGATAGTTTCGATTTAACTCGTCATACACGAGATCGAAAAAATTGCTGAAGTTATTGATTTCTCTTTTATGGAACAGCTGCCGGGATATATATTCAGGGAGTGAATAATCGCCATCAGCAAGGGCCGCCAGATTCTTACTATTAAAGACTTTTGCAACATCTTTATAATTTATAGTTTTCATAATGAATCAAGCCTCTATTGTCTACAGAGCACACCCGCAGTAACTCACGAGCCGGACTGTCGACTGCGGTCCAAGCCGCACCTGCCACGACCGAACAACAACCGCAAAAACCAAGCAGTCAAAGACTACACCGACCAATATCAGCCAACAAGTTTTTGATTGGACTTAACATGGACTTAAATTCCAGGTACAAAAAAGCCCGTTCAAATGACGGGCTTCTAAGCCGTTGATTTTCAACGTTTTTATGGTCGGGGTGGCCGGATTTGAACCGACGACCACCACACCCCCAGACCTATCAGTACAAAAACCTAAGCCATTGATTTACATGGACATTCGCCCCTATTTAGGGGCGCATGATACCACCAAGGAAAATAGCGGCAAATCTGTACGGATAGCCAGTACTGAAGGCGGCGGGAGCTGGCTGCTTGGGGAAGTGGCGCTATGCACACCTCACCAGCCCCCGCCGCTGTGGTCATTGTCGCCGATCGACTCCACCAGTTGAACACCTTTGGCGCGCCACTCTACCTGCCAACTGGCTCAGTACAGCTCACGCCGCCCCGGCTATTCCTCCAGAGCCCCCACCAGGCCGATTGGCGTTTGCACAGTGGCGATCTCGGATGCGCTGCCGTGCTTTTTGGAGACCGTCTCCAGCCACTCCCGTGCCTTCTTCGGCAGCTTGACCAGATCCTTTGAGCGCATCATGGCGTCGAAGTCGATGTCCTGCAGGCGCGTCATCGCGATTCCGGCCAGCTCCTCCCGTGCCTCAGCCGATAGGCCGGCACCGGCAATATTTTTCGCAATCGTGGCGATGTGCTGGTAAAGGGATTCCGGGGTGTCCTCGCCCTTAAGGCGCTTCTGTGCCGCCTGCCTCAGCGCTGTCTTTGAGTTGCCCAGTACGCCAGTGGTCCGATAGATGTCGTCCTCGATCTCTACCTGTTTCAGGAATCGTTCAAAGGCGCCTTTGGAGGGGAAAGCGTTACGGACGCGCTCCCTCAGCAACTGCGAGCTGATCCGGCGCGTGGCGTTGTGGGTGTCGGCGGCCTGCATCAGCTTTTCGCGGATCGCCTTCTGCGCGCCCAGGCGGTACATCTGCTTTTCCGATTCGCTCATGCTCTGAAGCATGTCAGCCACATAGTCGGCATCATCACGCAGGATCTTCTTGCCATGCTCGGCCGCATCCAGCAGGGCAGAGTCGCCAGCAAACACGTCGCGCGCCATTTTGTAGGTAGGCACCTGCGCATCCAGCTCGGCCACAAGATCCTGCTTGAGCTTGAGCAGGTCACGCGCGTGGCCCTTCTCGCCGCTACGCAAGGCCTGGCCGATCTCATCGTCCAGGTTCTGCTTGGCCAGGTCCAGTAGGCGCAGGTGGGTCATCTGCTCGCCGTTGAGGCGCTTGTTGCTGGCCGTCTTCTGGGCCTTCGTCAGTGCCCGCTCTACCGCCTCTGCCTTGAGGATGGCTTGCAACTTTTCCGTGGCGCGCAGGGGCTGCTGGAAGGCCTCCCGGTAGAGTTTGCCAGCCTCGGTACTGCGGTGCTCGCCGACGGCCTTGACTACCTGCGGCAGGGACACACCGTCGGGGATTTGCAGATTCTCCTGCAGCGCGTCCAGCAGGCGCGGTTGCTGGCCCTGGTTGCGCAGACGGAAAAGCTCTTCGGCCGCCCTAGTTGCTCCGGGAGAATCAGCGGTATTAAGCACGCTTTCCAGTGCGTTTCTGGCAGAGACGGAGGCGTCGGCTAGAATGGCCTCCGGCCCCATCGTCCTCGCCGCCCGCTGGAACTCTTCGGCGCCGAAACCTTCGCGAGCAAGATCATCAGCAAGAAAACGAACAGCTGACTGCCGAGGACCGACCAAAAGCTTATCGACTGCCCATTCAGCCGCAGGAGACAGTACCCGGCCAGCGACATTGGCAGCTGCACCAGCCACAGGAGCAGCAAGTGCACCGAGAGCGCCGCCCTCAAGCGCGCCTTCGACACGCCCTTCGAGTCCTCTGTCTCCCTGTCCTGCTCCATACAGTGCTCCCTCAGCCGCGCCGATCTTGGAGGCGGTAAGCCCTTTCGACAGCAGGCTCTTGCCGGCCGTCTTGCCAAGCCCTTTGGCCAAGCCGACGCCACCGGTGAGCGCGCCGCCAGCCAGCTCCGCCGTGATGGCAGTTGCGGGATTCTCTTCCGCGAACCGCTCTCGCTCCCCTCCAAGCTTATCATGCAGCGCACCGTATTCGCTGGCGAAGTCTCGGTCATTGACCAGTGCCTCGTATCCGGCGGCAGTCAGGGCACCCAGCTCATCGGAGAAACCAAACGTCAGGCCCTGCAGGCCGGCGCGGACAGCGCCCAAGGCGGGATGTATCTGTTCAGGTGCCAACTGATCATTGACCTGTTGCAACTGTTCCTGGCGTTGCTTGGCAAAATCCGGATGATCGCGCATCTCCGCAGACAGCGCCTCCGCCCGTGCCTGCTCACCGGCATCGAGAGCAGAGCGCAGCTCTCCCTGGATTGCCTCCAGATCACGCGGCCCCTGCTGCTGGCGGATCACTGCCACCAACTGGGCCACTGTAGCGCCCTCCGGCCCCTCAATCGTGTAGCTGCGACCATCTGGTCCTTTAAGGGTATAGGTCGGCATTCGTTATTCCACGCTGATGATAGTAAATCCGCTGAGGTCTTCCGCGGGTGCCTGCTCTGCCGGCGCGCCGCTCCCTGAAGCAATCCCGAGCTTCGCTCGCACAATTGAGTCGATCATTTGGATCTTGGCCCTACGTGCTTCTGGATGGTCTTTCCGCGTCGGCAGCATATCCATCAGTAGCTTCTGATCCTGATCAGTAAAGGTGCCCTCGCCGGCACTCCGGAATAGCTGTTTGAGGATCGGGGCCATGGCCGCGATTGCGCCTTCGGCGGTTTGGTCGTCTGCGGTAAAGGCAGGGAACAACCCAGCTATCGGACCGGTATTTGCGCCCTCAAGGCCGCGGGAGAGTCCAGTCACTGCAGCCTGATATGCCTCAAAGGCCTTCGCGTTGGCCTGCTGTGCCTCTGCGCGCCTGGCATCATTCTTGGCCCCCTCTGTCGCTTCGGTTCTGGCACCGGCGATGGTTGCTGCGTCTTTTGCGACATCCTTGGCGGGCTTCAACTCGTACAGTTTGTCGCCAACCGCAAGGTGCGGCACCCCGCCCACATCAATCACGCGCTGCTGGCCGGCCCGTCCTTCCAGCCCGGCGGCGATTTCATAGACGCTCTGCCGCTGGCTCTCCGGCACCTGGCTTGCAAGCCATTGCAGATAGCGCTGCTGCGCCGGTATATCCTGCCCCTGCACCAGTTTCTGCTCCGCAAGCACCCGCTGTAGGTTCAGATCGGCAACACCGGTTTGGGCCTGCCTCACCATGTCCTGATGCGGCGCGAGCCTACCCTGCAGCGTATACGGGGTTGGGTCTTTGCCCTGGAGGGCGGAGCCGAATGCGCCGAGGGCGTTCATGACTTTGCCGAACTTGCTGCTTTTGATCCGGTCGATTTCGGACGCAGCCTCGACTTCCTGCATTCGCAGCACGTCCGCCGCGGCGCGGTAGGGATCTTCAGGTTCCCCGAGTGGCGACTGCCGCGCCTGCGCAATGGCTTGCGCACGCTCATCATCAAGAAAGTGGCTATCCAGGGCGCCTATGGGCTGCCCTTGCATCAGTACGGCCATGGTATGCTCTCTGTAAATTTGTCCAGTTGCGCCGCAAGGTGGGCCGTCATAATCTGCTCCCTCTCATCATAAAAAGAAGGGGGCCAGGATGGCTAAAAATGAATTCACACCCACCTATTTCACCTTCACTGGTGGTGATCGCCCTGGCTCCAGTGTTCTGGAATTTGGCCAGGATCGGGGGCAGGCTCAAAGGATACGGTTGAACCCGCAGCAGCTCCAGCAGACACTCCGCACGATATTAACGCAGATTTGTAATTGCCCAGATCCCGCGGTGAAAGCCACTGCACAAGAGATTGGTATTCGCGACATAAAGGCTCTGCCGGAACAAAACCTTGTGACCCTTCGGTATGAGATTGAGGCTGGGATATTTCTGCAGACGAGCCTTGACCTCCCTGCCGCTCGAAAACTGGCGCTAGAGCTTCAAGAAGCGATAGAGTCCGTTGAAGGTACGACAAGTCAACTACAACACTAGTCATGTGATTTCCTCAAAAGGGAGTTTGTTATGCGCATTTTCGGAATACTGGCCCTTTGCCTATTGGCGGGGTCTACCTCGGCTTCACCCAACAAAATGCCTTCAATTCAAAGCTACATGGTGGTTAGCAAGTTCAATGGAGGTTGCGGAATATTTAGTCAAATGGTCGAGTTTCAGGAATCAACCAAGATGGACGGGGGCGATGCGTTTATCGCCAGGTTCCTGATGGCTGAGTCCGCTAGGCTTGGGCTGACTTCTGAGGAATATGCCAGTCAGTGCGCCACGATGAGCCAGAAGTACAAGGAGCTTTGGGCTCTTGCCGAGACTATCGATGCGGAGATGGAGAACTAAACCCTATGAAAAAATTACCTAGTTTAATCCTTTGCCTGCTGACTGGCTGCGCCTCGCAAGCTGATATAGATAGTTGGAAAGGCGCAAAGCGTGACGCTCTGATCCTTAGCTACGGTGCACCGACTGCAGTTGTGCCGCTGGAGGGCGGGCGCGAACTTCTTGAGTTTCAGAGCTTCAGCAGTTGGAAAGGCACATCCAGTGTGTGCACCGCCCGCTTCGTCGTCAAAGATGACACTGTGCAAGCGGGCGCCGCAGAGGGCCAGACTGGAGAATGCAATCGCCTAATCAAGCCGGCTGCTAATTGAGCTTCGAGTAGTCAACCTTGAGGTAGCCGCTGGCGTCCTCGAAAACCGCCTCCGGCTGGGTTGTCGCCACCTCCTGCGCGACAACCCCCTCGCCTTCACCCCGCAGGCCAAGTGCTTCGGCCTGTTCATTCCAACCCCAGCGGTAAACCTTGTGGCCGTTTATGGTGCGGCCGGTATCCACCAAATTCGTTTTCAGCCTGGCATCCGAGAACGCTTGATAAGCGGCAGCAGCGCCCTCGAGTAGTTGCCCCGCACCTTGGCTACCTCCAGCCTGCGTGGACTCATTCAGCACAATCGGCTGCCCCACCCCGCCCTGGTACAGCTGCAGCCGCTGCCAGGGCTCCATGGCCACCTGCTGCATGTAGTTCTGCATGGCGTTGCCGCCCATGCCCATGCTGTTGACGCCGCCGGCGCCGAAGTTGAAGGCGCTGTTCATGCCGGTGTTGTAGAGGTTGCCGCCGGTGCCGAAGGCGTTGGTGGCGGTGCCGGCATTGAGGCTGTTGGTATTCAGCTGGGCGCCCTGGTTGGCGGCGGCCTGGTTGGCGGCCACGCCCACGGCCTGGTTGTAGGCGTTGGAGCGGATGCCGGCGGCCACGTCTGCGGCGGCATCGCTGGCGCCGCGCATGGCGATACCCTCGGCCACGCCGCGGCGGGTGGAGCCGGTATTGCCGGAGCCCACGGCGCCGGCGGCGATGCCCGGCAGCTGGTTCTCGTTCAGGTTGCGGTAGATGTCCCGGGTGCTGGCCGTGATCTGGCTGTTCAGCACATCGTTATTGATCAGGCTGCCCACGGTATCCATGTTCACGCCGTTCTGCATCGGTGCCCGGAAGCCGCCGCTCTGCATCACCTGGTTGAGGTAGTCGCTCGCACCGGTGGCGGTATTGCCGAAGCCGCCGGCCATGTCCGCGGCCTGGTTGCCGTAGCCCATGGCGGTATTGCCGAAGCCCATGGCCTGCTGGATGTACTGCTGCATCTCCGGCGTCATGGCGGCAACGGTGGAGTTGCCGGAGTTATACAGGCTCTGCGCCTGCCCCATGATGTCCTGCAGGTACTGCTCCTGCGGCTCATAGACAAAGGAGCGGCTGGTGGATTCACCACCGCCGCCGACCATCTTGTCGAGAAAGCTCATGATTGTGCCTCAGCTGAAGAGATCCAGAATCCCGCCCGTGATGGGGTTTTCCTTGATGGCGTCCTCCATGGCCTTGAAGCCGTTGGAGAAGTCGAAGGTGCCGAAGTTGGCCAGGGCCTCCATGGAGGATCCCATTCCCGGCAGGGTGTCGTTGAGCGGCTCCTTCCAGCGCTGGGTAAAGTCCTGTTCCATCACCTTGCCGTCGAGCAGGTCCAGGGCATAGTCCTTGTTATCCTCGTCCCGGTAGCCGCCGCGGCGCGCCTCGCGCTCGTTGCCGGCGATGAGCAGGGCCAGGGCCGCCCAGGGACCGGCAGAGGCCAGCCAACTGGATCCGCCCGCACCACCGGCCGCTTCCGCGCCGGCGGCACCGCCTGAGCCCGCCGCACCGGCACCACCCGCTCCCGCGCCGCCGCCGGCAAACTGGTTGTACATGTTCAGGGCCTGCAGCGGGTTCACGCCGCCACCCTGCTGCTGCGGCTCGGGCAGCGGCGCCAGTTCGGGCGTCTGCAGGTCCCAGTTCGGCAGGTAGGGGTTGTAGGCGTAGTTGTAACCGTAAATCTGATTCATCCTGTCCTCACAGCGCTTGCACCTGTACCCAGGCGGCGCCGCCCCAGATGTACAAACCCTTTCCCAGGCCGGGGTCCCAATCGGTGCCATCGGCAATCACCAGCAAGCCCACCGGAGGGCGCCGCGGCGGCTCGCGGTAGACCGGCACCAACACCTGCAACTCGGTAAAGGCGCGCTGTATCTTGCCCAGCTCCGCCTGCAGGTATCGCCACAGTTCCTCAAGGTTTCGCGGCTGCGCCGGCCCCGGGGTGTAACTCATCGGCCATCCACCGGCATCAGGTCCAGGTCCCAGCCGGTCAGCCGCCAGAAGCCGGGGCCCACGGACTGGATTTTGATGGCGAGATAGCGGGCCTTGAGGCGCACGTCCACCTTGAGGCCGGTGGCCACGTCGAAGTCGCGCGGCTGGCGCCAGTGCACATCGCCCATCGCCGTTGAGGCGCCACCCACGGTGATGCGGACTTTGCCGGTACCGTGGATCTGGGGAACGATCTGACGAATCAGCTTCCACTGTTTGGTCGGCGCCCGCAGCAGCTGGTCCAGGTCGATCCCGGTGCGCTCCAGGTACACCGACTGGGTCGTGCTGGCCGTGCTGAGAAAGTCCGCCTCTTGCAAGGTGTGGGCGGTGCCGTCGCTGCAGAAGTAGTACATCACCGGGTAGAAGGCGGTATCGGCGAACTCGCCCCAGCTCTGGGTAAGGTCTGCCCAGGTGTAGGGGGCCAGTTCGGCCCAGGTCACAATCTCGCCCTGCTTTGGCGCGAAGACCGCGCAGGCCACGTCCGGCACGTCGACGAAGGTGAAGGTGTTATCCAGCCAGTTGTAGACCATGGCCCGGTTCGCGCCGCCTTCGCCGGTGGTGTAGTAGGTCCACACCTCCTTGGTCTTGTGGTTGGCCACGCAGCGCACCTTGGTGCGGTCGCCCACCTCGTCGTAGAAGGTCTTGTTCACCCGCCGGTGTGCGATCGGCCGGGTGCTGGAGCCGTCGTGCACGAAGATCTCGGTGGAGCCGATCACAAAGTGGAACTTGTCGAAGGCGGCCACCGCGTCCCGACAGAGAATGCCCTGGTCGAACAGCTTGTCGAAGGCAAACACAAACTGCCCGCCGACAAACTGCATCAGGTAGGTGGCATCCTGCGAGTAGATGATGTTGGCTCCGCCCAGGGGCAGGCAGTCCACCAGCTCGCTCGCGCCGGAGTCCACCGGGTTGGCACCGGCCAGGCCGGACAGGTCGGCAACATCCCAGGTCCAAGGCACCTGACCGGGCTCGGCCTCGGTGGACCAGCGCACGGTGTTCGGATAGCTGACCCCGCCCTCGGTAATGCCCAGGGCCACCATAAAATTTTTGTAACCGCGCACCACCTTGGCCCGCAGGTTGGCCGGCCAGTTGGGCAGGTCCTTGAAATTCGTGTCCGTGGGCTCGTGGATCTGCGGGATGTCGATGCCGTTATTGAAAAGGACAGCTTCGCCCCACACTAACGATTGCCAGGCATCCGAGGAGGTATAGCCGCTCGGGTAGTTGACGGTATCGGTGCGGTCTACAAACGCCTCGTTCTCGCGGATATACAGCTTTGAGGCGGAGGCATAGGCCAACTGCGGCACGCCACCGGCAACCCATCCGGCGCCCCACACGGGCGCCTCTGCCAGCGTCTCCAGCGTCTCGGGCGATGGCATGGTCTGTGCCGCGCCGTTGGCGAAGCGCACGTTTTTACCGGCCGAGAATTCATTGACGGGCAGTTCAAAAGGCGGCGTATCGACGTTGATGCCGCGCTCGCCCAGTTGCCGGACAGGATAAAAGGGCATGGTTAGGCGCTCAGACTCGCAATGAAGTTGTCGATGTCTGCCTGGGTTATCTCGGAAGTCTTGATAATCCAGGCAAGGGCGTAGTACGGCGGCCGCACGTCGACGGAGTGAGTATGGGAGCCGCTGCTGCCAATATTGTGACTGTGCGACTGGCCGCCACCTTTGCTCACAATATCGGCTCCGGAAACATTCTGTGTTGTGTACTTGTAGTTTCTGTTTGCGGTCAGGATCTCGCCCGGGACGCCACCAGTCGCATCATCCGAGCCCACCCACTTTGTTAGGCGGAAATCGTGATCGTGAGATGGCATCTGCGAAACTGTCAACGCGTGTCCCGCAGTGGCACCGCCGTGGTTGTGGTCACCCCCGCTGCCGGTGCTTTTACTTTCGGCACCGCCGGTGTTGCCTACCGAATAGCCAGCGCCGGACCCGACGACAAATCGGCCCCGTAGATCCGGCGTGTCGTTGGTGCCGTCGCAGAGCTGCCAGCCGGCCGGAATCGGTGCGTAAACGGTAGACCACGGTTTGATTGACCCCTTCTGCTCGGTGTGCGGCAGCAAGAAGTCAATGGTCGCATCCACCGCGTCAAGAATGTCCTGCGGCAGCGCGTTCATTTCATCGTGAGAAAGAGTTACCTGGCCGGCGACGTTCGGGAAGCTTTGCTGGAGCGCTTTTTTGATCACCCGAAGATGGTCGTCGCCCTTCTCTGCGGTCTCCCCATCCAGCGGGTTATTCGGATCGAGTTCGGAAATATAGTTGGCATTCTCGAGAGGCATGGTTCTTTACTCCGCGGCAGGATTGTATGCGAACAAGGTGTCGGTCAACCCGCTACCAAATGACGCTGTAGCACCCGCATACACATACATTTTCCCATTAATTGAAGCTGAAGCGTGCCCGTAGCGAGCCGTGGCGCCGCTCGTGAGCTGAGTCCAGGTGTCTGTGCCCGTGTCATATTCCCAGAGATCGTCCAATGGATCCCCGGTACCACCTGAGCTCGAGTCTCCACCGAACACATACATCTTCCCGTTTATTGAAGCGGCAGAAGAAGCACTGCGAGCCGTGGCGCCGCTTGTAAGCTGGACCCAAGTGTCAGTTCCGGGATCGTATTCCCAGAGATCGTTTAAAAGGTTCGACCCATCGTTGCCTCCAAACACATACATTTTCCCGTTTATTGCAGCGGCAGAGTGACCCAGACGAGCCGTGGCGCCGCTTGTAAGCTGGACCCAAGTGTCAGTTCCAGGATCGTATTCCCAAACATCATTCAGCCTTGTATTTCCGGAATCGAATCCGCCAAACACATACATCTTTCCGTTAATTTCAACGGCAGAGTGAAGATTTCTTGCGGTAGCCCCGCTCGTGAGCTGGGCCCAAGTGTCAGTTCCGGGATCGTATTCCCAGAGATCGTTATACTTTGTACTTCCATCATTGCCGCCAAACAGGTACAGGAGCCCATTGATAGCGACAAAGGAATATGAAGCTCGAACCGTGGCGCCGCTCGTGAGCTGAGTCCAGGTGCCAGAAGTGGTGTCGTATTCATGTAGATCGTTATGGGAGCCTCCTTCATAACCACCAAACACATACATCTTTCCAGCATTCGTGGCCGCAGACACGTTGACTCGCGCAACGCCGCTGCTCGCAAGCTGCGCCCATGCTACAGTCACTATGTCACCGCCAATCCACCAGTTATTACCAGACTGCCGGAAAAACTCGATCAGCGCATACTGGCCCGCGCTATATTGATTTCCACCGAGAGAACTGACACCGGACTCTCCGTCACCATCAACAAAAATCTGCCCGGCGCCAGCCTGGATAATGCTGCCTCGGATAACGGCATTCATCGGGAGTGCTGTCTCACCCGGGCAAGATACGGTTACCGCGCTGCCGGCGGTGAACCAAAGAATATAGCCGTTGTCTTCTTCGGTAATTGTGTAGCTGGTATCAGCGATTTCACGAATTGCCGTCCCGGTGGCAACCTCCTGCGCTATCTGCGCCCACTGTTCGGCTTCCTGCGCCGATTCTTGCGAAGAAATGCTGTAACCCTGAGACTTCAGCGACCAGTGATAAGAGGAATAATCAGAGGTTCCGGTGACAAAGGTGTCTTCGGGAGCGTTCGCGTATTCGGCCGACAGACTCATGAACTGCTGCGCCTGGCCGGCGGAGGTGGCGGACTCGCCCGCGCTCTGGGCTGACAGGGTGGCATTCCACTGCGAGGAATAACTCTCGTCCTGCACCGGGCCATCCATCTTGATGGCCCAGTCTTTTGCCAGAAGGGCGAAATCCTGCGCGTCCTCGACCTCAACTACCTGAGGATCGTTGTCGTTCGGGTGGTAGAATCCGGTACCCATCAGTAGGCCCCTCTGCTAATACTCGCCGATCCCGCCAGCTCCGCGCGCTCGGCCATGTCGTTCAACTCCTCCAGCCCCTCGTCGAACTTCGCCTTCCACAGCGCAACCCGGCTGTCGTTCATCAGGTAGGGCTCTGCTTCTGCCAAAGAGCCGAACAGGTACAGGTCCGTTGCCACCGGCAGAACCGTGTTCTCCGGGTACTCGTCGGTGAGCTCCATGTCGGTCCAGTAGTTCAGCACCCAGCGGTAATCCTCAGCGGGTTCCGGCCACACCTTGAATCGGTTGGCATAGCGGAAGAAGTACTTGGGCTGTCCGGTCTGTGCCGGACGGCCGTAGTAGTCGGTATCGGTAATGCGGGTCAGGGTCACGCCGTTGACGATCAGGCGCTTGCACTCCAGGAAGTGGGTTGGCAGAAGCCACTCGTCGCCCTCATCGGCACGCCGGTCCTGCAGCACGGTGCGTTCATTTGCCGGCGTGCGCAGCTTGCGGAATATCTTGCGCTCGGCCAAGGCAATAAAGTCCGGAATGCGCTCGACCAAGTCGTCGCGCTCCAGCCACGCCGCCACGGCCGCCTGCAGTTCCTGGTAGTTGGAGATGGCCATCAGATGCCGCCTTCAAAGAACTTCTGCGACCGCCCGCCCATGATGCACTTCGGGTATTCGGTGCGGATGATCCTGTCAAACCGGCGCTTCTCCGCCTCAGTCATCTTGCCGTGGCGGATAGGGTCCATTTCCTGGCCGTACTTCTTGATGATCTCCAGCTGGATGGTGGCTGGGATGCTGTACTTCAGCCGCCGGTAGTCCTCCTGCACCGCACCCGCCTCGATCTGGTGGCGGCGATGGTCCATCATGCGGAAAAACGCCTGCTCGTTGTCCTTGCGCACCTGGTAGACGGTGCCATCCTCGACAACGAAGCCTTCAATCGTTCTCGCCATAAATTTCACGCAATAAAAAAGGGCCCCGCAGGGCCCTTGTCATTGGAGGGGTGGCGCTTAGCCGGCGCCGGTGATGTGCTCGATCACGAACCAGGTTTTGTTGTTGAGGACGTTGCCGCAGCCCTCCCACAGCCACATCATCGGCTGCGAGTGACCGGTGACCGCCAAGGTCTTCAGCTTTGAAGGCTGCAGGACCGAAACGTCGGCATACTCGGAGTCGATGCCGAGCATGGTGGTGGCATCCATGAACCGGCCCTTCACCACGCTCAGGGAGCCGTGCGGCGTGTCGATGATGTCGATGCAGTCCACCAAGCGCTTGTCCTCGATGTCCCGGTTGCGGCCTGACTGCTGGGCGAAACCGGCAATGGGATCGGCGAAGATCGGGTTGATCAGCAGGGTATCCGGGTTGCCGCCGGAATTGTACGCCTTCAACTGGCCCGCCTTGATGGATGCCTCACCGTTTGCCGCGGTGAACGCTGTCGGGGTAACACCACCATCGCCGGAGTGGTCGACGCGGTTGTCGGTGTGCACCTGGATGGCCAGGCCGGCCATGCGCGCCGCGGTGGTGGAACCGTCGCCGGCCACCGCGGCCTGAGTCGGCATGCCGGTCATCGCGAACTCACCGTCGTTTTTCAGCTCACGCAGCTTCACCGCAGACTGATCGCGCAGCTCGGACTTGCGGCCGTGCTTTTTGATCTCCTCCAGGGTGTCGGAGATTTTGAACGCCTTGTCCATCAGCTGCGGGCGGTTGGAGCGCGGCACGGTCGGGGTGTAGGTCTTGGTCGGGTTATCGTTACCCTCGATCTGCGCGTTATCGCCGGCGGCGGTCAGGTCGCGCTGCTGCCACTCGTGCAGCTTGCCGGTCGCCTTGGACTTCTTGGCGATGTTCATGAACGGGGTGTCGATGGTCTTGGTATCAAAGATCGCGTCTTTGAAGTCCTCGGCGTTGCCGACGGAATCGTAAGTGGTAGTCATGGATCTATCCTCAGATCAGAGTTGAGCTTCGCTCAGAGTCCGAGCTGCGCATCCACCTCGGCGGCGATCACGCGATCCTGCGCGCGCCGGTCGCCCTTCGCGGCCAGAGCGCGGTCACGCTTCAGGGCGTCGGCGCGCTTCTGGGCTTCGCTGCGGGGTTTCTGCACAGCCTTTTTCTTGATGGTGCGTTTCACAGATTGGGGTTTGGGTTTGGCCTCGACCTTCCGCGCCTGCTCGGCGCGCATCTGGTTGAGCAGTGCTGACAGCACCCAGGGGCGGACCTCTTGCGCGATCTCCTCGCGCGGTACGCCGCTTTCCACGGCGTAATCCATCACCTGGTGATACAGCTCGTTGCTCCAGTCCGCGTGCATTTCCTTCAGGGTGGCGACGGCGTCCTGCGCCTTTCGCTTGAATTCCGCTTCGCGCTGCTCTTTCGCCTTGTCCTGGAGTTGCTTCACGGTCTGTTCTACCTGTCGGTAGCCGGTCATGGCCTGCTGAAACTGACCTTTCAACTGCTGGTATTGGGCCGGGTCGCTGACTTGCAGCGCTTGCCAGTCAATACCCTGAAACTGCTGCAGCGGCGCCGCCAACTGCGCCTGCACGAATTCCAGGATCTGCTCCGACTGCTCCAGATTGGAGTCTGCGGTCTTCTGGGTTTCGGCCAGTTTCTGGTATTTCTTCGTGTAACCCGCCTGGAAGTTCTTCTCGGCATCGCGCCAGGCCTTCACCTGCTTGACCGATACCTCTTCGCCGTCGATCTTGAGGGTGGAGTCGTCGGACAGGTCCGCGCTCTCCTCGTCGTCTTCGGCTTCTTCCGATTCCTCCTCCTCGGTGTCAGCGTCGTCCTCGGTTTGCTCCTCTTCGGAGTCCTCGGTCTCGGCCTCTTCCTCGGTGTCGGTATCGGTTCCAGACTGGGTTTCTTCCTCATCTGCGGTCTCGGCTTCTGGTTGCTCTGTTGAGTCCTCCACCTCGCCCATGACTTCGGAAAGTGCATCGTCGAGCGCGCTGCGCTCTTGGTTCTCGGAGTCCGCCATGCGGTTATTCCTCGGTTGGTTGGTAATAGCTGTTCAGCTTCTCGGTAACCCGGTGCAGTGCCCGGGTCTGCCGGTGCAATTCTTCGCGCTGCGCCGCGTTCTCGCAGTGCAGCCACTCCCGCTGTATGTCCTCCATCACGTCCCGCACGGCCTGCTTGTAGACCGGGCTGTCCCAAAGCTCTTGGGCGGCGGATGAGCGGGCGAGCGGTGACAGGCAGGTGCCTGCGACCCGCTGCAGTAGTTTTTTCATGGGAAGTCTTAAATTGTTACGGTGACTTTGGCGCGGTCCATGGCGAGTCCCAGGTCATCCATTACCTGGTCGTGCGCCTCGGCATCCTCGGCCAGGCCTTGCTTGCGGCGGCCCAGCTCGGCGTCCAGGGCCTGCTTCTGAGCTTTCAACTCGGCATCGGTCTGCGCCTTGAATTGGCGCGTCTGTGCGTCCTGCGCCTTGATGCCAAGCTCCTGCTGGTTGACCTGCCGCAATACAGTCTGCAGCTGCTGGTTCTGCATGGTGAGCTGCTGCATCTGCTGGCTGAGCTGCATTACCTGCTGCTGCAGCTGCGCCGGCGTCGATTGCGGATCCGTCAGGAACTCCGGAGACGGCTGCCCGGATAGCTTGAACACCTCGCGCAGCAGCGCGTACTTGTTCTGCGGGCCGTAGATGGTGGCCAGGCTCTGGTCCATCTGCATGCCCTGTATCAGGGAGTTGTGCAGCACCAGCAGCGTACGGGCCCGGTTCTCGGCGTCGTCCGGCGTCAGGGCGGTGGTCACCTCCATATCCACGCTGTCGCCCAGTTCCTGCGGCACCAGCGCCAGCCACTGGCCGTCCACCTCCGCCGTCACGCCCTGCTGGTCGTGCTCGAGGCCTAAGGTGTAGATTTCCTGCATGATCGGGATAAGGAACAGTTCGGCGTAGCGCCGGGCCATGCCCATCACCCGGCGCATGGCCGCAGTGGTCATGCGGTTGATCATGTCGTCCGCATTCTGGTTACTGATCACTTCCTGGTTGAGGCCACCGGTCAGGCGCGAGACGCCGGCGCGATGCTCCTTGTCCTGGTTCAGCATCTCCAGGGTGGGCATTGTCAGTGAGGAGAGCTGCGGCGCCGGTGTCGGTATCGCTACCTCAGTGATCGGCTTGTCGTAATCCTTCTTGACCCAGTGGGTTGCGCCCAGGGGGTTGTCTATCCAGTCCGCGGGATTCACGAAAGCGCCCTGGCGGGCGACGCGCGACTGGTTGTTGGCCATCATCAGGTTGTCGACGATCTGGCGTTTGATCGTCGACTTCAGCTTCTGGATGTCACCGATGATGTCGTAGGTGGACAGGCCTTCATACCGGTGGGCCACGCGCATGGCCGCCCAGTTGAAATAGATCATGCGCTGAACTTCGGTACTGTCCAGCAGGGTATTCCCGACCTTGAATACCTGGTGCAGCTCACTCTCGCCGTCGCCGTCGTCGTCCCACCAGATGTACAGCTCGTAAAGCTCGAGCAAGTCCTGCGAGGCCTCGCCGAGATAGTCCTTCTCCAGGGTTCCGTCGCCCTCGCGCGCCTGTTCCTCCAGCTCGTGTTCGGCGTCGCCGTCACCGGTGAGCCCGGCCACGATGTCTGGATCAAAGCCCATCTCCACCAGTTCGGAGCGGGTGACCTCTATCTTCTCACCCCAGAAGCGCGCGTCCTGCGGTGAGGTGGCCTGCGGGTCGCGCACCACCCGTTCAGGCGCGATGATTTCCACCACCACGCCGGACTCATCGACCGGGACCTTGATCTCGGCGTCGATCAGGCCGGTAGCCTCGTCCTGCTCCGCCTCGACGATCTCCGCCCCGGACCGCTCAAGATCGGCATAGGCCTCGGCAGTGATGCCCTTCACCAGTTGGGTCTTGTGGCTGGTCTGCTCCTCCCAGTACACCTTGGCGGTGCAGTTCTTGGAGATCAGTGCGTCCTGGATGGAATCGTGCAGCAGTGCATAGCCGCGATTGCCGCGGTTGAATACCCGGTTACAGTAGCGGGTACGCAGCTTTGACTGCAGGACATCATTGCCGTCCTTCGGGGTGAACTTGACGGTCTCGCGGTTGGAGGCGAATACCTCCAGCAGAATTTCCTTGGTGTCCTCCACCGCGTCGAACACGTCGCGGGAAACATAGTCGCTGCGGCCCTCGCGCTCGTTACCGAACGGCTCGCCGTAGTAGTACTTGTATCCCTCGTAGCGGTCGTCGGTGACAGTGGAGTCGTCGTCACCCTGGGACAGCTGGATACACTGGTCGGCCAGCTTCAGGATGTCGCTATCGGATTTGGCCATCAGTAACGGATTCCAGGATTTGAACGGGAGTAGTCGAAGTCATCATCATCGACCTCGACCTCGGCCATGCACATCATCAGCGCGTCGGCCATGTTCGGGGACTCGATGCCCAGCTTTTTCATTTCGGGTTTGCTCAGCAGCTGGATCTTGCCGCCGGCGACATATTTGCGCGGGATGCGGCACACCTCGGAGCGCAGCTGCGCCAGCTCCTCGATGTCACCGCTGATACTGATCAGCTCGTCGGGGCTGATGTACTTGCCCTTGTCCACCGCCAGCCAGGTCTTGAACATCCGGTCCCGCAGCATCCAATAGAACTGCGCGCGGCGGTTGGCGAAGGTCTCGCGGTTGGTCTTGGGCTCCTTGACCTCGCCGTCTTCCGGCTTGTAGATTGCGTCCGGCTTTTCCGGTACCGCGGCACCGTTGAAACCCACCAGCTCGATCTTCTTGCCGGCGAGGCCGCCGCTGACCTGCCCCTTGAGTCCTGCGCCGATACCAACCACGTCCCAGATAAAGGCGTCCGGCTTGCGCTCGTTGGTGTAGCTCAGCGCCCAGTCGGTAGCGCTGGCCACGTCGCCAGCGTCGGTAGAGCGCGCGTCCAGCACGACGGAGCCGTGCATATAGGCCACGGCCTTGGCGTCGCCCGCGTCGGCCGGGTCGTAGCCGATGCGCTCCTGGCCCACCGGCTCGAAGCCCAGCCTCTTGTGGGCATCGACACAAGCGTCGAACCACTCCGGCTCAATGATGGCGTTGTCCACGGTATCGGCGTAGGCACCCAGCCAAATGTGCTCGTACTTCGCCCGCGGCAGCTTGTCATAGTCCCGGGCCCGGTCCTTCTCCAGCACCTCAGGGAACCACGGGTTATCGGGGTAGTTGATCTCGATGATCAGGAGGTCGTCATCTTCGTAGATGCCGTCTTTCGCCAAGTGCTTCTCGTAGGGCTGCAGGTAGCGCTTGGCGAACGGGTCATTGCTGGCGCCGCGGTTCAGCGTGAACAGCAGCTGTGAGCCCTCTTCCCGCACCGTCGGCGCCAGCAGATCAATGCTCTTCTCGGAGAGCGTGGCCGCCTCCTCCACCCACACGCCGTTGACGGCGAAGGTGGACTTCATCGACTCCAGGTTGCGCGCCAGGCCGCGATAGAAGCCGCCGCCGCCGTCCGGGCCGTAAACCCTGGTAGCGTCGTACCTGCAGGCCTCCAGGCCAAGGGCGTCGATCTGCGCCTTCATGAGCGGGTGCACTGACTCGTCAATGCTGTTCTGGAATTCCCGCGCCATCATCCAGCGCTCGCCAGCATCGATGCGGCGGGCCACGAACTTGGCCGCAGTGAAGGACTTCGCCGAGCCCCGGCCGCCGACCAGGATGATAATCCGCTGCGTGGCGCTGAAGATGCAGCGGAGCCGCGGCGGTACGCCCTGCAGGAATGCCTGCTCGCGCTCCCAGACCTCCAGGGCCTCGGCGAGCTCTACCGCCTCCGCCTCAGTCACCGGAGGTGGGGTCACCTGCGCCGACTGTCTCCGGGTCTATGCCGTGGCGCTCCAGCACCTCTCGGGCGCGGGTCGGGGTCATGCGGTGCTCGTGCTTGATGGGGCCGCCATCCTTGCCGGTGACCTCCTGTGCTGACTGGTCCTTCAGGCCCAGGTCCCGGGCAATGATGTTCGCGTTCAGCAAATCCGCAGCGGCGCCGGCGAACTTCTGGGAGTAGATCACCTCCTCAGCTCGCGAGACGACTGCGGAAAAATCTTCGTCAGTCTTCCATGCCGTCCAGGTGGAGCGGTCAATATCCAGGAATAGGCACAGGCCTGATATGGTCATTGCGCGCATTTTTTGCACAGTATCGCGCGTCACCTGGCCCTGATATGCGAACAGCTTCTCCTCACTGAGAGGGTTATCTTCCACCCACTCGAAATACTCGCAGCAGGCCTCCCACAGGGCCTCCGAACTGGAGAACAGCTTGTCGCGGCCGTGCTTTGTCCGCGCTTTCCAGAATTGATTGCCAGGTGGTGCTGCCATGGGTGCGAGTCCTCGAGGGTTGTTCGCGGGTTACTTCGGGAAATAGATACTTGCCGTCGGGAGGGATTCCAGCCACTCGCGCTCCCACCGGATCGGCATGCCGGCGGCATTGCAGAAGGTCACGGTCTCCTTGTCCGCGGCCAGTACTCTCAGCTTGGCGCCGTCGATATTGACCATCACGCCAGGCTTGAACGGGTCGGGCTGGCCCCTGAACAGGCGCTCGAAGAAGCCCTGTTCAGTATTCTTTGTGGCCTTGCCGCCCCTATTTCGCTGCAGTCGTTTCATTGTGTCTCCAGGATCCGCACGCATTACCTTCCCGGGAGGGAGGGCTTCCAATCCTCATCCACTTCGGATTCCTCCATATCGCGCACCAGGGCGGAGGCCACCGTCTGCGGGAAAGCCCACATCGGCAAAATGCCGCCGGTATCCCAATTGCAGTAGGCCCGGCCATCCGCACCGATTGCCACAACAGCGAAAGCGCGAATGTCTGCCTGCTTGGCGACGTTTCGGCAGTATGCGGCCAGGTCCCGTGCGAGCTCCCGCTTTCTGCGTCGCTCTATGGTGTTCTTGTGCAGCGACAGACTGACCGGCTTCTTCGCCATCACTTTCCCCGGGCAGGACCTTCCTGCTGCTGCAGCCAGGCCTTGTGCGCCTCGTCACGCCGGTCGCGGCGAATACCGAAATACAGATTTGTGAGATAGCCCAGGATAGCCACACCCAGGCCGCCGGCCGCCAGCAGCTCCTGAGTTGACCAACCGCCGACTACCGCTGTGCCCGCCCCCGTGTAGGTCGCTGCGCTGGCGATTTTTTGAATCATGGTTGTGCTCGCCGCCTCCTGAGCTGCTGGGTTCACGATTGCTTCCACGTCTTGATGGCCTTTTCCGCGCTCCTGCCCACCACGTAGCCGCCCAGACCAATCTGGACGATCTTTAGGAGCGCGAGGACCTGGGCCTCGCTCAGGTTGGGCGCCGTCCAGCCCAGCCAATGGGCCACGATAAGGCCAACGAAGGTGAGCATGGTCACCGGCCGCCAATTTCTCTGTAGGCATGATTCGCCGCCAGCCTCTGCCGTGATGATCGAGGTGGCCGCCTTCAGCTCCTCGATGTCCATGCCAATCAGTTGGGCATCAATCTGCGCCTTGAGCCGATTGGCCTCGGTCTTGTCCGGGAAGGCCTTGTCGATAGCCTTGCCCAATAGTTTGCTGATGGCACCGATTACAGGGACGCCCATGTCAGTAGCTCCAGACAGTGGGTCGGGTGCGCTCGCCGGGCTCCGCCGGCAAGTCATCCAGGTGGATAAACCGCTTGCCGACCTCGCCCTTCTGCATCACCCCGATACCGGTAAATCCCTCCTCCAGGGCGACCTTCAGCAACCTGTGGCACCGGCCCAGGGCGACGGAGATGTCGACGGCCTGGCCGCTGGCATGGGTCATGGTCGCGCCGATACGGGCGTTGTATTCCGGACAGCGGTAACCGCTGGTCACGATCATCGGCGCCGCGAAGCGCTCGCGAACCCGGATCAGGCGGCGCAGAGTGTCGTCGGAGAAGTGGTTTTGGCCACAGCAGCGGCAGGACAACTCCTCTTCGCTGAAGTAGTCGTTGTCGAACATTGCAGTCACCAGAAATAAAAAAGCCCGCAGCTGGGCGGGCATAGGGGTTTGGAATCGCAGTTGGGGGTCTGTGATTCACGGGGGTCAGAATTCGGGCACAAAAAAACCCGCTCGGTGGCGGGTTATTGGCTCTACGGCGTAAAAACCGCAGCATGGGAAAAATGTACCGTTCTGGCACAAACCTGTCAACCCGCCGCGCGGCACCGCTCCTGATAGCTCTCAACCAGCTCGGCCACCGGCCCCAGCGCCCTGCCCGGCAGCGGGTCCAGCCGCCGCTGTAGGCGCTGCCATACCCTCTTCCACTCCCGATCCCAGGTCGCCTTGTCCACTCCCAGGATGGTGCGCGCCTGCCGCAGATCGACGTGCCGGCCGTTCACATCCCGCAGGCAGCAGGCAGTAATGCAGAACAACGCCAGCTGGCTTACCTTTGTGCGGTCGTGCGGCTCCCCCCAGGAGTCAAACTCGCGCATCAGGTAATCCAGCAGCGCCGCGCGCTCCCTGAACCGGGGCGCCGGCGGCGCGTAGGCAGCCATACCCCAGCAATACGCCAGCGGGTCCCGGCGGCGGATTTTGCCAATCACACTCTGCACTAGCGCCTTTTCGCACGCGTCCATGATGCGGGCGCTGCTGCCCTTTCCCACCCGTGTCTCTACCGCGTAGGTGGTCGGCACCCGGGCGCTGGCGATCACCTTGCCGTCGTCGTCGGTGATCGTGTCGTAGGCCCGCCGGCGCGTGCGGCTGCGATCAGTGGAACCGGCGGCCATGGTCTCATAGTCGGATTCTGCGGTCGGACAGTCGTAGGCGTCGTGCCACGCTTGGCGGGCTGTAGCGAATCTCATGCGCTCCCCTATATCACTGAGACAACGGTCATGTTTTTGACCACCGCTTTTGCCCCATTCCCGATAGGAAATTTCCCGCTTTTCAGGGCTTTTACCTGCGCTCGCGTGGCATCACTCAGAATCTCCGAGCGGACCTGATCCAGGTCGAGGCCCATTACCCGCTCCAGATAACGGATAATGGCGTGCTCGGTGACAACCGGATCAGCCTCTGCCAGCCCGTCAATTTCTTGCTCTACCGCCTTCAGCTTGTTCTCCGCCTCGGACAGCGCCCGGTTAGCCGACTTCGCCTCTTCCCGCAGGCCTGGCAGTGTGGCCAGCAGCCTGTCCCGACGCGACTGCAGCTGTTTCAGCTTCTCGCTATCTCTGATCCCAGCCATAGCTCCCCCCCCTCTACTCAGAAATACCCAACTATTTCCAACCGACCCTCAATGCCTATAGCCCGCTGCTCCAGCATGCGGTTGTGGTGCTCGCGGTAGTACCTGGCTATCTCTGAGGCCTCGCGCTTCGCCAGGCGCCCCAGCTTTGTGTCCTGAGCCCGCTCCAGGACTATCTCGAACAGCCCATCGCCTAGCTTGTTCCGCACCCAGTCGGCGAACTCCTGCGGCCGGCTGCCCAGGTAGCGGTGGCAGCCGTAGCAGTGGGCGAATGCGTTGTCCGGGTCGAACCGCACCGACCATTTGCCGCGGCCGTGAAAATGGGAGCAGTGGAGCCCCATGGAATTGCACTCATGCTGCGCGCCGCAGCGCTCACAGGTCCACCCTGACCTCTCCCTGACGCATTTGCTGAATGCTATGTCTGCCGGCGTTCGCTTAACTTCGCCCATTGATTTCCTCCGCCAATGTCCGGTAATAGCCGCTGACCGGCTCCTGCACCTGGATACTCCAGAACTGCCACACGAATTGCCGCACCTGCTCCACGAACTCGGAAAACTGAGCGGTGTTGAGCTCAGTGGTGGACTTGTAAAGCGTCAGACTGCGACCCCTGGCCTCAATGCTGCCGATGGTGAGGAACTTCGTTTTGAAGATCTCGTGCAGAACATCCTTGGTGTAAGGGTGCTCGGTACCGTCGTCGCAGTTGATGACAATGCCGGCGGCCTCGAGCTTCGACCGGATCTGCTCGTACACCCAGCCCCATAGGAATCGGTTCTGCAGGTCGCTGCGCTTTTTCTTGTAGGGCTCCACCTTGATCGCTACCGGTGCCGCCTCGTCCGGCCGGATACACGCCAGGTGGCCCATTGCGGCCGCCTTCTGGTCATCGGTACGGATTACCCAGTATTCGCCATCCATCAGGCAGCCACCTCCCGAAACCGCTCCGCCACCGCAGCATCGACCTCCAGAAGCTCCACCAGCCGGCCGGTATGCGGGCAGTTGGTGTGGCCGGCGCGCACCAGGGATCCGCACTTGATCAGCTCCGCCACCCGGCCGGCGACCTGGTTGGGCCGCAGGCCGGTCGCGTCCTCGAGCTGCCGGCGAGTACACCGCTGCAAGCTGATCGCCGCGCGAAAGATCCGCTCGCGGCAACTGCTGGCGAGGCCGTGGTCCTGCAGCCAGCGGTAACTGGCTTTGCTGGTTTCGGTTACTGGCATGGCTTTGTCCTCGATAATGGCCGTCCGTGCCGGCGCGGCGCCAATTCAAAAAATCAGAAATTACTGACCGGCGCGAACCGCCCGAACACACGCGCTGAGGTAGCGGTGGCCGCTGCTGACAAGGCCGCCGTTGAAATTGACAACCCAAACGGCTGCGTCATTCCAGGCACAGGGGGTGCTGGTCCAATAAGCGCGGCTTTTTGTATCCGGATACTTGTCGGTATCAATAGCCGGATCGTGGCGAGACAGATCCCGTAGGGACTGCAGCTCTTCGCAAGTCGGCATGCGCCAGCCTTCTCCGAGTTCGGCGATGGCCTTTTCGGCGGCCTCATAGGTAACGGCTTCACCGTCCAGGAGCGTTTCGCTCCACTGAAGCTGCCCTGGTTGCGCCTCCGCAACTACGACTTGCCAATCCTCGGCGAGCATGTCGGTTTGGCTCGCCAACCATCCGGGCGGCATATCACCCTGAGCTGTATACATGTCGATGTGGGGGTTGATGTTTGTGGCTTCAGTTATCCCTGCATTGCTATATGGCGTCCCGGCGACTGGCCGAACATTCGGCGTTCCCGGAACCAAAATCAGCCACATGCCTTTTCCGTTCCATCCGGCGCGCTGAACTTTTTCACCCTGTTTCAGAGCTTCGATAGCCTCTCCAAAATTCATGGTCACTCTCCAGTTTGGTTAATGGTGCGCCCCATACCGGCGGCGCGGTGCATCCTGTGAGGGGATGTTTGTTACGCGGCGCCCTGTATGCTGAGATCGCCCTGGTGCGCGAACTCTGCATAGGCCGCCAGCTTCTCGCGCGCCTCCGGCAGGTTGTCGCGGTGGAATGTGCCAAGGTAGTTAATATCTCCCTGCTCGATGCGGCGCTGGGTCAGGACGGTGTTAGCGAACATTGCGTCCACGCGATCCGCGCGTTTGGTGCGGAACACGGCCAGCGGGCTGCTCGCGTCGGTTATCGCGATTCGGTCGTAGGCGTCGGGTATGGTTGCTATGGTCATCGGGGTCTCCTATACGGTTTGCTGGCCCGGATCTTCATCCGGAAACATTGATTTCAAGTTGTCCAGGGTGCGCTGACCGATTGCGCGAGAGCGCTCCTGTGCGGTTTTGTCGGGCAACTGCAGCGGCGGGAATGGCTTGTGTATCCGTGCTGGATTGCCTTCCGTGACGCCACCGTGCGCGATCAATCCGATAACCCTGTCAATGTCCAGGAATCGATAGTCAGGGTGCCCCTGCTGGCGCATGTAGTGGAGCGCCTCCAGGCCCTTATCGATCTGCTCCCGTGAGAAACCGATCAGGTGTGCCGCATACTCGCGCTTGGTGATCTGTTCGGTTGTTTCGTCGGGCATCAGCGCGTCGTATTGGGCGGCATTGACCAGGCGCAGCCGAGCGAAGAAATACCCCACGGCATTGCGCTGTTCCTCCGTGAGTTCCGCCGAACTCATCGGCCGGCGCCGGTGCTGCGTCGGCGGCTGTGTTAGCAGGGTGGTCACGTCTTGCATGGCCATCACTCCCGTTAAAAATTCGTAGCTCGCTGTGGATCAAACGTCGCAGCGGCGCGCTCCGAGCGCTGCTGCATCGCGGTTTTGTAGGGTTGAACAGGAGGTGATCGCGGCGCTTGGTTCTGGGCTTTGGATAGCCAGGAATTCAGGAACCGCGGCATCCCGCCGAGGGTTTTCCGCTTCGCGGGGTTGTCAATGGACCACTGGCGGGCGTTACGGAGTTCCTGCACCACGTCCACTGCCGGATAGGTTTCCCGGTACTCAGCGACCTTGGTGTCGGTCACCTGGAATACCTCGCCTCTGCGATTCGTCGGGATCTCCAGCACAACTTCCGGTGGAGCCTCCGAAGGGGGCGACGCAGAAGAATTACCGTTAGGTAATTCATTACTCTGTTCTGTTCTGTTCTGTTCTTTATTCGTTGGGTTTTCGTTCGACGGATTTTTAACGGGCGTTGAACGGCCGTTGCCTTCCCGTTTGTTTTTTTCAACCTTTGCCCGCTTTCTGGCCTCTGCCGAAGCCTTGCCTGCGGCGGCCCTCTGTGCTTGGGCATCCCTCGCAGCCTGTAAATCAGCCTCGATGCGGATGTGCTCCCAATGCGTCCCCGTGTCGTTGAAGAACTCGCTCAACGACTCTTCAACGGAAGGCCAACGGTCGTTGGAAACCCGTGCAACGGCTTGCAAGCGCCTCTTTGGGATAGGCTTTCCGGTTTGCCAGTAGTTGAAGATCAGCAGGAGGTAGGCACCGTGTTCCTCGGCCTGCAGGTGCATGGTGTCGGCCAGGTAGTCGGCGATATAGAGTTGGATGTACGGCAATGCTGCCATCGATACCCCCGTCCGCTTCTGCGGCTCTGCTATGGTCTTGATAGTGCTCGACACACCAGGTAGCGGACTCTGGCACCGTGGCTTGTGGGGTGCCGGTGGGATGTGCCCCGACGCTCGGCAACGCCGGTGAATCCGCTATCTGCTATGCCGATGCTTATTAGAGTGGAAAGGCCACGCTGGCCTCGCTCCCAAGCCGGCAGCCCGGCAGCCTCACCACTCCCCAGGTGACGGGTTTCTCGGTACACTGCAAGCTCCTACACCAACAGTAACGGAGAAATTGCTATGTCCGACTCTTCTGAACGCATTGCCGCTGACATCCTGATAGCCTCGCTACAGCGCGGCGGCTCCAATACGTCAACCTATCCCCAAGGCATCCACATCAAAGACGAGGCTGAGCATATTGCGTCCGCCTTCCAGACGATTTACGACGCCGTTGAAAACGCCCACAAACAGAAGTAGGCGCTACTGGCCCGGCTCCGGCTGGGCCTTGTTCGCTTCAGCAATGGCCTGCTTAATATCTGTAATATGCTGATGAACGCTGCCGCCGTTCTGTATGGTCAGCTGCATGGCATGGTCAAAGATCTGTTTCGGGGTCAGCGAGATGCGGTCGCAGGAGGGCTCCGATATTTCCGCCCTTTCGCGCTCTGCCTTAGCAGAGATCCGGCTGACAACTGAACTCAATTGGCCCATCGCCGCCCGAAGGTCAGCATGGGTGGCCTTTGGCTTCGCCATAAATCCTCCTAGTCATCCCATACCAGCGTCTGGTCTCTACTGGTCTGCTCTATCGCCGCCCGGGCAAACACCAAGGCAGCTTCAATAATTTCGGGTTTTGCGCAGCGGTAGGTGCCGGGCACGATCTTCAAATCGCAGGCCGCGAGGAGCCGGCAAACCTTCTCCAAGTCCCCTTCCTTCATCCTGCTGATCGTGGATTCGTGCACGCCGATCGCCTCGGCTGCCCCTCTCTGCCCCACACTTGCAAGCCGCTGCAAGCACAGTGAAAGGTTCTTGCGTGCCCTTTCCTCTACCCCCACGGATACTTCACCCATCGATTCCATGACGAGATTTCCTTATGTTGATTTGTTGCTATGCGGCGCCTTCGCCCCAAATGTCCGGGCGAGCCTCGGCCAGAGTCACTTCGCCCTCGGCCTCCTTGACGAACCTTTGGGTTAGGCCGGGGCCCATCTGTCGGTGGCCGCCGGCGACCAAATTTAGGTAGCCCAGGGTGGTTCCGATCTTCTTGGCGAAGACCTCCCGCTCCTTCAGGCTCATCGATTTCAGGTATTCAGATGGCTTCATGCTCTAAAATGTATCGTGATGATACATTTTTGGCAAGCATTGATAAGTAATAGTTGTGGTAGGGTGCGCCACAATGAATCATGGTGGCCAGTTGATTGGTGTCTGCGGGTTTATCAAAATGATATGAGTTGATTCTATGGTCTACAGGCACACACGAATGGAAGTTGGGGACATCCGGCTGGAAAATGCCAGGCAGCTTGCGAGGCAGTATCGCAACTTGAAGGAGTTTGCCGAGGCACTGTCGATGTCGACTTCGCAGCTTTCACAGCTTATTGGCCCCAACCCTCGACGCCGGATAGGAACCACCGTAGCTCGACGCATCGAAACCGCCTGCGGCATGGATAAGGGCTGGCTTGATGTGGTGCACCAAGAGAGCGCTGATACGGTCAAAACAGAAAGCGGGATCAATCTCGACCTGCTCGTGGACAGCATCACGGCTGTGGATGAAAAAGTGGCCCAGATGGGCATAAAGAGTATGCCCACAGAAGCCAAGGCCCGCGCCGTGGCGATTGTTTACGCCTATACTGAGCAATCCAGGTCCAGCGAGATCATGGACCCGACCTTTGCGATCCGGATGGTGTACCGAGGCGAATAAGCCTGGATTCCCACTCAAGGCAGAAATCCTGCTGCGCTACCGTCCCGCAACCTATCAACTTCACGCACTCCCCGCACTGAAAGCCTGACATCGTGAGCCCGGTTCGTATTGCGGCTATAACCTCAACGCCATCAATCCTTTCCGGCTCCTGGTCTCTCGACAACACCTCCAACCGACTCACATCCCCTCCCGTGATCCGTGGATCTCTATGTGGTCGTTCAAGATTATCACCTCGGATTCTGACAAAAGGCGGCCAAAATCAAGCATAATGGTAACCATTGCGGGATAAATCCCGCTTATCCGTAAAGATGTTGTTGTTCGGATGTCGCAGCACCCCACCCCCGGCCAGATTTTGTATCGGGTCAGAAAATCCGCAAATATGAGCCAGGAGTCCTTCGGGAAACTGCTGGGAATGGAACGTGGTGCTGTACGAGATCTCGAAAAAGGGAAAAAGACCTTCCTCACCTTCCAGCAGTTTGCAACCCTCTACCGCGAATTCTCCATCACTCCCAACGAAATCCTTGGCATCCACCCAGCCCCCGAAATCACTGACTTGCAGGATGTTGCCGACGCCATCAGGGGTATAGCCCCAGAAATTTCGGAGCTGCTACTCAATGAACTTTCCGCCAAAAAGCTAAAATAATTTATCTTTTAGCTTGTCATTGTTTATCACTGTGATACATTTATCTCGAACGCTAAATGAGGGCTTCGAGAAATGTCCACCGCCATGACCACCAAAGCAGCCAGGAGCGATGCGCAGAAAGGTGCACTTGATGTGCATGTCGACAAGCGCACTCGCAAGCAGCATCTGGAGGTTATCCGGTGGACTGCGCGGACTCACGGCGATGCGGCCGCGACCCGTTACTGGCTGGGTTATTGCCCGCGAATCAGCCAGTCCGCCACCACCAAGGCGATGCGTGGCGAACAGTAAATAACCAACCCAGAGGCAAGACCATGGAAACATCAGCAACCTTCAAAACCATCACTCACGCAGGCCTTGAGTGGAGCGAAACGCTCCTGGACGGCGATGACGTCACCTACGAGGCAGCCGAACAGGCGATCGCAGAACTCGGCGAAGGCTGGCGCATGCCGACCCGCAAAGAGCTGGAATCTCTGGTGAACACCAGCCGCTACAACCCGGCCATCGACACCGAGAAATTCCCCGACACCAAGAGCGACTGGTACTGGACCAGCACGCCCTGCGCCTTCAACGACGCAGCCGTTTGGGTTGTCCATTTCGGCCTCGGCACTGTCTACTACTACCTCCGCTCCAACCGCGCGTGTGTTCGGGCGGTTCGCGCCGGTCAGTAATTTCTGATTTTTTGCGCCAAGGAGGCAGCCATGACCACAGCATTCGCCACCAGCTCAGCAGCCCCGGTAGAGCAGTCACTGGCTGCCTATGAGCGCCACCAGGGCGCCCAGTCGGAGATCAGCGACAAGGATGTACAGGCAGTAGCCGACTTCATCGAAATGCGCCTGCTGCGCGAGCTGGGCCGACTGAGCAAGGTCGCCGAGCGCGCACATGACCTCCACGCGGAGGCGATGGCCGACGCAGTGGACGAAATGGCGGCAGGCGCCGACGAAACGGTCGCCGCGTTTCTGGGGCGCCTGGCCCTGTCCGACGCGCACGAGGCCGGCACCAGGCTGCAGGCGCTCAGCCGCCGCTGTATCGAGCAGATCGCCGGCGACCACTACGACGAGTTTGCGCTCGAGGCCCGGGAGTGGGGATGGATCGAATGACTACCGAGACACTCACCCTGGAACTGGAGGGGACTCCGGCCAAGTTCATGGCCCTCGCGCAGTTTGTTAAGCGCGCAGGCTGGCACGAATGCAAGCTGAATAGCCAGAACGACGACGAAGCACACGCGATGCTGGCCGCTTTGGTTGAACTGCAAAACGCACTGGGGAGGGCCGGATATGCGCCTCGATAGATCAAGCATCAGCGCCGCCGCGGTGGCGGCCTCTCGGCGGGCCAGTTACCTGATGCCCAAAGTCACCATTATCCGCGGGTACGAGTACGAGGAGTGGCAGAAAATCTGCCAAGCGGTCCGGGAGCGCTGCCGCCTCTCCTACGAGCGCTGGGGACACTGTGAGAACCCGTTCCCCGTTGGAGATCTTCGCCGCTGGGAATGGATCGACGAAACCCAGGCAATCGTGCGGGAGCGCCTGCAGCTGGTCCTGCGTAACACCAACTGGCTGGAGCGAGATGCGGTCTGTGAGCTCGGCGCATCGAAACCTGGCGAAGTGGTGCCTTTCCCTCTGCCGCCCGCGCCGGTACCGGAGGAAGAGCAGGAGCCGGACGAGCCGGAAGAGTTGCCGGCGGCTGCAAAACAATTGGTGAATTGGGAGTGTGAGCATGTCCACATCTGAAAATACAAACATGGATTTGTGGAATAGCGCAAAAACCACCAATGCCCGTTACACCAAGGATGGAACCCAGGATGGCCGCAAAGTAACCAGCATCAACCATATCGGAATGCTGGAGAAAGCAACAGAACTGTGGGGCCCTATTGGCGTTCGCTGGGGATATGAAATTGTCGAGGAGCGCGACGACCAGGGCAAGCCCAACTGGAACGGCGATGTGATGGTTGGCCACGATATTACCCATACCTTGCGCCTACGCCTGTGGTACCCCGGCGAGGACGGCAACCGAGGCTCCGTGGAGAACTTCGGTCACACCCCGCGCATCTACTGGAGCCACCAGAAGAAATACTTTGTCGAGGACAAAGAGTACGCGAAGAAATCCCTGACCGATGCCTTCAAGAAGTGCATGAGTTTTCTCGGGTTCTCCGCCGACATCTACGGCGGTGAGTGGGACGATCCGGAATATCGCCGCGAGCGCGTTACCGAAGCGCACGATGAGAGAAACAGGGAGCGCATGGACGCCCAGCGCAAGCAGTTCATCGAAGGCAAGCGCCACGCCTACCACGCTAGCCCAAATGCCGCGGCTCTCAAGGGTTACCACGAGAACACGATAAACAAAATGCGCGAGCAGGGCCGCTCCGGACAACTGAGCGAAGAAGAGTTCAATTTGCGTGGTTCCGCGCTGGCGGAATTGCTCAAGGAAGTGGCCGAAGAGAAAGGATGGACTGAGCAAGCAAAACAGGAGAACAAACAATGACCTCACTGAACGACGTAGACCTGGAAGCAAAGCAGGTAACTGCATACTCGGCCACTGCCGCCGGCCTCGCCGAAATGCGCAAGCGTTTCAACCCTCAACTGATCCCGGCAGAAGTAACCGAAGACAACTACCCAGTGGTCAAAGAAGCCGCGACCACACTGCAGAAGCTGCGCACAGGCCTGGAAAAGAAGCGCAAGGCTATTAAGGCTCCATATCTGGAGGCTACCAAGCTGATCGACGGCCAGGCCAAGGAGTTGACCGAGCAAATCAGCGAAATCGAAGAGCCCTGGAAGGCCGCAAAGACCGAGTACGACGAGCGCGAGAAGCGCCGCGAGGAGCAGCGCCAGGCCAAGATTCGGCAGGTATTCGACTACCTGAACACGGTGCAGGAGCAGGCCTACACCATGGGCGCCGGCGAACTGGCCGAGGCGCTGGAGCAGTTGCAGGCTGAGTCCTGCGTGGACGCCATGGAGCGCGCCGCCGAGGCGCTGGAACTGCGCAACCGCATCATCACAAAGGTGGGAGAGCTTTACGCGCAGAAGGTGGACCAGGAGCGCATGGAGGCCGAGAACGCCCGGCTACAGGAGCAGCAGCGCGTAGATAACATCATTGCCGAATACAAGGGAGTGGTGGCTGACCATATGGAATCGGACCGGCAAGATTTGGAAGGCCTGATAGGCGCAATGGAGTTGGCGGAGCTGCCGAACTTTGGTGATCGTCATGCCGAAGTAGTGGAAGCCCGCGATAAAGCACTGGCTGGCCTGCGCAAGCTGCTGGCCATGCTGCCTGAGGGGGAAGTGCCGGAAGATCAATACGGTAACCCCGGTGAGCATATTCGAGCCGAGGAGCTGGCGATGGTAAGCACTCCTCAAATTAATCTCGGAACGTTTGCACCCAAGCAAGAGCGTCCTACCGATGCGGAAATCATCGGAGTCCTCGCCCAGCACTACCGCGTCCACGAATCAAAAGTCCTGCAGTGGCTGTGCGACATGGATCTGCAACAGGCCGGCGAAGCCCTCGCCAGTAATTTTTAACCGCGCCCAGGCGCACAGTCAGTAGTAACCGTCTAGGGCTGCCGGTATGGGGCCCACTTTTCAACAAACTGGAGAGACTCATGTCCACAAACGTCAGTGAATTTCTTGGCGACCTCGACGGCGGTGTGTTCGAGGAAAAACTGTCCCACATCCTCAGCGAGGTGGCTTCGGCGGTAACCGACCACCAACGCAAAGGCGAGGTGACCATTACTCTGAAAATGGCACACATCAACAACAGCAGTCAGGTACAGATCGACCACACGCTGAAGTACAAGCGCCCGACCTCCCGCGGTTCCGTAACCGAGGACAATTCCACCACCACCCCGATGTATGTCGGCACCAAAGGCTCCCTGTCTTTCTTCCCGGAAAAACAGGATCAGATGTTCGACAAGAAAGGCGGAGTGAACGAGGTGACCCCGCTCCGTAAGTCGTAACCCAAACAAAAAACAGAACCCCCAGTAACCAGTAAAACTCCTGACCATTAGAGGAAACATGCAAATGAGTATGGATAAAAGCGCAATTGAGGCCATCCAGGCGGCGCAGACAGTTGCCGACTTAACCCTGGCACTGAAAGACGCAGAGCTTGAAATGCCCGTGGCAGCATTGCCGGATAACTTCAAACTGGCCAGCCTGGAACAGTATCTCCCGGGCCGCTGCCGGTACCGCGGCGCCATGAAGACTGTGGCCCTGAAAGATTTCATGGACTACTGCGATGCGCACGCCGATTCCGGCGCTGCCTGTTTCGTAGATCCGCAGAAAATGACCGCTCGCAGCATTTTCAACCTTGGGGACGCCGCGGAGCCAGGTCACGCCGACTTCACCGCTGAGCTGTCACTTGTCAAAACCGCTGAGTATTCGGCGCTGCTGGACCTCAACGGCAGCCGCAGCAACCAGAAGACCATGGCGGAGTTCCTTGAAGACTACCAGGACTCCATCGTGTGCTTTGCCGGTGATGGCGAGGCGATCCCCAACTCCAAGGCCATTGCCGCGGTGCGCCGCCTGACGATCGAGGCCTCTCGCAGAGAGGATCACGAGTCACAGGACTTCAAGGCCAGCCGCAGCGCCTTGGAGAGCATCGAGGCGCGCAGCGAACACGGTTTGCCGGCAGGGTTCCGATTCGAGTGTACCCCCTACAACGGTCTCAATATCCGCAGTTTTGAGCTGCGCCTATCGGTCCTCACCGGTGGCGACTCTCCCTCCCTGATCGCGCGTATCAAGCGCCTGGAGGCGCAGCAAGAAGAGATGGGGCGCGAATTGCAGGAGAAGCTGGCCTCGGCATTCAGCGGTACCGACATCAAGACCTATATCGGCAGCTTCGCTGCTTAACTCCGCGCCGGGCTTGGTGCCCGGCCAACCAGTCAATAACCGGAGGGGAAATGCAAAACCTGAATATCAAGATGCCCGGCAAGACCATCAGCATCGGCATAAACGGTGGCGATCTGTCGATCGACATGAGTCCCGGAGTCGCCAGCAATCAATCCACAGCAGAGCTGGAGTGGAGCCACACACTGCTCGAAGGAGAGGCCGTAACCTATGAGGCCGCAAAGGAGGCTATCGAGGAAATGGGAGACGGCTGGCGCCTGCCTACGGTCGACGAGCTCGCCACCTTGGTAGACCGCTCTCGCCATGACCCGGCGATCGACACGGATCAGTACCCAGACACCCGGAGCCGCTCTTACTGGACGAGCACTCCATGTGCCTTCAACGACGCAGCCGTTTGGGTTGTCCTTTTCCTCAACGGCCATGTCAGCTACCTCCCCCGCTACCACAGCGCGTGTGTTCGGGCGGTTCGCGCCGGTCAGTAGCTCTTTGCTTTTTTGAATCAAATAAACTGTCTCTGGCCGCTGGTACGGGGCCTTTTTACCGGAGGATCTCATGCAGACCATAAGCACTACGATTGAAAGCGCCAATCTTGAATGGAGCGAAACACTCCTGGGTGGTGAATATGTCACTTACGAAGCGGCTGAGGAAGCGGTTGCAGAACTCGGCGACGGCTGGCGTATGCCGACTCGCAAGGAACTTGAATCGCTGGTTGATACCAGTCGTCGTGGCCCGGCTATCGACATTGAGAAGTTCCCCGACACTCAGAATGACATTTATTGGACCAGCACCCCGTGTGCCTGGAATGACGCAGCCGTTTGGGTTGTCCTTTTCCACTACGGCTATGTCAACCTCAGCCCCCGCTACGGCAGCGCGTGTGTTCGGGCGGTTCGCGCCGGTCAGTAATTTTTGATTTTTTGATTTGATGCCATGAAGCCTTACCAGTTGCCAGAAATAGTGAAGAAGTCGGAACGCCTGCTGGTAGATATTGAGCAGGCAGTCCGCGGGTTCGCTCGCTATCACAAGTACACCCTCGGAACGGATATACGCTCTCAAGCCATGGCCGTTGTGCGTATATGCCACCGTGCGTGGCGTGATCGTAGTCGCCAGGCGCATTGGGTGTCCGAACTGATCTGGGCGATAGACGAGCTCAAGCTAAGTCTGCAACTGGGAAGTCAGCTTCACGCCTTCAGGAGTTTCAAGCAGTTCGAGTCGCTGATTCGCGCCACCGAGGAAGTAGGCCGGTGTGCGGGCGGCTGGAAACGTCAACTTCACCAAAAGGGCCAGAATTCGGGTAGCGAAGCCTATCCGGAGCGCGCCCAGATACTGAGTGGCCGCGCCGCCTCTGCACATTATGCGGGGGCCAAACGATGACGAAACCGCACTACCACAATGGCTGTTCGGAAGGGTCGAAAGAGCGCGGCAAAGCAGCCGTTTGGGTTGTCAATTTCAACAACGGCAATGTCAACAACAACCACCGCAACAACAACGCGTGTGTTCGGGCGGTTCGCGCCGGTGAGTATCATGGTGACGGGACGGTTTCACTGCAGGAACTGTATGACGCATGGCGCACGGCCAGGGCCGGCAAGAAGCCCAGCCAGAACCAGCTGGCGTTCGACGCCCGATGGGCTGACGGCCTTCTGGACCTGCAGCGTCGCATTAACGACTTCACATGGGCGCCAGGCCGAAGCGCCTGCTTCGTGGCAACAAGGCCCAAGGCGCGAGAGATCCACGCGCCAGACTTCGCCGACCGTGTTGTACACCACTGGCTGGTTCCGCAGCTGGAAGCTCTGTGGGAGCCTGCCTTCACATTCGACAGCTACGCCAACCGGCGAGGGAAAGGCAGCCATGCCGCCGTTCAGCGCCTGCAGAAGTTCGTCCGGCAGGTGCACAGCGGCCAGGGCGGCGGCTGGTACCTGCAGCTCGACATTCACAACTTCTTCAACTCGATTCACCGACCGACACTGTGGGCGGCACTGAAGAAGAAGCTGGTGCGCTCTGGAGTATCAGCGCAAGTATTGCGGGCCACCCACGCCCTGCTGCGACGGCCACCCCTGCAGGCAGGAGTGATTTACCACGGTACACCAGATGAGCGGGGCCTGGTGCCGCCGCACAAGCGCCTCGAGAACGCCCGTCCAGGCTGCGGCCTACCCATCGGCAACCTGAGCTCCCAGTTTTTCGCCAACGTCTATTTGGACCAGTTGGACCAATTCGTTAAGCACACGCTCAAAGCAACGCGTTATCTCCGCTATGTCGATGATTTCGTGCTGGTGCATCACGACCGCGATCAACTGATCCAGTGGCAGCAACAGATTGAAGAGTTTATCGACCGTGCGCTCCAGCTCCGACTGAAACCAGATATTCGCCTGCGCCCGCTCACTGATGGCATCGACTTCCTGGGATACGTCGTGCGGCCAACCCACACCCTGGTCCGCCGGCGTGTTGTCTCGCATGCCCGTACCGCGCTCTCTGACTGGGAAAGGACGCATGTTTCCAGCGGGACAATCCAGGCCACTCCAGAGCAATTCCGAGCCATCAAATCCGTTACCGCCAGCTACGTGGGGCATTTTCGGCACGCCAATAGCGCAAGGCTTAAGCGACGCCTGGTAAATCAGTTCCCGTGGCTGCCAGCCGTTACCGCAAAGCGAAAGTTTGATTACCGACTGGAGGGTAAGCAGATCCGCCTGACTATTCACAATAGGAACGAAAATAATGACCGAAAAAGTTGAGTTTAAGCACTTCCATCTTTTTTGCGGCCTTGGCGGCGGCGCAGCTGGATTCAACCGCGGCCACGCGCGGGTGGGCACCATGGAAGCGTCTTTCCGCTGCATCGGCGGTGTGGACGTGGATGCTGGTGCGATCCGTGACTTCAACCAGCTGGCGGGCGCCGAGGGCACCGTGCTGGATATGTTCAGCCGCGAACAGTACGAGGCATTTCACGGGGTGGAGCCGCCGGCAGACTGGCGCGAGGCGACGCCGGCGGACATCCAAGCGGCGGCCGGAGGAGAGCGCCCGAACGTCGTATTCCTGTCAGCCCCCTGCAAAGGGTTCAGCGGACTACTGTCCCAGAGTAAGAGCACCACACCGAAATACCAGGCACTAAACGGCCTCACCCTGCGCGGCATCTGGCTGACCCTGGAAGCCTGGAAGGATGATCCGGCTGAATTGCTGATCTTCGAGAACGTGCCCCGCATTGCCAACCGGGGCCGACCGCTGCTGGACCAGATCTGCGCACTGCTGCAGTCCTACGGCTATGCCGTTGCGGAAACCACCCACGACTGCGGAGAGCTGGGCGGCCTGGCCCAGAGCCGCAAGCGCTTCTTGCTGGTGGCCCGGCACCAGGAGAAGGTCCCGGCCTTCCTGTACGAGCCCACCAAGCGCCCCCTGCGCGCCGTGGGCGACATCTTGGGCGATATGCCGCTGCCCGGAGACGATGCCGCCGGGCCCATGCACCGGGTTCCGCGTTTGCAGTGGAAAACCTGGGTGCGCCTGGCCTTTGTGGAGGCCGGCAGCGACTGGCGCAGCCTGAACAAGCTGGCCGTCGAGGATGGCCACTTGCGGGATTACCTGATCGTGCCTGAATACCGGACCGGCTACCTGGGTGTGAACGGCTGGGGCGAATCTATGGGAACAGTGGCCGGTGAATCCCTGCCGAGCAACGGAAAGTTTGCGGTTGCTGACCCGCGCTTCAACCAGTCGGCACACTGGAACCACGGCCAGGCCTACGGCGTGAGGCGCTGGGACGAGAGCACCGGGGCTGTCACTGGCCAGCAATCCCCCGGGCAAGGCGCATTCAGCGTTGCCGATCCCCGCGGTAATTCCTTCGCCGGCAAATACCAGGTAACCGACTTTGCCAGCCCGGCCGGCACCGTCATCGCCGGCAGTACCACCGGACAGGGCGCCTTTGCCGTGGCAGATCCTCGCCCGGGCATCCAGCGGGAGCGCGGCGACCACTACCTGACCGGCGGCCACTACGGCGTCGTGCCGTGGTCTGCCAGCTGCGGGGCCGTGTCTGGCTTCGCCTGCCACGACAACGGCCGGTGGTCAGTGGCCGACCCTCGCGGCCCGGTCGAGGCGCCCCTGGAAGGCGAATACCTGCCGGCGGCCGGCGACAGGCTGGTGGCCGTCATCCGCGCCCTCGATGGCACCTGGCATCGGCCGTTCACCACCCTGGAACTGGCCGCCCTGCAGGGTCTTGTCGACCCGGCTGAAAAACTGGAGCTCGACGGCCTGAGCGATTCTGCCTGGCGGGAGCGCATCGGCAACGCAGTGCCGCCGCCGGCCGCCCAAGCCATCGCCTCAGTTATGGCCGAGACGATGTTGCTGGCCATGGCCGGGGAGACCTTCGTTCTGAGCAGCACACCGGTATGGGTCAAAGACCTGGCCGCCGCCATTTCTCTGCCAGGCGTATATCCAGAGCGGGAGGTACAGTGATGCTGAGCGAAGCAGAAAAAGCCCAGGGGTGGAGCCGCGACGGCTGGCCGAAGTTCAATCAGTGGGTAGAGGTGCTAATCCATGACTGCATGGGCAGCTACAGCATCAAGGCCATGCGAAAACCCTACAAAAGCGAAACGATGAGGCGGAAAGGTGGCTGGCGTTGGGTTGATGAGAGCGGTGAGCGCCTTGATCGCAAACGAACACCATCTGGTTGGCGGCCGATAGATCAGGAGGCGGCAGAATGACCCTCCTCCCGATCTACTCCGCCCCCGAACGCCTGCAGCCGTGGATAGCCTGGGCATCACTCAGCAGCCTGATATTCGGTACATATTTCGCGGTTGATTTTTTGATTGGCATTTTTGCGGGGTAAATACGATGCCTGGAGCAATCTACAAAAAAGCGCATGCCGACCGACTCATAGCCAAGGCTGGCCAGCCATATCAGCCCGCCAACGGCACCGAGGGCACTCTGTTTTTTGAGGTATGGTGCGATCAGTGTGAGCGAGACACGGACATGGGTTGCCCAATTGTGGCGGCAACCATGGCCTACAGCCCAGGTGATCCGGAATACCCAATCGAATGGGTTTATGGCGATGATGGACAGCCGAAATGCACGGCATTTACACCGCTCGGCAATCCGGTACCGCCGGAGAAACACGAAGACCAGTTGGATATGTTTGCGGGATAGAGCGATGAGCACCAGCAACCAACTTATGTACTGGAAAGACTGGGTGAAGGAGAACTTTGTCGGCACCATGCCTGCGCGAGAAACCGTCATCAAATGGGTCTCCGCCGGCGAAGTCGCTGGACGATGGTTGGGGGATCGGCTGTATATTTACCGCAACGGCTTCCACGATCCCAGCACAATACGGACGGAAGAGCGCGCGGCAAACACCGAAGATGCCGAGCCGCTATCACCGCTGCTGGCACACCGTTAATCAACAGGGAAGAACAATGGCAAGACCACGCAAACCGAGGTTTGTGGACGGCCTGGAGCTGCCGGAAAACCTCTATACCGACCCGAAGAAGCGGGCGAACTACTGGCGCTACATGCGCCCTGACGGCTCTAGCCTTACTTTCCACGCCACCACCGCGGAAGCCATCCGCCAGGCGAAGCAGGCCAACCGCCAGCGGGATCTTTACCAGCGCCAGCCTGCGGCCAATGAAACGGTCTGGACGGCACGCGCCGGCAGCCTGCTGGACCGCTACAGCGATTGGGTGGCATGGATGGAGTTGAACCACCCGAAGCAGGCCACGGCGGCCAGGTGGGCGCAGAAGCGACGCTATGTTGAGCGTATGTGCGAGCAGTTGAAGAACCCCATGCCCCACGAGCTGACCCTGGCCATGGTTCGGGAGTGGTGGGAGGTGCAGGACTACCATCCCCAGCGCAATAGCCGCGCCGCTCTGCGCAGCTTCGTCAACTACCTAATGCTGGAGGGGGCAGTGCCAAAGCTTCCCTTCAACCCGTTCAACACCAGCGATGAGGCGCCGAAGCTGATACCGCGCCAGCGGCCGCCGAAGGTGCGGCAGCGCCTGACCCTGCCAGATTTCTGGCGCATATACGATACGGCCGGCGAGCTGGGATACCAGGGGCTGCAGGTGGCAATGGAGCTATCCCTACTCACCACTATGCGCCGCGGCGATGTGTGCAGTCTGCGGCTGGACGAGCACGTTACCGACGCCGGCATCGACAAGGGGGTCGACAAGTCGATCAACCAGCGCGGCGAGGAGCGGGCCACCTACCTGCGCTGGTCCTATGAGCATCACCCAGGACTGCGCCAGGTAATCAACCGCGCCCGGGAACTGTCCCTGCAGAACTACCGCTGCCCCTTCGCGGTGTCCTACCAGCCCAAGAAGCGGCAGCCGAGGGCAAAGCAGGACGAGCACTGGTGCCGGCTGATGCCCGCCAGGTTGTCGAACCAGTTCAAGGAGGCGCGCGACGCCGCCGGCGTGCGCCAAGATTTGCCCAGCGACGCCCGTCCGACTTTTCACGAGGTGCGCGCCCTGGCGTCCCATCTGCTCAAAAAGTCCGGCCACAGCCCCGAAGAAATTGCGGAAATCTGCGCCCACACAGATGCGGAAATTACCGAGAAGTTTTACCTCGGCGGGCACGAGCGGGAATACAAAGAGGTGGGGATCAGCATCGACCCGAAGCTACTGCTTCGAAAGTGATCGAGAGTTTTTGTACGGGGTTTTTGTACGCTTTGAACTTGGTTTTTGTACGCTCAATGCTGGAATCGCTCTGAAACCTGCATGGCGTAAGGCTTTGAATGGTCGGGGTGGCCGGATTTGAACCGACGACCACCACACCCCCAGTGTGGTGCGCTACCAGGCTGCGCTACACCCCGACATAGCTAAACCAAGCTCCTGTCTGTTCGCCGAGGTCGGCGCTAAGTGCTTGATTTATAAGAGACATCGCATTGCGATGAGGCGCAAATCATACATGAGTGGCGGGGGAATGCAAGCCCGGATTTGCGCCTTTTGGAATCCTGTTCCAGGGTAGCCCTGGCTCAGGTTTCGAGCAGGGTCAGCACCCCCTCCAGCTCGGCGATCACCTGGGGGATCACCTGCTGCAGCTGCACGCTCTCGGCCTTGTCGCTGCCGTTCTCCATCTGCAGGCGGGCGCCGCCGATGGTGTAGCCCTCCTCGTACAGGAGTGCGCGGATCTGGCGGATGAGGATGACATCCTGGTGTTGGTAGTAGCGGCGGTTGCCGCGGCGCTTGACCGGGCTCAGCTGCGGGAATTCCTGTTCCCAGTAGCGCAGCACGTGGGGCTTGACCGCACACAGCTCGCTGACCTCTCCGATGGTGAAATAGCGCTTGCCGGGGATCACCGGCAATTCGCTATTGTTGCTCGCTTCCAGCATCTTCTTCTACTCGTGCCTTGAGTTTTTGTCCCGGTTTGAAGGTCACTACCCTGCGCGCGGAGATGGGGATCTCCTCGCCGGTCTTGGGGTTGCGGCCGGGGCGCGGGCTCTTGTCGCGCAGGTCGAAATTGCCGAAACCGGACAGTTTGACCTGCTCGTTGTTTTCCAGCGCGTTGCGGATTTCCTCGAAAAAGAATTCGACGATTTCTTTGGCTTCGCGTTTGTTAAAACCCAGCTCTTCGTACAGCTTTTCGGCGAGCCCGGCCTTGGTCAGTGCCTCTGTCATTGGTTCCTGCCAACAGATCTGGACCTGAGCCCGCAACTTCATGACGGTGCATAGCACAAGCTCTTGACGCCACAGCGAATTTTCCTCAGTCGGACGTAGACCAGGCTACGCCTCTCCTTCGGAAAATCCACTGTGACGCCAATATCTTGCACTCTGCATCCGCCCTGAAGTCACGGACTCAGGTCGCCTGCGTCGACTCCAAATCGGAAGCGGCCCAAACCGCGGCGGCTTTCAACCCGGTAGCAGACGCTCTCGGGGTGCCAGAACAACCGGCACCCCGGAGCATCTTGCTCCGCTAGCGCAGGCTGGCGTTGTATTTTTGTTCTAATGTACCGACCACCGCATCTACCGCGGCATTGATTTCGTCGTCGTTAAGGGTGCGCGACGGATGCTGAAACGTCAAGCCCATGGCGACACTTTTTCTATTGAAATCAATGCCTTTGCCCTGATAGACGTCAAAAATCTTGAGGTCGGTCAAGGTTTCGCCGGCGGCCTCGACGGCGCTCTCCACCAGGCTGGCGGCGGGCACCTCGGCGTCGATCAGCAGGGCCAGGTCGCGGCGCACTTCCGGGAACCTGGACAGGGGGCTGAAGGACGGCAGGCGGGCCTCGCCCAGGGCCTCCAGGCTCAGTTCGAACACGTAGGCGGACTTGGGCAGGTCCAGCTTCTTCTGCAGCTGCGGGTGCAGGGCCCCCACTATGCCCACCTCTCTGTCGCCGCGCAGGATGCGGGCGCACTGCCCCGGGTGCAGGGCCGGGTGCTGACCGGCCTCAAAGCGGAACTCGTCCTCGGCGCTAGCGGCCACGCCTCCCGTGACATAGTGGGCCAACAGGGCCTCCACGTCGGCCTTGATGTCGTAGAAGTCAACCGCGTCCTTGCCGCCGGTCCAGTTCTCGCTGAAGCGGTTGCCGTAGACCAGGCCGGCCAGCATCGGCTCCTGCTTCAGCTCGGCCACGGTGTTACCAGGCACAAAGCGCAGGCCGGATTCGAACAGGCGCACTCTGCTCTGCTGGCGGTTGAGGTTGTACTGCAGCGATTTGCACAGGCCCGGAATCAGGCTGCTGCGCATCACCGCCAACTCGGCGCTGATCGGGTTCTGCAGGGCCACCGGCTCCACCTGGGGGTCGAAGAGCGCGGCGGAATCGCTGTCGATAAAGCTGTAGGTGACGGCCTCGTTGTAGCCGCGGGCCAGCAGTGTCTGCTCCAGCGCATCCTGGGCGATCTCGCTCTCCCGTTGCGGCACTATGTCCAGGGCGGCCGTGAAGCTGAGGCTGGGAATGCGGTTGTAGCCGTAGACCCGCGCCAGCTCCTCGAGCAGGTCCGCCTCTATGGCGATGTCGAAGCGGAAGCTGGGGGCCAGGAAGGTCCAGCCGTCGGCATTCTGGTCGATCTTCTCCAGGCCCAGGCGGGTCAGGATATCGACGATCTCGTCGTCGGCCAGGGTCACGCCCAGGCGCTGGGGCACGCTCGCCCTGCGCAGGGTGATATGGCGCTCGGCGGGCATGACCTCGCTCAGTTCGCGCAGGTGCACCGGGCCCGGCTCGCCGCCGACGATGTCCAGCAGCAGCTGGGTGGCGCGCTCGACCGCTCTCTCTTGCAGGCGGTAGTCGACGCCGCGCTCGAAGCGGTGCGAGGAGTCGGTGTGCAGGCCGTAGGAGCGAGCCTTGCCGGCGATGGCCAGCGGGTGGAAGAAGGCGCTCTCGAGGAAGATATCGCGGGTGCTTTCAGTCACCGCGGAGTCCAGGCCGCCCATGATGCCGGCCATGGCCAGGGGCTTCTGCTCGTCGGTGATCAGCAGTGTGCCTTCCTGCAGTTTAATCTCCTGGCCGTCGAGCAGGGTCAGTTCCTCGCCCTTCTCTGCCAGGCGCACCTTGATGCCGCCGCTGAGTTTCTGCAGGTCGAAGGCGTGCATCGGCTGGCCCAGTTCCAGCAGCACATAGTTGGTGACGTCGACGACCGGGTCTATGGAACGCAGGCCGCTGCGGCGCAGGCGCTCCTGCATCCACAGGGGCGTCTGGGCGTTGATATCGATATTGCGGATCACGCGGCCCACGTAGCGCGGGCAGGCGTCGCCGGCCATCAGGGAGACGGGCAGGCTGTCGTCGATCTGCGCGGCCACCGGGGCGATTTCCGGGCCCTGTACCGGGCAGCGGTTCAGTACACCCACTTCGCGGGCGATGCCGGCGATGCCGAGGCAGTCGGAGCGGTTGGGGGTCAGGTCCACCTCGATGGTTTCGTCGTCCAGCCCCAGGTATTCGCGCAGGTCTTTGCCGGTGGGGGCGTCTTCGGGCAGTTCCCAGATGCCGTCGCTGTCCTCGCCCAGCTGCAGTTCGGTCTGGGCACAGAGCATGCCGAAGCTCTCGACGCCGCGCAGCTTGGCTTTCTTGATCTTGAAGTCGCCGGGCAGTTTGGCGCCGACCAGGGCGAAGGGAATCTTGATGCCGACGCGGGCATTGGGGGCGCCGCAGACCACCTGCATCTCGCCGTCCGGGTGACCGGCGACCTTGCACACGCGCAGTTTGTCTGCGTCCGGGTGCTGTTCGGCGGCGAGGATTTCGCCCACCACCACGCCGGAAAATTCGCCCGCGACCTTTTCAACGCCGTCCACTTCCAGGCCGGCCATGGTGATCTGGTCGGCCAGTTCCTGTGCGGTCAGTTGCGGGTTTACCCATTCCCGCAGCCAGGAGTTGCTGAATTTCATAGTGCTGTCTCTATTCTGAATTCTGTTTTTGCGCTTTCTGGTTTTCTTTGTAGGAGCGGCCCATGGCCGCGATCTATATCAGCATTTTCGGCGAGTCCGATCGCGGCCATGGGCCGCTCCTACAGGAGGGCGGGCCTGCGGCCCGCGTGCCGAGCTGGAACTCCGTGTTCCCGAGCCCCGAGTCCCGAGTCCCGAGTCCCGAGTCCCGAGTCCCGAGTCCCGAGTCCCGAGTCCCGAGCATTAGAACTGCTTGAGGAAGCGCAGGTCGTTGTCGAAAAACAGGCGCAGGTCGTTGACGCCGTAGCGCAGCATGGCGAGACGTTCCACGCCCATGCCGAAGGCGAAGCCGGAGTAGGTTTCGCTGTCGATATTGCAGGCGGTGAAGACGTTCGGGTGCACCATGCCGCAGCCCATGACTTCCAGCCAGCCGGTGCCGGAGCAGACGCGGCAGCCCTCGCCGCCGCAGGCGGTGCACTGGATGTCCACTTCCGCGGAGGGCTCGGTGAAGGGGAAGTAGGACGGGCGGAAGCGCACCGGCACGTCGGCCTCGAAGAAGGCCTTCAGGAACTGGTCCACGCAGCCCTTCAGGTGGGCGAAGCTGACGCCCTTGTCCACTACCAGCCCTTCCACCTGGTGGAACATGGGCGAGTGGGTCACGTCGGAGTCGCAGCGGTAGACGCGGCCCGGGCAGATGATGCGGATCGGCGGCGCGGCCTTCTCCATGGTGCGGATCTGCACCGGGGAGGTGTGGGTGCGCAGCACCGTGGACGGATCGATATAGAAGGTGTCGTGCATGGCCCGCGCCGGGTGGTGGGCGGGAATATTGAGCGCCTCGAAGTTGTGGTAGTCGTCCTCGATTTCCGGCCCCTCCTCCACGGAGAAGCCGAGGCGCACGAACAGCTGTTCGATGCGGCGCATGGTGCGGGTCACCGGGTGGGCATTGCCCTGCTCTTCGCCGCGGCCCGGCAGGGTGACGTCGATGGTCTCCTCCGCCAGCTTGGCGTCAATCGCGGCCTGCTCGAGCTGGTTGCGGCGCGCGTTGATCTTTTCCTGCACCTGCTGCTTGGCTTCGTTGATTTTGGCACCGGCCGCCGGGCGCTCTTCCGCCGACAGCTTGCCCAGGCCCTTCAGCAGCGCGGTCAGCTGGCCCTTCTTGCCCAGGTAATCCACCCGCACCTGGTCCAGCGCCGCCAGGCCGTCGGCCTTTTCCACCAGTTCCAGTGCCTGGTCGGTGAGGGACTGCAAATCTTGCATCGAACTCATTCCCGTGTGATTTCTAGTTCGTTTAATTTCGCCTTTCTCCAGCGATACGGCGCCTGGATCGACGGCACCGGATGAGAAAAACGAAACTGGTCAAATTATTTTGATTAGAAGACGGACTTCGCCGTCTTAGCCGCCACCGGTTAAAAATAGCGGAATCTCCATAAAAAAATAGGGAAGGGCCACAACAGCCCTTCCCTATTTTTTGTACTCAGTCTTTCAACTGAAGTGGCAGCTTAAGCTGCCAGGGCTGCCTTGGCTTTTTCAACTACGGCAGCAAAAGCGGCTTTGTCATATACCGCCAGGTCGGCCAGAACACGGCGGTCCAGGGCGATGTCCGCCTTTTTCAGACCGGCGATCAGGCGGCTGTAGGACATGCCTTCAGCGCGGGACTGGGCGTTGATACGAGTGATCCACAGGGCGCGGAAGTTACGCTTCTTGACGCGACGGTCGCGGTAAGCGTACTGGCCGGCCTTGATCACCGCCTGCTTGGCTACGCGGAATACGCGCGAGCGCGCACCGTAGTAACCCTTGGCTTGCTTCAGAATTTTCTTGTGACGACGACGCGCCTCTACACCACGTTTTACACGGGCCATGATTCTATCCTCTTAACTCTTGTGCGAATGGGGCCAATTACTTGGCGCGCAGCATGCGATCGACCAGGGTGGCGTCAGACTTGTTCATGGTCTGGGTGCCGCGCAGCTGACGCTTGCGCTTGGTGGTCATCTTGGTGAGGATGTGGCTCTTGTTGGCGTGCTTGTGCTTGTAGCCCGCAGCCGTCTTCTTGAAGCGCTTGGCGGCGCCGCTATGTACTTTTGCTTTCGGCATTTTGTACTCCAAAGTAAGTTTTGCCCGCACATACGGGAATCTATAAGGAACCTTCGCAAGCAGCCATCCATGGAGCGCATTCCGGCCCGGCCATCCATGGCCGGTCGCAAAACAGCGCAGCGAGCGGTGCTCGCTAAACGCGCTATTTTGCCCTGCAAGCAGGCTCCTACAGTGTTGTGCCACCGTTAAAACAGTGGCGTTAATGAGAGTGGGGAGGCAGCCGTCGCCCAACCACTTCTCCAAGGGAGATCCGCGGCATGCGCCGCGGGCCTCACTTTTTCTTCTTGGTGGGAGCAATCACCATGATCATCTGGCGGCCTTCCAGCTTCGGCCGCTGCTCCACGGTACCCAGCTCTTCCAGGTCCTTCTCGATGCGCTGCATCATTTCCAGACCCAGCTCCTGGTGCGCCATCTCCCGGCCGCGGAATCGCAGGGATACCTTGGCCTTGTCGCCGGCTTCCAGGAACCTGACCAGGTTGCGCAACTTGATCTGGTAGTCCCCGATATCGGTGCCGGGGCGGAATTTCATTTCCTTGATCTGCTGCTGTTTTTGTTTCTTCTTGGCAAGGCCTTTGGCCTTTTTTGCCTCAAAAACATGCTTTCCGTAGTCCATGATCTTACAGACTATCGGATCGGAGTCCGGAGCGATTTCAACGAGATCCAGGTTGGCCTTCTGCGCGGTTTCCAGTGCCTCCTCCAGGGAGACAATGCCTACCTGTTCGCCGTCGGCGCCAATGAGGCGGACTTCCTTCGCCTCGATCTGATCATTGATGCGAGCCTTCTTGGACCGTCCCTTCATGTCTTGTTTAATAGCTATCGTCTCCGGTTATTTAGACAAAGACAAACGGCCGCGGCGATCCACGTCCTGCCTGAGGATGTCCAGGAACGACTCGAAGGTCATGGTTCCCAGGTCCTCACCGCTGCGTGTCCGCACGGCGACCGTCTGGTTCTCTACTTCCTTATCACCGATCACCAGCAGATAAGGAACGCGCTGTAGCGTGTGCTCGCGGATTTTAAAGCCGATCTTCTCGTTTCTCAAGTCGGCCGCGGCGCGGTACTGCTGGGCGCCGAGACGGGCCTCCAGGTCGCGACAGTAGTCGGCCTGGCGATCGGTGATATTCAGGATCGCCACTTGCTGGGGGGCCAGCCAGGTGGGGAAGGCGCCCTCGTAGTTCTCGATCAGGATACCGATAAAGCGCTCAAAGGACCCCAGGGTCGCGCGGTGCAGCATTACCGGGGTCTGGCGCGAGCCGTCTTCCGCCACATACTGGGCGTCCAGGCGGCCCGGCATGGAGAAGTCCACCTGGATGGTACCGCACTGCCAGACCCGGCCAAGGCAGTCCTTCAGGGAGAACTCGATCTTGGGCCCGTAGAAAGCGCCCTCGCCCGGCAGCTCTTCCCACGGCAGGCCGGCGGCGTCCAGGGCGTCGGCCAGGGCCTTCTCGGCCTTGTCCCAGCTCTCGTCGGAACCGACGCGCTGTTCCGGACGGGTGGACAGTCGGTAGATGACGTCCTCGAAGCCGAAATCCCTGTACACCGAGTGCAGCAGCTCCATGAAATCGGAGACCTCCGACTGGATCTGGTTCTCGGTACAGAAGATATGGCCGTCGTCCTGCACGAAACCGCGCACGCGCATCAGGCCGTGCAGGGAGCCGGACGGCTCGCTGCGATGGCAGGAGCCGAACTCCGCCAGGCGCAGGGGCAGATCGCGGTAGCTGCGCAGCCCCTGGTTGAACACCTGCACGTGGCAGGGGCAGTTCATCGGCTTGATCGCGAACTGGCGCTCCTCACTGGTGAGGGTGAACATGTCGTCGCCGAACTTGTCCGCGTGACCGGATTTGCGCCACAGGGAGAAGTCCACCAACTGCGGCGTCCTGATTTCCTTGTAGCCGTACTCGCGCTGGCGGCGGCGCATGTACTGCTCGATGGTGCTGTACACGGTCCAGCCGTTGGGGTGCCAGAACACCATGCCCGGCGCCTCTTCCTGGATATGGAAGAGGTCGTATTTCTTCGCCAGCTTGCGGTGGTCGCGCTTCTCCGCCTCTTCGATACGGTGCAGGTAGGCCTTGAGGTCTTTCTTGTTGGCCCAGGCGGTGCCGTAGACGCGGGTCAGCATCTCGTTGTTGGCATCGCCACGCCAGTAGGCGCCGGCCACCTTGGTCAGCTTGAACGCCTTCAGCTTGCCGGTGGACGGCACGTGCGGACCGCGGCACAGGTCCTCGAAATCGCCCTGGCGATACAGGGAGATGTCTTCATTTGCGGGGATACTGGCGATGATCTCCGCCTTGTACTCCTCGCCCATGTCGCGGAAGTACTTCACCGCCTCGTCGCGGGGCATCAGGCGGCGGCTGACCGGGATATCCTCCTTGGCCAGCTCCTCCATGCGCTGCTCGATCTTCTCCAGGTCTTCCGGAGTGAACTGGCGCTCGTAGGCAAAATCGTAATAGAAGCCATCCTCGATCACCGGGCCGATGGTGACCTGGGCTGAGGGGTAGAGTTGTTTAACCGCCTGGGCCAACAGGTGCGCGGTGGAGTGACGGATCACCTCCAGCCCTTCCGGCTGGCGGTCGGTAATAATGGCCAGCTCCGCGTCGCGGTCGATCACGTAGCTGGTGTCGACCTCTTTGCCGTCGACCACACCGGCGAGCGCGGCCTTGGCCAGGCCGGGGCCGATACCATTGGCGACGTCGTATACGGAAACGGGCTTGGAGAATTCGCGACGGGAACCGTCGGGGAGAGTGACAACGGGCATTGTACTTCCTTTCTATCAGTGGCGATCCCTACCAAAGACCGCGTGAATTAACTTGATCAGCCGGGCATCTGGCCCAAGTGCGGAGTGCACTTTGAAGATGGTAGACCCGAGCGGACTTGAACCGCTGACCTCTGCCATGTCAAGGCAGCGCTCTAACCAACTGAGCTACGGGTCTGTAACGCTTTTCAGCAACTCTGCAGCGGGGAACCCCTTGCTGCGAAGAGCGCGAACTTTAGCACCGGTTTTTAGTGTTTTCAACAACTTAGTGAGCTTTTTGATCGACGAATTTGATCGCGGCCAACGGCCGCTCCTACAGCCTAGCGTCGTCGTTCCGGCGCAGGCTGGAATCCAGGTGCCACGACACTGGATACCGGCCTGCGCCGGTATGACGAGAGGCCCGATGGTGCGCAGGGCGCACCCTACTGCTCTTCCTTGAGGCGGGAAATCTCGTCGCGGAGTTTGGCCGCCGCCTCGAACTCCAGGTTCTTGGCATGGTTGTACATCTGCTCCTCCAGTTCCTCGATGCGCGCCCAGCGCTGCTTGTCGGACAGGGGCTTCTTGTCCACCCTGTAGGCGCCCTTCCCTTCGGCCACCTTGCGGCGCGACTTGGGCACGCCCGGGGCAATGGCCCCCTCCATGATATCGGCGACGCTCTTGCGGATACCCTGGGGCGTGATGCCGTGCTGGGCGTTGAACTCGATCTGCTTGTCGCGGCGGCGCTGGGTTTCGTCCAGGGCGCGCTGCATCGAGTCGGTCACCCTGTCGGCATAGAGGATCGCCCTGCCCTGCAGGTTGCGCGCGGCGCGGCCGATGGTCTGGATCAGCGAGCGCTCGGAACGCAGGAAACCCTCCTTGTCCGCGTCGAAGATGGCCACCAGGGACACCTCCGGCATATCCAGGCCCTCGCGCAGCAGGTTGATGCCCACCAGCACGTCGAACTCGCCGATGCGCAGGTCGCGGATGATTTCCACCCGCTCCACCGTGTCGATATCCGAGTGCAGGTAGCGCACGCGCACGCTGTTCTCGCCCAGGTACTCGGTCAGATCCTCCGCCATGCGCTTGGTCAGCACGGTGATCAATACTCGCTGGTCCGCATCCACGCAGCGGTGGATTTCCGACAGCACGTCGTCCACCTGGGTCGACGCCGGGCGTATTTCCACTTCCGGATCCACCAGGCCGGTGGGGCGCACCACCTGCTCCACCACCTGGCCGGCGTGCTCCGCCTCGTAGGGCCCCGGCGTGGCGGACACGAAGATGGTCTGCGGCGCCAGCTGCTCCCACTCCTCGAACTTGAGCGGGCGGTTGTCCAGGGCCGACGGCAGGCGGAAGCCGTACTCCACCAGGGTTTCCTTGCGCGACCGGTCGCCGCGGTACATGCCGCCGATCTGCGGCACGGTGACGTGGCTTTCATCGATAAACAGCATGGCGTCCGCGGGCAGGTAGTCGAACAGCGTGGGCGGCGGCTGGCCGGCGTCGCGGCCGGACAGGTAGCGGGAGTAGTTCTCCACCCCATTGCAGTATCCCAGCTCCTGCATCATCTCCAGGTCGTACTTGGTGCGCTGCTCCAGGCGCTGGGCCTCCAGCAGTTTGCCGTTGTCACGCAGCTGCTTGAGCCGTTCGCGCAGCTCCTCCCTGATCTGGTCGATGGCGCTGACGATGGTCTCCCGCGGGGTCACATAGTGGGATTTGGGAAAGATGGTCACCCGAGGCACTTTCTTCAGCTGTTCTCCTGTCAGCGGATCGAACAGGGTGATCTCCTCGATTTCCTCATCGAACAGGGACAGGCGCACCGCTTCCATGTCCGAGTCTGCCGGGTAGATATCGATGATGTCGCCGCGCACCCGGTAGGTGGCGCGGCGGAAGTCGGTGTCGTTGCGGGTGTACTGCAGCTCCGCCAGACGCCGCAGGATTGTGCGCTGGTCCACCAGGTCACCGCGGTCCAGGTGCAGCACCATCTTCAGGTACTTGTCCGGGTCGCCCAGGCCGTAGATGGCGGAAACCGTCGCCACGACGATGACGTCACGGCGCTCGATCAGCGCCTTGGTCGCGGACAGGCGCATCTGCTCGATATGCTCGTTGACCGAGGCATCCTTCTCGATAAAGGTGTCCGACGACGGCACATAGGCTTCCGGCTGGTAGTAGTCGTAGTAGGAGACGAAGTACTCCACCGCGTTCTTGGGGAAGAACTCCTTGAACTCACCGTACAGCTGCGCCGCCAATGTCTTGTTGTGCGCCATGACGATCGCCGGGCGCTGCAACCGCTCGACGATATTGGCCATGGTGAAGGTCTTGCCGGAGCCGGTCACACCCAGCAGCGTCTGGTGACTGAGGCCGTCTTCCACCCCCTCCACCAGCTGTTCTATCGCGGCCGGCTGGTCGCCCGCCGGACTGTATTTGCATACCACCTGAAAGGGACGCGACTCCATAACTCCACCGTCAGAATCGATTTGAAAGGCAATCCGCGATTGTAGGACCTCACCCGCGCGGCCACAAATGTCACCCACCATCCGAAAGAAAGCCGCGCCAGCCACTTTCCCTGGCGACTTTTTGCACAAGTCGCCCTCAAAAATAAACTCCTGACAAATCAATCAGTTAAAGTGCAAAAAAGAGGTTGACCCACCCCGATCCCATCTATACTATACGCGCCATCTGAACGGGACGGCCCACAGGCCAAGCCGAAAAGATATTCCGCCTTAGCTCAGTTGGTAGAGCAAATGACTGTTAATCATTGGGTCGCTGGTTCGAGCCCAGCAGGCGGAGCCAAGTACGAAAAGCCCCTAGCGCAAGCCAGGGGCTTTTTTCGTTTTAGGCGCAACGAGCCCGGACACCCGCCCTCCCGACACAAAAAAGCCCCGCTACCTGGCGAGGCCTCATCTCCAACCAACGGACTGACTTTTGGCTAACGGCGGGCGGCATCCGTCGGCAGCGGCAGGCGCTCCACCTGCCCCACCTTGGGCTCCGGCTGCCTCTGCCGCCTCTCGCGCTGTTGGGTCCAGACCACATCCACCAGGCTGTGCTTGGGCGCATAGTCTTTCACCGCTTCCAACAGGAGCCGGTGTACCCGCTCGCAGTCGTGCTGGCTGCAGGCCTGGCGCAGCTCGCCGACCAGTATCTGCAGGCGCTCGCTGGGGAGGCGCTCCTCCTCGGCGCGCATGATCATCGGGTGGTCGGTGCCGGAGACATTGTCGCCGAGCAGCAGCTCTTCATAGAGCTTCTCCCCGGGCCGTAGCCCGGTGATCTGGATCTCGATATCCCCGTCCGGGTTCTCCTCATCCCGCACCGTGTGACCCATGATCTGGATCAGGCGCTTGGCCAGGTCGTAGATGCGCACCGGCTCGCCCATATCCAGCACGAACACCTCACCGTTGCGCCCCATACTCCCGGCCTGCAGTACCAGCTGCGCGGCCTCCGGTATGGTCATAAAGTAGCGGGTGACCTTGGGATGGGTGACGGTAACCGGTCCGCCGGCATTGATCTGGTCGCTGAACAGCGGGATCACCGAACCGGACGAGCCCAGCACATTGCCGAAGCGCACCATGCACACGCGGGTCTTGGCGAAACGGCGCCCGAAATCCTGGCAGACCAGCTCGGCGAAACGCTTGGTCGCCCCCATCACATTGGTCGGGCGCACCGCCTTGTCGGTGGAGACCAGCACAAACTGCTCAACCCCGAAAGCCTCGGCTGCCTCCAGCACAGACAGGGTGCCGAGCACGTTGTTGTCGGCCCCCAGCACCACATTCTGCTCCACCAGCGGCACATGCTTATAGGCCGCTGCGTGGTAGATGGTGTTGACGGAGAAACTCTCGATGATCTCTGCCATGCGCGCGCGGTCGCGCACGTCGCCGAGCAAGGCGGTCACTTTCAACTGGTGCCCTTCATCCTGCTGCTGCTGGTAGAGCTCCCGCTCTATCTGGTAGAGGGCAAACTCGGAGGACTCCACCAGCACCAGGTGCGCGGGCCCCCAGTGGGCAATCTGCCGGCACAGCTCCGAGCCGATGGAACCACCGGCGCCGGTGACCAGCACCACCTTACCGCTGATGGAGCCGGCGATCAGGGCCTTTTCCGGCTCCACCGGTGCGCGGCCGAGGATGTTCTCGTAGATCTGCGAGACGTCGGCGACGCGCCCGGCACCGTCGACCAGCTCCTCCACCCCCGGGATCACCTTTACCACAAGGCCGCGCTCGCGCAGGCCGCGGGTAATCTCGCGGCGGCGGCGCTTGGGCACGCCCGGCATGGCCAGCAGCACCTCGGAGATATCCCGCTCGGCGACGATCTCGAGGATATTGGCCGGGTTGTAGACCAGGACACCGTCGATCAGGGTATTCTGCTTGGAGGCATTGTCGTCGAAGAAGGCCACCGGCCTGTAGACTTCGCCGTGCACCAGCGCCTTGTACATTTGCAAACCCGCAGTGCCGGCGCCGTAGATGGCGACGCGGGTCTTGTGGATCTCCAGCGCCATCTGGTAGTAGATGCGCACCAGCCAGCGGGAGCCGCCCACAGTGATGAGGGCAAAGCACCAGTAGATAACCGGCACCGAACGCGGCACGCCAGCGAAGGTGAGATAGGAGGCCACCGCGAGCACCACCGCGGAGGCGGTGACCCCCTGCAGCACGGCCACTATGGCCTGCTGCCCCATGTAGCGGATAACGGTACGGTAGAGACCCAGGCGCAGGAAAATAAAGCTGCTCGACCCCAGCGTCAGCGCGAGGCAGATCAGCATCTCCGCTTCCAGCGCTGAGGCAAGACCGTTGACCCGGATCGCCATCGCCGCCATAAAGGCGGAACTCAGCATCAACAGGTCGAAAATCAGCATCAAAACCGGCTTGTGATGTTTTTGTACGGTTCGCCAGATGCGTATCACATAATCCCCCAAATTAACCCCCGGCCAATATTACCCCGCCCCATTTACAGGGAATTGGCCTCATCCCAGGCCGAGCCCGACCAGGACAAGCGCCAGTATAGACATACTGACCATAAATCCCAGTTGCCAGTACAAGGTTTTTACGACCCCCATGCGCAGGGCGCTGCGCTGATAGATATGCTCCCGGTGCGCCTCCCACCAGCGCTTGCCGGCGAACATCCGCCGGAGCAATGTCAAGGTGGCGTCCAGCCAGAAGGGAGCGAAAATCACAACGGGCACCAACAGCCCGAAAGCGCCCCGCTGCCAGCCGTAGAGACTGACGGCCACCGCCGCCAGGCCGAGAGAGGTGGACCCGGCATCCCCGAGAAAAATCGTCGCCGATGGCCAATTGAAGCGCAGGAAAACCAGGGCGCCGACGACCAGCAGTGCACAGACCCCGGCCAGGTCCCCCTGCCCCCGCCAGGCGCAGAGGCCCCCCAGGGAGGCAAAGCCGATCGCGGTCATGCTGCCGGCCAGGCCGTCCATGCCATCCATGAAATTGTACAGGTTGATCATCCAGACACCCCCCAGCAACAGCAACGGATACCACCACCAGGCGAGTGCCTGCGGCAGGGCGAGAAGCACCAGCGCCACTGCCAGCAGATGCACGGGAAAACGTATACGCGCAGGGACATGGCGCAGGTCGTCGACGGCAGATACCGCCAGCAGCAGCACGAAGCCCGCAAACAATGTCAGCGGCAGGGACACGGGGCTTGCCGCCAGCGCCACCAGCAAACCAGCCAGCAGCGCCCAACCGCCGGTGCGCGGCACCGGCGTCTCGTGCATGGAGCGATGATTCGGCAGATCCAGCGCGAACTCGCGCATATTGGACAGCAGCACTGCGGTCACACCGTAGCTCACCGCGGCCGCCAGCAGCACCGGGACCAACCATCCCCCCATCAATTCCGTCACGATCCCCCCCGCAAAAACTGGCTGTAGCGCCCCTCCGCGCGCCAGGGCAGCGCACTGCGCAATCGGGCGGCACTATAAAGTTCGCTCTCCTCCAGCTCAAGCAGGGCGCGAGCGAGTGGCAGGCTGCGCAGCGGGCGCACGGCTGCCAGTAGCAGATGTGCCAGGCGACTGCTGCTGCGGGTGCGGGTGCCACTCAGCGCGGAAACGATCGTCGCCAGGTCGTAGAAACCGGGCTCCGCCGCAATAAACACCTGCCGGTCGCAATGCTCCGCTTCCGCCAGCAGAATGACCGCCTGCACCAGGTCCTGGAGGCTGATAAAGCTGCGCCGGCCACTGGCGGGCAACAGCGGCGCGATTCGCCCGAGGGTGCGCAGGGCTCCACGCCAGCGCCCCGCCCGCCCCCGACCAGCCCGCCCCTGGCACCGGGCAGATCCGTCACCGTAAACGGAAGCGGGGCGGATCAGGTTGACACGGCAGCCACAGGGTTCCGCCAGCAGCTGCCGCTCGCCCAGCCACTTGCTGTGGCCGTAGGCATCCGACGCAGGTGTGCCGGCATCTTCATCCGCCACCCTGCCCTGGGGCGGGCGCAGCGCCTTGACACTGGAGAGATAGGTAAAGGATTCTGCCCCGGCGCCATCGGCGCAGCGCAGCAGCGCCAGGGGGCAGTCACTGTTGAGCCAGCGGGCCAGCTCCGGCCGGCGTTCGCAATCCGAGCGGCTGGCCAGTCCGGCCGCATAGATCACCCGGTCACCGGGCTGAAAGAGGTGGGAAAAGTCGCTGCCGGGCGACAGTGACTGTGACCTGTGCTCACAATCGACCGGACTGCCGGGCGCACGAGACACGGACAGCACCCGCTGCCCGGTCGAAGTCAGGCGCCGGCACAGTGCCTCGCCAATATATCCAGTGCCGCCTACTACAACCCAACGCGCCATCTGTCGTGTTACCCAGCATTGTTCTTGTCCGCGACACTAGCCGACAGCCGCTTTCGCTACTGCCGACTGTGCACGGATTTTTAAATCAGAGCAGAATCCTGTCGCGATTCTTCTCCAGAGTGGCCGCTCCTATCCCCTTGATTTCCAGCAGTTGCTCAACCGAGGTGAAGGGTCCTTTTTCCTCGCGGTATTTGACGATCATCCCTGCCCGCGCAGCGCCGATGCCGTCGAGTTTTTCCGCCAGCTCCTCGGCGGAAGCGCTGTTCAGGTTGACCGTGGCCGTGGCCATCTCCGCGGTGTCCGCCTGAGCATCCCCGGCAAGCGCCATGGTGGACGAACAAACCAGCAGCAGGGCGGCGAACAGGACAGAAAGTGATGTACGGATAAGTTTCATAGCTGACTCCATGTGAAGGTCCATTATTTTCACACTGGGACTGCTGTTACTTCCCCAAGCCGCGACACTTTATCAGTTCGGCACTCTCGGGTGGTCACTAATTGATTACACGCTATTACACGGGAAATGGTTCCCTATCTGTGCTCGCCTGTCTCCACCAGTATCTGCCGCAGGGCCGCCATAGGATCCGCCGCAGCGGTGATCGGCCGGCCGATCACCAGGTAATCCGCACCCCACTGCAGCGCCTGGGCCGGGGTAACGATGCGCCGCTGGTCGTCGGCGGCGGCCCCGGCCGGGCGAATACCCGGGGTAACCAGTGCAAAATCCGCACCGCACTGACCGCGCAGCGCCTGCGCCTCGCGCGCAGAGCAGACGACGCCGTCGAGACCACTGTCTTTCGCCAGGGAAGCCAGGGCCAGCACCTGCTCTTCCAGCGGCCGCTCTACCCCTACGACTGCGAGCTCTTCAGGTGCAGTGCTGGTCAGAACCGTCACGCCGATCAGCAGCGGCCTGCTGTCGCCGTATGGTTGCAGCGCCTCGGCAGCCGCTTCCATCATGCGCGCACCGCCGCTGGCGTGGACGTTGACCATCCACACGCCGAGTTCCGCCGCGGCCCTGACCGCAGCGGCGACGGTATTGGGGATATCGTGGAACTTGAGATCGAGAAAGACCTGGAAGCCGCGCGCCACCAGATCCCGAACCAGTTGGGGCCCGGCGACGGTAAACAGCTCCTTGCCCACCTTGACGCGGCAAAGGGAGGGTTCCAGTTTTTCCGCCATGGCCAGCGCGGCCGCGGCGTTGTCGTAATCAAGGGCAACGATGACGGGGGAAGAAACCTGGGTTTGCAAAGATATACCTCTCACTGGTGCGCGCAGCGCACCCTACCTATTCGATTATTCATTGATTACTCACCCTCCACCCCTTTGACAGAGCGCACCGAATCCCAGTGCTTGCAGCTGGGGCAGAGCCAGTGGAGCTGGTTGCCGGAGAAACCGCAGTTGCTGCAGCGGTAGTGGGGGCGGCTGGCGATCAACTGGTCGATCAGGGTTTTCAGCAGCGACAGGTTCTCCCGCGCCCTGCCCTGGGTACTGTCGATATGCAGGTCGAGGAAGTGCCCCAACCCGCGCAGCGACGGGCGCAGCGCCAGCTGCTTGCCCATAAAGGCCGCCGCCGCTGCCTCGTCCTGCTGGTGGTGGATGCGCTCGGTCAGCGCGATCAGCACACTGTTTGAGGGGTGTTCCCGCAGCAGGGATTCCAGGTAGCGGTCCAAGCCCTTTTCGTCGCCCACTGCCTCGTAGCAGGTGATCAGCAGCTCGAGTATCTCCGGGATATAGTCCGGGTTCTGCTTCGGGATCCGCTGCAGCACCTTGATCGCCTCGCGCGGCCGATTGAGCAGATGCTCCAGCCGCCCCCAGAGCAGATTGGCGCGCACGGAGTTGCGGTCGTAGCCCAGCGCCGCGTCGATATGCCTGCGCGCGCTCAGGTAATCCTTGCCGCTGATCGCCTCTTCCGCCAGCTCGCAGCAGAAATGCGCCTGTACCGGTGCCCACTCCGGCGAGAGCCGTTTGAGGCGGCGGCCGTGCAGCAGGTTCACCGCGTGAATGGCCTTGGTCCATTCGCGCTCGTCGCGGTAGACCTCCACCAGGTGCTCGAGGCTGGTATTGCGCAGCTCGGAGGAGGTCTCCACCAGCTCCTGCAGCAGTCGCTCCGCCCTGTCCAGCCAGCCGGCGGCAATATAGTCCCGCGCCAGCTCCAACTGCGCCTTCTGCTGGCTGGGGCGCGCCAGGCTGGGGCGCGCGAGCAGGTTCTGGTGCACGCGAATGGCCTGGTCGTATTCGCCGCGCTTGCGCAGCAGGTTGCCCAGTGCCAGGTGGGTATCGAAGGTGGCGCTGCTGACTTCGAGAGAATCGATGAATTTGTCGATGGCGTCGTCGTGGCGCTCACTCAACAGGTAGTTGAGCCCCTGCGCATAGGAGCGCGCCAGCGCCTGCTGCTGTTGGCTGCAGTCCGCTTTCTTCCTGGTACTTCTGCGCCCGAGCCACCAGCCGATGGCGATGGCGGCGAGCAGAAAAAAGAAAAACGTTAGATCGCCCATCTAGGCCTCAATCTGCGGACACTTGCCGACGCACGGTGTGGAGTTCCCGTTCCAGCCGCTGCAACTGCCGTTCCAGTCCCCGCGCGCGGCGGCGCTCGGCATAGAAAGGCAGCAGGCTGACGACAAAGCCCAGCAGCAGGCCGAGCAGCAGGAAGCCGATCAGCCAGAAGCCCACACTGCCCGCAGGCAGGGCGTAACCGGCAAAGTTGGGGGCTATGGAGTCGGGATTATCGACCGCGAAGTAGACGCCGATCGCTATACACAGAAGAGCCAGCAACCCGTAGATGAGGCGCATCAGCCAGCGCAAAAATGACAAGGGAACCTCCACGTTCCGCAAGGGGTGATTAAATCAACGGCCGCACAGCCGACCAATCATACTTCGGTCGCCGTCTCGTCGTGCATGCTCCGGTTGACTCTGTCGCGCAATTCCTTTCCCGGCTTGAAATGGGGCACATATTTGCCCGCGAGAGCCACCGCATCCCCGGTCTTCGGGTTGCGGCCGGTACGCGGTGCGCGGTAGTGCAGGGAAAAACTGCCGAAACCGCGAATCTCGATGCGCTCCCCCTGGGACAGCACATCTGACATGGTATCCAGCATCACTTTGACCGCCAGCTCAACATCCTTGACCGGCAGCTGATCCAACCTCAACGCAATCCTTTCGATCAGTTCGGATTTGGTCATGCGCCCCGCAGCCCCCTCGCCACAAAAAGGTGTAAGTCATTGATTATTCTAGCTTAGGGCGGCAATCATCTAATAGAAAGCCGGACTGGGCAACCCCGGTCCGGCTTTCGCATTGCCCTAAACAATCAGTCCAGGGCATTTAACAACCAAGAGCTATTACTCTTTGTTGTTCATCTGCGCCTTGATCAGGTCACCGATAGTCGCCGGCTGAACCTGCTCAGCCTGCTTCTTGCTGTGATCCTTGATCGCCTGCTTCTCGTCGTCCTGATCCTTGGCCTTGATGGACAGGCTGATCACGCGGTTCTTGCGATCCACGCTGGTGATCTTGGCCTCGACCTCTTCGCCTTCTTTCAGCACGTTGCGGGCGTCTTCCACCTTGTCGCGGCTGATCTCGGAAGCGCGCAGTACGCCTTCCACTTCGTCCGCCAGGGTGATCACCGCCTGCTTGGCGTCAACTTCTTTCACGGTACCGGTAACGATGGTGCCGCGGTCGTTGGTGGCCACGTAGTCAGAGAAGGGATCGGATTCCAGCTGCTTGATACCCAGGGAGATGCGCTCGCGGTCGGAGTCGATGCCCAGGATAACAGTCTCGATTTCGTCGCCCTTCTTGAACTTGCGCACGGCTTCTTCGCCGGCTTCGTTCCAGGAGATGTCGGACAGGTGAACCAGGCCGTCGATGCTGCCGTCCAGGCCGATGAAGATACCGAAATCGGTGATGGACTTGATCTTGCCGGAGATCTTGTCGCCCTTGGCGAATTTACGCGCAAAGGCATCCCACGGATTTTCCTGGCACTGCTTGATGCCCAGGGAGATGCGGCGACGCTCTTCGTCGATGTCCAGAATCATCACCTCTACCTCGTCGCCAACATTGACAACCTTGGACGGGTGGATGTTCTTGTTGGTCCAGTCCATTTCGGAAACGTGAACCAGGCCCTCGACGCCCTCTTCCAGCTCGGCGAAGCAGCCGTAGTCGGTCAGGTTGGTCACAGTCGCCTTCACGCGGCTGTTTTCCGGGTAGCGCTGCTTGATGGATACCCAGGGATCCTCGCCCAGCTGCTTCAGGCCCAGGGAGACGCGCTGGCGCTCGCGGTCGAACTTCAGCACCTTGACTTCGATCTCGTCGCCGACGTTGACGATCTCGCTCGGATGCTTGATGCGCTTCCAGGCCATGTCGGTGATGTGCAGCAGGCCGTCGATACCGCCCAGGTCCACGAAGGCACCGTAGTCAGTCAGGTTCTTCACGATACCCTTGACGGACATGCCTTCCTGCAGGCTGGCCAGCAGGGCCTCGCGCTCTTCGGAAGTAGCGGCTTCCATGACGGCGCGGCGGGATACCACAACATTGTTGCGCTTGGCGTCCAGCTTGATGACCTTGAACTCGAGCTCTTTGCCTTCCAGGTGCGCGGTGTCGCGAACCGGGCGTACGTCTACCAGGGAGCCGGGCAGGAATGCGCGGATGTTGGCCACGTCGACAGTGAAGCCACCTTTGACCTTGCCGCTGATAACGCCCTTGACCACTTCGTCGGCAGCGTGGGCCGCGTCGAGGATCTTCCAGGCTTCAGCGCGCTTGGCTTTTTCACGGGACAGACGGGTTTCACCGAAACCGTCTTCCACGGCTTCCAGGGCAACCTGTACTTCGTCACCGGGCTGCAGGTCCACTTCACCCTTGTCGTTGGCGAACTGGGAAGCGGGAATAACGCCTTCGGACTTCAGGCCCGCGTGCACGGTCACCCAGTCTTTGTCCACGTCGATCACCACACCGGTCACGATGGAACCGGGGGCCATTTCTACGCTTTTCAGGCTCTCTTCAAAAAGTTCAGCAAAGCTCTCGCTCATTACATTACCTATATATACGGACCCAGCCGGTGATAACTATTTAGTTTAGTCAACCGCCAGCCGCGGCCCCACCGCGCTGCCAGCACGCGGGTCGGATTACAACAGCGGCCGGGCGATTCTGGCTGATCCCGGCCGCTGTCGTTAAAAACTGATTGTAGGTCTGCCGGCGCTCTTCAGATGCCCCGGACACGGATCCGGTCGCGCACCAGCTGCAGCACAATCTGCAGGACTCCGTCGATATCCACCCCGGTGCTGTCCAGCTCCACTGCGTCTTCGGCGGGCGCCAGGGGGGAGGCTTCGCGGTTCATATCGCGCGCGTCGCGGGCGCGGATGTCCTCCAGCAGGTCGCGGAGGCTAACAGAAACCCCCTTCCCCCGCAACTGCTCGAAGCGCCGCCTGGCGCGCTCCTCGGCGCTGGCGGTCAGGAAGACCTTGACGGGGGCGTCGGGAAAGACCGTGGTGCCCATATCGCGGCCGTCGGCCACCAGCCCGGGCGGCTTGCGGAAGTCCCGCTGGCATTGCAGCAGCGCGGCGCGCACACCGGGCACGGCAGCCACTTTGGAGGCGGCCATGCTGACCCGCTCCATGCGGATGTCGCGACTCACGTCCTGACCTTCCAGCAGTGCCGCGACTTCGCCGTCGCGCAGTTCGAAGCGGATATCCAGGTTGGACGCTATCTCGGTCAGGGCCGCCTCGTCGGTCAGGTCCGCCTCGCGGTTCAGCGCCGCCAGGGCGGTGAGCCGGTAGAGGGCACCGGAGTCCAGCAGGGAGAAGTTCAGCCTTTCCGCCAGCAGTTTGGCGATGGTGCCCTTGCCGGAGCCGCTGGGGCCGTCGATGGTGATGACCGGTGGGAGGTTTTCAGTTTCGCTCATAATGTGTTCTGGATACTTTGCCTTCTACGATTTACGCAATTCCGCCCCTCCCACTCAGCACTTCAATTGGGATGGAAGATCACTGATGCCCGAAGCGAAGGCCCTGCTTCCGGTGACTGTTTGCGGGACCTTCTGCGGCCAGGGGCCGAAGGCGCCGTGAATACCTGGAACGGCCGGACTGGCCGTGGAGAGCGTACAGGGATGTATTCACAGCGTGTCCCGCAAACAGTCACCGGAAGCAGGGCTGCCTGGCACTTGTTTACTGGCACCCTTTCCGCGGAGCCCGATGCTCAATCGCGGCCAACGGCCGCTCCTACAGGCACGCCGTTTGCTCCGGGTCCCGATTCAAGCCAACTGCAGCTTCAGTCCGGCGCGCGTCGCCAACTCGGCAAAATTCGGGAACGAAGTCGCCACATTGGCGCAGCGCAGGATGCGGATTGTATCGCGGGCGCGCAGGGATGCCACAGCGAAGGCCATGGCGATGCGGTGGTCGCCGAGGCTGTCGACGGTGCCGCCGCCAAACACTGCGCCCCCGCCGGCACCCTGGATCACTATGCCGTCCGGCGTCGGCTCGGCGTCGACACCGAGGATGCGCAGGCCGTCGGCCATGGCCTGGATGCGGTCGCTCTCCTTGACCCGCAGCTCCTCGGCGTCGGTCAACACCGTCTCGCCCTCGGCACAGGCGGCGGCGACGAAAAGCGCCGGGAATTCATCGATGGCCAGTGGCACCTGGTCCTCGGGGATGCGGATCCCCTTCAGCGGCGCGTATTTCACGCGGATATCCGCCACCGGCTCGCCGCCCACCTCGCGACGGTTCAACAGCTCGATATCGGCACCCATCAGGCGCAGTATGCTGATCACGCCGTCGCGGGTCGGGTTGATGCCCACATGCTCCAGCAGCACGTCGGAACCCGGCGCGATGGCGGCCGCCACCATAAAGAAGGTGGCGGAGGAGATATCCGCAGGCACGTCGATCTTGCCTGCTGTCAGCTGCCCGCCGCCGCGCAGGGTCGCGCGGGCGCCGTCGCGCCGCACTTCGTAGCCGAAGCCGGCGAGCATGCGCTCGGTGTGGTCGCGGGTAGGCGCGGGCTCAGTGGTGCTGGTCTCGCCGTCGGCGTAGAGGCCGGCGAGCAGTACACAGGACTTCACCTGGGCACTGGCCATCGGCAGCCGGTAGTCGATGCCGTGCAGCCTGCGCCCGCCCCTGATCAGTAGCGGCGGCCGCCCCTCCGGGCCCGTCTCGATTTCCGCGCCCATCTCGCGCAGCGGATTGGCCACCCGGTTCATCGGACGCCTGGACAGGGATTCGTCCCCAGCCAGGGTCACGTCAAAGTCCTGTCCGGCGAGCAAACCGGCGAGCAGGCGCATGGAGGTGCCTGAGTTGCCCAGATACAGGGGACCCGGCGGCGCCTGCAGGCCGTGCAGGCCGACACCGTGGATTACCACGCGGCCGTCCACCGGCCCCTCGATCACCACGCCCATATCGCGGAACGCCTGCAATGTGGCGAGCGCGTCCTCCCCCTCGAGGAAACCCTCGACCTCGGTCACACCCTCGGCGAGGGAACCCAGCATGATGGAGCGGTGGGACATGGATTTGTCGCCGGGCACCCGCAGCCTGCCACTGACGGACCCGCCCGGTTGCGCGATAAAAGTAACTTCCTGTGCTTGCATAGGTTCTGTATACGCTTTTCTGGCCAACATTATCGTAAAGTGATCCCGCGCCGCCTTGGCCCGGGTAAAAACGCCCATTAGCTGGTCGCTGTCGCCATCGGCAATGGCACTGCGCAGCGAGGACAGATTGGCGCTGTAGAGATCGATCGCCTTCAGGATCGCATCGCGGTTCGCCAGCATGATGTCCCGCCACATCACCGGATCGCTGGACGCGATACGGGTGAAGTCTCGGAAGCCGCCGGCGGCGTAGCGAAAGATATTCTCGTTCTCGGCGTCGTGGGCCAGTGTGTCCACCAGGCCGTAGGCGATCACGTGGGGCAGATGGCTGGTGGCGGCCAGCACCTCGTCGTGCTCGTCGACCGGCATACCCAGCACTTCCGCGCCGGTCGCCTGCCACATCTGCACCACGCGCCGCAGGTGTTCCGAATCGGTACTTTCCAGCGGCGTCAGGATAATGCGGTGGGCGATATAGAGATCGTCCCGCGCGGCGGTGACGCCGCTCTTTTCCGAGCCCGCGATCGGGTGGCCGGGCACCAGGAATTCCGGCACCCGCCCCCAGACCCTTTCCGCCGCGGCAATCACGCTGCCCTTGACGCTGGCGCCATCGGTGACAGTCACACCGGCCGGCAGCTTATCGCGCAGTTCGGTAAATACGCCCTCCACCGCCAGGGTGGGCACGGCGATAAAAACCAGGTCGCCGGGCTCCAGTTGCGGCAGCACTTCGCCCAGTTCCGTCACCGCGCGATCGACAATGCCCAGCTCCACGGCCTGCTCGCAGGTGCGCCCCCTGCGCGCGACGCCGATCACCTCGCGGCAGGCGCCGGCGGCCTTCAGCGCCAGCGCCAGGCTGCCGCCGATCAGGCCGATGCCGACGACCACCAGGCGACCGATTTGCGCCCGCCCCCCAGTTTCGACCATCAGAGGACCCCGCGCGGGTAGGAGCCGAGCACTCTCATATCGGAGGCACAGGCGCCCACCTCTTTCAGCGCCGTGGCAATATCCGGCGTGTCGCGATGGCCCTTGAAGTCGATAAAGAATACATAGGTCCAGTTGCCGGACTGGGACGGGCGCGTCTCCACCCGGGTCAGGTCCACATTGTGGCGGCGGAAGGGCTCCAACAGGTCGTGCAGCGCGCCGGGTTCGTTGCGCATGGACACCATCAGCGAGGTCTTGTCGTCGCCGCTGGCCGGCACCGCCTGGGTGCCGATGATCAGGAAGCGGGTGGAGTTGTCCGGGCGGTCCTCGATCTTCTCCGCCAGCACCTTGAGGCCGTAGAGCTCCGCGGCCATATCGCCGGCGATGGCGGCGGCATTCCACTCCCCCTTCACCCTTTTCGCCGCCTCGGCGTTGCTGGCCACCGCCACCCGCTCCACGTTCGGGTAGTGGGAATCCAGCCACTTGCGGCACTGGGCCAGGCTCTGGGCGTGGGAGTAGATACGGGTGATCGCATCCGGGCGGGTGATATCGGAGATCATCAGGTGGTGGTGAATGCGCAGCTCCACCTCGCCGCAGATCTTCAGGTTGGAGGTCATGAAATTGTCGAGGGTGTGGTTGATCACCCCCTCGGTGGAATTCTCCACCGGCACAACGCCGTAATTGGCCGCACCGGCCTCCACCTCGCGGAACACCTCGTCGATGGCCGCCAGCGGGCGGCTCTGGGCCGAGTGACCGAAATGCTTCAGCGCCGCCTGCTGGGTAAAGGTGCCCTCGGGGCCCAGGTAGGCCACCTTGACCGGCTCTTCCAGCGCCAGGCAGGCGGACATGATTTCGCGGAACAGCCGCGCCATCTCCTCGTTTGTCAGCGGCCCCTGGTTGCGCTCCATGGCCCGGCGCAGCACCTGCGCCTCGCGCTCGGGCCGGTAGTAGAGGGCATCCTCGCCGGTGGCCTTCTTCACTTCCGCCACTTCCAGCGCGCACTCGGCGCGCTCACTGATCAGGCGGGCGATATCGCTGTCTATTTCGTCGATGCGATCGCGCAGCTCCAGCAGTCGCTGGTCGCTGCTCACAATTTCTTCAGTCATCCGTTTTGCCTACATTTCTCCTGATTACCCGGGACCCGGGAAAGAATACCGAAGCCAGATGCGAAGGCCCTGCTGCCGGGGGCCGTTCGTGAAACGTTTGCCGATGAGGCTGTTGAGCGAACGGCCACCGGCAGCAGGGCCGCCCCCACCTTAAACAAGCGCCAATCACCCGTGACGCTGTTCGAAATCGGCCATAAAGGCCACCAGCGCTTCCACCGCCTCCAGCGGCACCGCGTTATACAGTGAGGCGCGCATGCCGCCCACGGAGCGATGGCCCTTCAGGTTCAGCAATCCGGCCTCCTCGGACTGCTGCAGAAATTCCCTGTCGAGACGCTCGTCCGCCAACACGAATGGCACGTTCATGCGCGAGCGGCTGGCCTTTTCCACCGGGCTGGAATAAAAACCGCTGCCGTCGATAAAGTCGTACAGCAGCGCGGATTTCTGCTCGGCCAGCGTCGCCATCGCCTCGACGCCGCCCTGCTCCTTCAGCCACTGGAACACCAGGCCGGACAGATACCAGGCAAAAGTGGGCGGCGTATTGTCCATCGAACCGGCATCCGCCGCGACCTTCCAGCTGAGGCTGCGGGGAATGCCCTCCATGGCGCGGTCCAGCAGGTCGTCGCGCACTATCGCCACGGCTATGCCCGAGGGGCCGATATTCTTCTGCGCGCCGGCGTAAATCATGCCGAACTTCTCCACCGGAATCGGCCGCGACAGAATGTTCGACGACATGTCCGCCACCAGCGGGCAACTGACCTCCGGCACATAATCGAACTCCACGCCGCCGATGGTCTCGTTGGGCGTGTAGTGGAAATAGGCCGCATTTTCACTCTGCTGCCAGCTGTCCTGCGCCGGCGCATAGGTAAAATTGCGGTCCTCACTGGAGGCGACGACATTCACCCGGCCGTAGCGCCTGGCCTCCTTGATCGCCTTGTCCGCCCACTGGCCTGTATGAATATAGTCGGCCACACGCCCTTCACGACTACCGCCGGTACCGAAAAGGTTCCAGGGCACGGCGCTGAATTGCCCGGTGGCCCCTCCCTGCAGGAAGAGCACCCTGTAGTTGTCCGGAATCGACAGCAGGTCGCGCAGATCCCGCTCGGCGCGCTCGGCCACCTCGACGAATTCCGGTGAGCGGTGGCTGACCTCCATCACCGAACAACCGCGGCCGCCCCAGTCGAGCAGCTCCTGTTGCGCCTGAAGCAGAACCGGTTCCGGCAGCGCAGCGGGACCGGCACAGAAATTAAACTTCCTCATAACTCAACTTCCGTAAGGACAGCAAAATTGGTTTCAAAATTAACTAGATAAACCGACGCCAAAATCAATAATCGGGAAAGATGTATCACTCATTCGAGTGCTTTTTAGGCGACCAGAGTCAAAAAAGGCCGCGAGAATCGCAGCCTTTCCTGTGAGCCGGTGCGGGGATCACTCCTCCCCGCCCTCTTCCTGGTCGCCATCCTCGCTTTCCTGGATCCGCGCCAGGCCCACCAGTTTCTCACCGGCCTTGAGGCGGATCACCCGCACGCCCTGGGTGTTGCGACCCAGTACGGAAACCTCGTCGACGCGGGTGCGCACCAGGGTGCCCTGGTCAGAGATCAGCATGATCTCCTCACCCGGGTGCACCTGGCAGGCGCCGACGAGCGCACCGTTGCGCTCGCTCTCGGCGATGGCGATCACCCCCTGGGTGCCGCGCCCCTTGGTGGGGAAATCCGCCGTGGCGGTGCGCTTGCCGTAGCCGTTTTCGGTCACCATCATCACGGATCCACCCTCTTCCGGGATCACCATGGCGATGACCGATACACCCTCGGCCATGCGGATACCGCGCACACCGCGGGACACACGGCCCATGGAGCGCACATTCTCCTCGGCGAAGCGCGCCGCCTTGCCGGCGCTGGTGAGCAGCAGCACATCGCGGCTGCCATCGGTGATGGCGGTGGCCACCAGCCGGTCGTCCTCGTCCAGCTCGATGGCTTTCAGGCCCACACTGCGGGGCCGCGCGAAGGCGGGCAGCGGGGTCTTCTTCACTGTGCCGTTGGCAGTGGCGAAGAAAATAAAATAATTCTCGTCGTACTCGGACACCGGCAGCATGCTGCTGATACGCTCGTCCTCTTCCAGCGGCAGCATATTGACCATGGGCCGGCCGCGGGAGGCGCGGCCGGCGGTGGGCACCTCGTAGACCTTGAGCCAGTACACCTTGCCCTTGTTGGAGAAGCACAGGATGGTGTCGTGGGAGTTGGCGATCAGCAGGTGCTCGACGAAGTCCTCGTCCTTCACCTGGGTCGCCGACTTGCCCATGCCGCCGCGGCGCTGGGCCTGGTAGTCCGCCAGCGGCTGGCTCTTGGCGTAGCCGCCGTGGGAGATGGTCACCACCTTGTCCTCCGGGGTGATCAGGTCCTCGACGGTCAGGTCCTGGCGGGAGGCGACGATATCGGTGCGGCGCTCATCGCCGAACTCCTTGTCCAGCGCCTCCAGCTCCTCGCGGATCACCTCCATCAGGCGCTCGAAGCTGCCGAGGATATGCAGGTACTCGGCGATCTGCTCCAGGCGCTCCTTGTACTCGGCCAGCAGCTTGTCGTGCTCCATACCGGTCAGGCGGTGCAGACGCAGCTCCAGGATGGCCTGGGCCTGGGCCGGGGACAGGTAGTAGGCGCCGTCTTCGCGGAGGCCGAATTCCTTGGGCAGGTCATCCGGGCGGCAGGCGTCGGCGCCGGCACGCTCCAGGAACTGCTGCACCTCGCCCACCGGCCAGCCCTTGGCCAGCAGCGCCTCGCGGGCATCCGCCGGGGTCGGGGAGGATTTGATCAGTTCGATGACCGGGTCGATATTGGAGATGGCGATCGCCAGGCCTTCCAGGATATGGCCACGCTCGCGCGCCTTGCGCAGCAGGTAGACGGTGCGGCGGGTCACCACCTCCTGGCGGTGGCGGATGAAATGCTCGAGCAGCTGCTTCAGGTTCAGCACCTTCGGCTGGCCGTCCACCAGCGCCACCATATTGATTCCGAAGACGCTCTCCAGCTGGGTCTGGGAGTAGAGGTTGTTCAGCACCACGTCTCCCAGTTCGCCGCGCTTCAGCTCGATCACCACGCGCAGGCCATCCTTGTCGGATTCGTCGCGCAGCTCGGAGATACCCTCTATCTTCTTCTCTTTCACCAGTTCGGCGATGCGCTCGATCAGGCGCGCCTTGTTCAGCTGGTAGGGGATCTCGTGAATGATGATGGTTTCGCGATTGGTCTTGTCATCGCGCAGCACTTCCGCCTTGGCGCGCACATAGATGCGCCCGCGGCCGGTGCGGTAGGCCAGCAGTATGCCGGCGCGGCCGTTGATGGTGGCACCGGTGGGGAAATCCGGGCCCGGGATATACTCCATCAGGTCGTCGACGGAAAGATCGGGATTGTCGATCAGCGCCAGGCAGGCCCGCACCACCTCGCTCATATTGTGCGGCGGGATATTGGTAGCCATGCCCACGGCGATACCGGAGGAACCGTTCACCAGCAGGTTGGGCACCCGCGACGGCAGTACTTCCGGCATCTGCTCGGAGCCGTCGTAGTTGTCGATAAAGTTGACGGTTTCCTTGTCGAGGTCGGACAGCAGCTCGTGGGCCAGCTTGTCCATGCGGATCTCGGTGTAACGCATGGCCGCCGGGCTGTCGCCGTCGATGGAACCGAAGTTGCCCTGGCCATCCACCAGCATGTAGCGCAGGGAGAAGGGCTGGGCCATACGCACAATGGTGTCGTAGACCGCGGTATCGCCGTGCGGGTGGTATTTACCGATCACGTCGCCGACCACGCGCGCCGACTTCTTGTACGGTTTGTTCCAGTCGTTTTTCAGTTCGTTCATCGCGTAGAGCACGCGCCGATGTACCGGCTTGAGACCGTCGCGCACATCTGGCAGCGCGCGGCCCACGATCACGCTCATTGCATAGTCGAGATAGGACTGCTTGAGTTCTTCTTCGATATTGATCGGAGAGATTTCTTTGGCTAATTCGCCCATGGCTTACGGCGTTCCTTTTTATACGGCAGGCCCCGAATGCAAACGCTGCACCTGGCCCGGATAAGCGGGCGATTCTACCACAGATTTGGGGTGCGGGACCCGGCCAGTGGAAGGCTTTGGATCTGGCTCCGCGGCAGGGTCGCCACCAGACTTGCTTACCGGCACCGGGAACAGGGAACCAGAGGCTGGTATCATCCACCACCAACAAGCCACCAACCAGCCACCACCACAGATGATCGACACACTGATACACGCCCGCTGGATCATTCCCGTCATACCCGAACAGAAAGTGTTCGAAAACTGTTCCCTGGCAATCGACGGAGGCAAGATCCTCGCCCTGCTGCCCTCCACAGAAGCTGCAGCGCGCTACCAGGCCAGGGAGGAGATCCGGCTCGACCACCACGCCCTGATCCCCGGCCTGATCAATACCCACAACCACGCCGCCATGACCCTGCTGCGCGGCTTTGCTGACGACCTGCCACTGATGGAATGGCTGGAGCAGCACATCTGGCCGGCAGAGCAGAAATGGGTGGACCCGGAATTTGCCGCCGACGGCAGTCGCCTGGCGGTGGCGGAAATGCTCAGGAGCGGCACCACCACCTTCTCCGACCAGTACTTCTTCCCCGAGGCCACCGCCCTGGTGGCGCGGGAGACGGGAGTACGCGCACAGATCGCCTTCCCGATCCTCGACTTCCCCACCCCCTGGAGCCGCGACGGCGAGGACGCCCTGCAGAAGGGCCTGGCCCTGCGCGACGACTACAAGGCCAATGAGCGCATCGACGTGGTCCTCGCCCCCCACGCCCCCTACACGGTGGGCGACACCACCCTGGAGAAGATCGCCGTCTACGCCGCCGAGGCACTGATACCGGTGCAGATGCACCTGCACGAGACCGCCGGCGAAGTGGAGCGCGCCCTGGCGGAGACCGGCGAGCGCCCCACCGAGCGTTTGCAACGCCTGGGCCTGCTCGGCCCCCAGACCCTGTGTGTGCATATGACCGCGGTGAACGAGCGGGATATGGAGCTGCTGCAGCAGAACGGTGCCCACGTGGCCCACTGCCCCAAATCCAACCTGAAACTGGCCTCCGGCTTCTGCCCCGCGGCCAGGCTGCTGGAGGCTGGCATCAATGTGTCGCTGGGCACCGATGGCGCCGCCAGCAACAACGGCCTGGACCTCTTCGCCGAGGCCAGCACCGCCGCCCTGCTGGCCAAGGCCGTCAGCGGCGACGCCGCCGCCCTGCCCGCCCACCGGGCCCTGGCCATGGCCACCATCAACGGCGCGCGGGCCCTGGGCATAGATGAAGTGACCGGCAGCCTCGAAGTCGGCAAGAGCGCGGACCTGGCCGCTGTCTATATGGGCGGACTGGAGCAGCAGCCGCTGCACGACCCGATCTCCCAACTGATCTACACCGGCAGCGGCCACAATGTCAGCGATGTGTGGGTTGCCGGCAGACAGCTGCTGAAAGATCGCCGACTGCAGACACTCAACGAAGCCGAGGTGATTCAGCGGGCGCAAATGTGGCGTGCTAGAATCGCCGGCCAGGCTTAAGCGGGACTCGGGACTCGGGACTCGGGACTCGGGACTCGGGACTCGGGACTCGAAAAGAATACTGAAGCCAGATGCGAAGGTGCTGATGCCGGGGGCCTTTTGCCAGACCTTTCACGGCCATGGATGGCCGTGGAGAGCGTACAGGGATGTATTTACAGCGTGTCTGGCAAAAGGCCACCGGCAGCAGTGCCGCCCGGAACCACCTTACAAGGGAACCCCGGAGCCTGAACAAATCCATGGAACCCAAATGACAAACGTAGACCCAGCCGAAATCGCCAAATTCGAACAACTCGCCAGCCGCTGGTGGGATCTCGAGGGCGAGTTCAAGCCGCTGCACGAAATCAACCCGCTGCGCGCCAACTATATCGACCAGCGCGCACCGGTGGCTGGCAAAAGATTACTGGATGTCGGCTGCGGCGGCGGCATACTGACCGAGGCCATGGCCCAGCGCGGCGCCGAGGTGACCGGTATCGATATGGGCGAGGCGCCACTGAACGTCGCCAGGCTGCACGCGCTGGAAAGCGGCGTCAAGGTGGACTACCGCCGCATGCCGGTGGAGGAACTGGCCAGGGAACAGCCGGCCAGTTTCGATATCGTCACCTGCCTGGAAATGCTCGAGCACGTACCCGATCCGGCATCCGCAATCCGCGCCTGCGCCGAGCTGGTCAAACCCGGCGGCCAGCTGTTCTTCTCCACCATCAACCGCACCGCCAAAGGCTGGTTGTTCGCCGTTGTCGGTGCCGAATATGTGCTGCGCCTGCTGCCCAAGGGCACCCACGAATACGCCAAGTTTATCCGCCCCTCCGAGATGGGCGCCTGGCTGCGCGAGGCCGACCTGGAAATCCGCGATATCACCGGCATGACCTACAACCCGCTGACCCGCAGCTACAAACTCAACCCGCGAGATGTGGATGTGAATTACCTGGTACACGCGACCAAGCCGGAATAAGAATGAAAGCAGTTTTATTTGACCTGGACGGCACCCTCTTCGACACGGCACCGGACTTTATCGTGGTACTGAACCAGCTGCGCCAGCAGGAACAACTGCCGCCGCTGCCCGATGCCCAGATACGCGCGGTGGTCTCCAACGGTGCCCGCGCGCTGATTACCCTGGGCTTTGGCAAGGATGAAGGCCACCCCGCCTTCGAGGGGCTGCGACAGCGCCTGCTGGATCTGTATCTCGCCCACCTGGCCGAAAAAACCGTGCCCTTTCCCGGTATCGAGACCCTGCTCGACAATCTCGCCGGGAACGGCATCGCCTGGGGCATAGTGACCAATAAACCGGAAGCCTACACAGTGCCACTGATGCAGGCCTTCAGCCACCTGCCGGCACCGGGGGCCGTCATCTGCCCCGACCATGTAACCAACCGCAAGCCGGACCCGGAAGCCGTTCTGCTGGCCTGCAGCCAGATAGGCTGTCGCCCCGAAGAAGCGGTCTACGTGGGCGACCACGAGCGGGATATCGCCGCCGGCCGCGCCGCCGGCATGCCCACCATCGCCTGCAGCTACGGCTACATCGACAACGGCGACGACCCGGCCAACTGGAACGCGGACCACCTGGTGGATTCGGCGGAGGAAATCTGGCCGCTGCTGCAGCGACACTATATTGGAGAAACGGGACTCGGGACTCGGGACTCGGGACTCGGGAAACTCCTGTAGGAGCCTGCTTGCAGGCGAACCGCTACGGGAGCACCGGTCCTTTCGCCTGCGAGCAGGCTCCTACACCACACCTCAATGTAGGAGCGGCCGTTGGCCGCGATCGGCGCTTCAGCCACCACGGAATCTGGAATTGTTATGTCTGAATTTATCGGCGACTACAAAGCCCCCAAAGACCTGCTCAAGGACAAGATCATCCTGGTCACCGGTGCCGGCGACGGCATAGGCCGGACCGCGGCCAAGACCTTCGCCGCCCACGGCGCCACCGTAATCCTGCTCGGCCGCACCACCCCCAAGCTGGAAATGGTCTACGACGAAATCGAAGCCGCCGGGGGCCCGCAGCCGGCCATCTTCCCGATGGACCTGAACGAGGCGCGCATCGAGACCTTCGAACACTTCGCCGAGGCGGTGGACCAGGAGTTCGGCCGCCTCGACGGCCTGCTGCACAACGCCGGCCTGCTCGGCCAGCGCACCCCCATCGCCAACTACCACTTCGGCACCTGGCAGCAGGTGATGCAGGTCAACGTCAACGCTGCCTTCGGCCTCACCAAAGTCCTGTTGCCCCTCCTGGAAAAATCCGAGGCGGGCTCGATCGTATTTACCGGCTCCGGTGTCGGCCTCAAGGGCCGCGCCTACTGGGGCGCCTACTCGGTTTCCAAGTTCGCCACCGAGGGGCTGATGCAGGTGCTGGCGGACGAGCTGGACGGCGTCTCCAATATCCGCGCCAACAGCATCAACCCCGGCGCCACCCGCACCAATATGCGCGCCGCCGCCTACCCGGCGGAGGATCCGAAAACGGTGACGACAGCGGAAGAGATAATGCCCACCTACCTCTACCTGATGGGAGACAACAGCCGCGGCGTGAGCGGCAAACAGTTTAACGCCCAGGGGTAGGCAGTGGTCAGTGATGGGTGGTTAGTGGCCGGGTAAAAAATACCCGGGATCTTCCCGGGTATTTTTAAAAGGCCTTGACCGATCGCGGATTACTCCTCCGCGTGATCGATTTCCTCTTCCGGCATTTCGTCCATCACCTCTTCAGCCATCTCCACGGCTTCCTCGGCGACGGTCTCCATGGATTCTGCCGCCTCTTCGGCAGTCTCCATCATCTGCTCCGGGGCATCGGCGAAGACATCGCCCTCGACTTCCATCATCTCATTGCTGGCGACGACTTTCGTCTCTGCAGCACCCTCCGCTGCACTGGCCTCTTCCACCGCGGTTTCAACTTCTTTGGCGATGGTCTCTTCGGAGCCGGCGGGCTCCATGTTCTGGTAGTAGAAGTAGCCACCTATGGCGGCGATTACGATTGCTGGAATAATGAGTTTCTTCATTTTCCGACCCCTGGATAGTGTGGATTTATGATTATTCGCACAGACTATTGTTCCACGGCAGTTCTGGCAAAAATGTGACGCGCAACACGTTTCGGTTTGTCGATTTCCCATCGCTGGGGCAGAATTCGCCTATCTCAACTGGCGAAGCTGACAATATGCGAACTCTTTTCACGATCCCCCTGCTGGCGCTGCTCGCGGCCAGTGCCAGCGCGGACTCCCTGACCAGGCAGCTGCAAGGCTGTGCCACCATCCAGGCGGACACCGAGCGCCTGGCCTGTTACGACGCCCTGGGCAAGACCCTGGACCGGCGCGCCGAACAGAACTTCGGCCAGGAGCAGCAGCGCATCGCCGAGGAGGCCCCGGACTCCATAGCGGCAACCATCGCCGAGATCCGGGAGGCCGCCTACGGCAAGCTGCTCATCACCCTGGACAACGGCCAGGTGTGGCGCCAGAACGACAGCGCGCGGGTCCACTGGAAGAGCGGCGACCCGGTGATCCTCGAGCGCGGCCTGCTCGGCTCCTTTTTCATGAAACGTGCCGACGGCGGGCGGAAAATGCGCGTCAAACGCGTGGACTGACAATAATGCGGAATGATGAATGCTGAATGCGCGATTTAGCCCCCTCCCGTCACACATTCTCTCCCTGCTGCTGGTCCTCTGCAGTGCAGCCACCAGTGCCGAAACCGGCCGCTACACCGTCGACCCGGCGGCCTCCGATGTCCACTGGCGCGTCTACCGTGCCGGCCTGCTCTCGGGACTGGGACACAACCACGTGATCTCCAGCGGTAGCTTCAGCGGCAGCATACAGCTGGCGGATGCCCCGCAGGCGTCGCGCTTCGAGCTGGTAATACCCGTCTCGGCGCTGGTGGTGGACGACCCGGCGCTGCGACGCCGCTACGGCGGAGACTTCTCCGATCAGCCCCCGGCACAGGCGATTGCCGACACCCGCGCCAATATGCTCGGCGGGTCCCTGCTGAACGCGGGCAGCTATCCCCGTATCCGTCTCAGCGGCTCCGCGGTGGTCGCCGCCGGGAAGGGCGAGCAGGACCTGCTGCTGGATGCGGAAGTGGAGCTGGTCGGACAAAGCATACCGATACGCCTGCCGGCCCGGGTGACACTGGACAGCAGCGCACTGAGTGCCAGCGGCCAATTCACGCTGAGCCACCGGCAGTTGGGGCTGACGCCGTTCAGCGCTGCCATGGGCGCCCTGAAGGTGGCGCAGAAAATCGACTTTACCTACGATATCCGCGCCAGGCGCGCGGACTGAGAGCCCCGGCAGCGCACGACCGCCTGCGGTTCGAATACATACTCAGCCGGGCGCCTCAGGGCCGAGCTGGTGGGCAGATGAGTGCGCTGGACGCGAAAGCCGCTCAGGCGCGGCGGCGCGCCAGAGTCCAGCGCCGCAAAACCTTCCGAGAGTTCCCCGCGCAGCAGGCCGTTTTCTGCCAGGCGCAGGCTGCGCGGCCGTATTGCCGCGCCGCCCGCCGCCAGCGCCAGCAATTGCGTGGTCTCGCGGCACAGGGGCGCCAGCCAGCGGGCGAAGACCTGCATGGCCCGGGGCGGAAGGTGGTCGAACAGGTCCCAGGCGACCACCACATCGAACTTCCTGTCGCCGACGCAGCTGCCAAGGGTGCGCCGTATCACCATTTCCGGCGCTTCTCCCCCACCCTGCTCCACCGCCGCGTACAGATCGACGCAGGACAGTTCGGCCCCCTCCGCCAGCCACAGGGCGCTATTGCCATCTCCGCCGAGATCCAGCAGGCCGATGCCGATACTTTCCCGCAATTCCGCCAGCAACTGTGCGAACATGGGGGACAGGTATTGAGCTTTCGCTGTCCGGGTGCAGTCATCCCGAGCCGGGACCTGCGCGCCGGCCCGGCGGTCCGGCTGATAGCTCAGCAGCTGCTCCACCACGCCCGGCAACATACCCTCCCAGTCGCAGTAGCTGCGGGATATCGTGTAGTGCTGCAGGCTTTTCAGCAGGGTCGCGGCATTGTGGGGAGGGATGCCCCGAGCCTGCAGTTCTGCCGGCCCGAATTCCAGGTGGTCCTCGCCGCGAATGGAAAAACTGCGCGGCGTGCGGGGAATCTCCGCGGCGAGATACTTGATGCCGTGCACCAGCGTCCCCGGCTTGCAGTGCTGTTGCAGCTGCCGCAGCAGTGCGGCGACGGCGTCGATGGGCAGGTAGTTGAACAGGTCCCAGGTGAGAATCACATCGAAGGTTTCCCCACTCCCGTGGCCGAGCAGGTAGCGCTGCAGTTGGTAGATCAGGCTGCCGGTGGACAGCTTCCTGTTCTCGGCCACAAACCGGTCCAGGTTTTCGAAGTGAATCTTGCAGCTGTTGCGGGAGAAAAAATTGAAGGTCCCGCAACTGGTGGAGCCCAGGTCCAGTATCCGGTTCTGCCGTCCGCCGCCCAGGGCGCGGTGGATGGACTGGATGGCCGGCGAGTGGTGGATGCTCATGGCGCGGCGTGCGGCTTGTTATCGTTATACGCGCAGCGGCCGCCTTCGGGAAGGCTGCCGCTGCGACGCCGTCGCGACTATTCGTCGAGGGCCGGCTCCGGCTGTTTCCCTATCTTGGCCGGTTTGGCGGCACTGCCGTTTTGCCAGTTGGTGCCGCCACCGTCGCCTAGTTTCTGCAGCTGGTCGCGGTGGGCCTCCACGTCCATGTCGATGGAACCGCGGAACCTGGCTCCATCCTCCAGCACCACGCGATCGGCAACCAGATTGCCCTTTACGTTGCTGGACGAGAGGATCGCGATTCGTTCCTGGGCGAAGATATCCCCCTCCACCTCCCCCTGTACCGTAATGGTCTTCGCCAGCACATTGGCCTTGACCTTGCCCTGCTCACCCACTGTCAGGTTGTTGTCTTTCAGGTCGATGGTGCCGTCTATCTGCCCCTGGATCAGCAGGTCCTCCTCACCCACCAGCTCGCCGCGGAAGCGGATCTTGGGGCCGATGATCGCCGCGGGGGGACCGCTGTCGCGGCCCCTGTCGAAGTCGGTATCCGGCTCGTTGGTGACCAGCTGGGGCCTCTGGTCAACACTGGATTTGATAGTGTCATTCTTGCTGCCGAGCATTGGGCAAACTCCTCGTTATTGGTCTGGGGTTAGTCGGGACCAGATCAATAAAGCACTTGCCACACCGCCCCGCCGACCCAAGATGGCCCTGGCGCGGAAGAATGCGCAAATTTCGGCAGTGGATCACTGGAGTCTGCGCCAAATACTGCACGGAAATACGACCGGGCCCGCGCCGCCTACAGCGCGCCAGCGGGCGAGCCGGGCGGCTGCAGGCAAGCCGCTTCCATACTATCGATGTTCAGCTAATTTCCCCGACAGGAATCTTGTTTTAACTGCACTTTCGCCGACGTTCGCGCCTGAACAATAAAAACCCTCCAGTCAGACATAATCAGGCGTAGCCTTCTACATTCATCTATAGTCAAAATGAATCATGCGCCAAGCGGCCGCCCCGCCAAGGGCAGTTGCGGGCTTGTCACACAGCCAACAGAAGGTTTACGCAGTTGTCCCGAGAAAACTTTTACTCAAGGGATGAAGCATGGCTGAAGGACACAGACGAATCCCTCTCCGGGGCTCCCCTGGAAGAGGCCTCTGAAGACGCCGCCGACACCGAAGCAGACCTCAGCGAAGCGTCCGCAACGGAGGACAACGGTGCGGAAAGCGGCAGCACGCCGATGCAGAACTACCTCAGGCATCTGTACCGGCTGGAGCTGCTGACTCCGGAAGAGGAACACACCACCACCTGCCTGTTGCGGGAACTGGAGGACAAGCTGATCGCACTGCTGCAGAAGCGCGGCGTGGAACTGGTGGAACTGCGCAGTGAAGGCGTGGAACAGCGCGGCAGCACCGGTGCCTACGACCACGGCCTGATCATCGCCCGCGCCGAGGAACTGCTGGCGTCGGACAGGCTGCCGAAGCGCGACCGCAGTGCCATGCAGAGCCTGTTGCGGCGCTTCCGCGCGCAGCGCCAGAAACTGATCCAGTGCAACCTGCGCCTGGTGATCGCCATCGCCAAGCGCTTTCGCAATCCGTCGGTGCCCTTTATCGACCTGATCCAGGAGGGCAATGTCGGGCTGATGAAAGCCATAGAGCGCTTCAAGCCGCAAATGGGGTACCGCTTCTCCACCTACGCCTACTGGTGGATACAGCAGGAGATACAGCTGGCATTGCGCCGCAACGACGACCTGGTGCGCCAGCCCGCCAATGTGCAGGACGACCTGCGCGCCATCTACCGCGCCATCGGCGATGTGCGCGCCGACGGACTGCCCGCCTCCGACGAGAACCTGGCCAGGTACACCGGCCTGGACCTGGAGCGCATCCAGAGCCTGCTCAAGCTGCCCGGCCCCACCGGCTCCCTGGACGAACCCGTGGCCGAGGACCAGAGCAGCACGCGGCTGGACTATGCACCCGCGGACGAGCTCTACAACACCGATGAACTGGTCACCAGCCAGGAACTGGCGCAGCGCCTGCGCGAAGCAGTGGCGCGCCTGCCGGCGCGACAGCGAACGGTGCTGAACCTGCGCTACGGGCTCGGCTCCGATCACGACTGCTCCTTCCGCGTCATCGGCGAACAGTTGGGGCTCAGCCAGGAGCGCGCGCGACAGCTGCACTCGGATGCGCTGCGGCAGTTGAAGCGGCAGTGGCGGTAGCCAGTGGTCGGACTCCAATGCGAAGGCCTTGTTGTCGGGGGCCATTTGGGAAATGTTTGCCGAGGAGGCTTTTTCCCAAATGGCCACCGACAACAGGGCCGCCCAGGCCCCGGCTTAGTGCCACAGGGGTGAGTAATTATGATTAGCGCTTGTCTTCGGCGCAGATACCGCTAGGCTTAGGTACTGTTTCAACCCAGTATTAAGCGATATGCCATGCGCAGATTTTTTGCAGCAGCGCTGTTTCCCGCCGCGTCATTACCCCCCACTCTTCTGGTCTCCGCCATCCTCTGCGGCCTTTTTGCCACATCCCCTGCCCGCGCGGAACAGGAGTTTATCGTCAGCGCAGGCAAGGGACTCGGCGACGCGCTGATCCAGCAGCATTCCATTTCCGGCGCGGAGATGGCGGGAATCAACTACTCCTACCTCTTCTCCGAGTACGAGGGCGACCTCGGCCACTGGCAGTGGTGGGCCCAGGGCAGCTACTCCCATATGCGCCTGGACTATCGCGGCGACAACCAGCGTCAGAATATCGTTGAGCTGAAACCGGTATTGCGCTGGTACCCACAGCAGGACGCCTACGGCCTGTTCGGCGAAGCCGGCATCGGCGCCGCCTACCTGACCAACAAGGACTTCGGCGATATCCATCTCACAACCAAGCCCAATTTCGCCCTGCACTTCGCCGCCGGTTACCGGCTGCGCAGCGGCTTTATCCTGTCCCTGCGCTACAGTCATTTCTCCAACGCCTACACCAACACCCCCAACCCCGGCTTTGATTTTGCGTCGCTGAACGGGCATTTCACTTTCTGACGAATGGGGGCGATCGTTTTTTAAACACCAGGCGTCGCCAAACGGTCATATTTAAATCAAATTCCTGTAATAGCCGCCGCCCAAAATACCCCGTATAACAAAACGGGGGATCTATGAGCCTTAAAAGTTCGGCGTCACGGAGCGACAGTTGCGCGATTCCGCCCATCAGCTCCGCGCCCCACCCTGCCGCGGTTGAAATACATAGCCAGCAACCCGGACCGGAGACCGGCGGCGCCGGGATTCGCAGCATCTGCCATCTGATCGCCAGCCGTGAGCACGGCGGACTGGAAAAGCATGTGGCGGACCTGTCCCGCTGGCAGGCGCGCAACACCGATGCGCGTATCTCCGTGATCGCCCACCCGCGCTACCAGGGCACCCTAGACGAGCAGGTTCACTTCGTCCCCCTGAACACCGACCGCAGCCGCCACCACCCGACACTGATCTGGCGCCTGGCCAACCAGATCCGCGCCGGCGGATTCCAGATAGCCCACGGTCACGGCAGTAAATCGGCGCAGCTGTTGGCGGCTGTGCAAAAGTACACCGACGCCCGACAGGTGATCACCCGCCACAATGTCCGCCAGCCCCGCGACAAGCTCGCCAGCGCCTTCGACGCGCGCATCGCTGTGAGCCACACCGCGGTTGCCAACTCGCGTATTCACTGGAACATCATCTCTCTGGATGAACTCACCCTGGATAATATGGCACAGGCCACTTGGCGGGTTTACTTGCAACTGGTTTCCTGAATAGGGGTAGCTATTCGCCCCATCGGGACTCGGGAAAGCAACAGGGCAGCCCAGGCCTCTCTTATATAGACAAGGAGGCAACCGCTTACGCCGACTGGCAAAGATCTTCGTACACCGCCAGCGTCTGCGCCGCCGTATCCTCGTGGCTGAAGCCGCTGAATTGGATAGTTTGCGGCCTGTCGAGAATCTGCAGACTGGTTTCCACCAGCGCGTTCAAATCACCGCGCTCGACCAGCCCCTGGGGAAAACAGCGCTGTAACACCTCTGCCGGACCGCCGTCCCGGTAGGCGATTACCGGGCAGTTCATCGCCAGCGCCTCGGCGGCGATCCGGCCGTAGGGCTCCGGTCGCTCCGACAGGCTGTAACAGATCTGTGAGCTGGCGTAGAGTTCGCGCATATCCCGGCGCTCGCCGAGAAACAGCACCTTGCCGGAGAGCCCCAGGTCCAGCGCCATTTTTTCCAGTCTGCGCGCATATTTTTCCCCGCCCGCGTCCGGCGCGCCGACGATCAGGCCGAACACATCCTCCCGCAGTCGGGCAACGGCCGCCAGCATCTGCAGGAAAACCTGCTGCCCCTCCTCCGGCGCCAGGCGCGCAGGCATCAGCAGCCAGTGTTTACCCTCCAACTGCGGGTAGTCGTTGAGCAGGCGCAGCTGCCAGTGGCCGGAAACGGGCGCACTGCGATCGAACTCGCGGGTATTAACGCCGCGGTGGATCACCTGCGGCGGCCGCTGCAGCTTCTTACCGTAGAGCGCCTGCAGGGAATCCGCCACGCACTGGGAGACGGCGATCACCCGCTCCCCGGACGCCATGGCGGCGCCGTGGAAACTCTTGCGGTGGAAGCCGTACACCCCGGTGACCAGCCGCGGCCGGCCGGCTTCGGGCATGCCGCGCCAGGCGAGCCAGGTAATCCAGGCCGGTACCGGCGCGCGCGCATGCACCACGTCCGCCTGCAGCTCCGCCAGTAATCGCCGCAGGCGGCCGACCAGGCGCAGGGACCAGAGGGATTTCCTGTGCAGCGGCATCCGGATATGTCGGACGCCGCGCAAGGTGAGGCGCGGCACCAGTTCGCCGCCGTTGGAAATTACCGTGGCCTCGTGGCCGAACCGCACCAGCTCGCAGGCAAAATCCAATGTGCCGCGCGCCAACTCCCCCGAATCCAGCTCGGGCAATATTTGAACAATCCGCATAATTCCGGCTCGGTGCCTCAAGGCATTCTTGTCGTTGTCGCTCGGCATCTATTGTGCGGCATTCCGGCACCCCTGCCGAGTCGCAAAACGCCTTGTCCGTCACAGTTTTCATTTTTACCCGGAACTCGCGCCCCTTGAGGCCGCCGTTGTAAGATATCCGGACCACCCCGCAGCGGAGAGACCGCCAATGCAAAACATGAATCTGTTCAAATCACTGCAGTATCTGTTCATCGTCGCGCTGCTGCTCTATCCGGGCCTGGCCAGCGCAGAAAATGACAGGGGTCTCTTCTGGCTGGCGCAGAAGGACGGCCACAGCATTTACCTGCTGGGCTCGGTGCACCTGGCCACCGCCGACTTCTATCCCCTGCGCAAGCAGATACAGCAGGCCTACGCGGACAGCGATGCGCTGGTGGTCGAAGCCGATATTCTCGCCGCGGAAAGCGACCTGGCACTGCAGCAGCAGATCATGCGTGAATCCCTCTACCAGGGTGAGCGCAATCTGCGCGACGACCTGTCGCCGGCAGTTTACCGCCAGTTGCAGACCTGGCTGCAAGAGCGGCAGCTGCCGGAGCCGATGTTCATCCGCCAGCGCCCCGCCTTCGCCATGATCACCCTGAGCATGGTGGAGCTGCAGGCTCAGGGACTGGACCCCAACCTCGGGATCGACCGCCACTTCCTGAAAAAGGCAAAGCGGGATGGCAAACCCATAGTGGAACTCGAGGGCGTGCTGCAACAGCTGCAGTTACTGAACCAGCTGAAAAATCCCGACCTGCTAATGCAGCAGACACTGGAACAGCTGGGGGACATCCAGACCTTTGCGCCGCGGATGACCAACGCCTGGAAGAACGGGGACGCGGACGCCCTCTACAAACTGATCATTGCCGACGGCCTCGCCGAACACCCGGAATTCGAGCCGCTCTACGAGACACTGTTTTTCCGCCGCAACCGCGATATGGCCGACAGGATTGCCGGCGGCAGCGCGTCCCACAAATCCCAATTCGTCATTGTCGGCGCCGGCCACCTGGTGGGTGATAAAAGCGTGATCGAACTGCTGAAGAAAGCCGGCTATAAGCTCGAGCGCCTTTAACCCCGAACCCGATACCTCCGGCAGTTGCTGAAACCAATATTTAATACGGATTGTCGCGCCGGCAACTGCTAAACTCGAACTGCATCGTGTATGGAAACACTTGCAGGGTTGCTCACAGGGAGGCATCCAATGAACCGTTGCGCTTTTTTTTGCGCCCTGGCCGGCGCGGCATTGATTAGTCCGGCCTTCGCCGACCAGGCGGAAACCAAAGGCGGGTTGAAAATCACTTCGGATGATGGGAACTTCTCCGCCGAACTCGGCGGCCGCATCCACTTCGACACCTACCTCTTCGACCGGGATATCGAAGATCCCGTGAGCACCACCGAATTCCGTCGTGCGCGCCTGGCCATGAAGGGCAACCTGTGGAAATGGGAATACAAGCTGGAGCGGGATTTCGCCTCCGGTGGCACCGGTGGCCTGCGCGACGTTTATATCGCCACCAAGGTACTGGGCGGTAAACTCACCATCGGCAACTTCAAGCCCTACCGCTCCATGGAAGAGCTGACCAGCTCCAATGAAATCACCATGATGGAGCGCTCCTTTGCCACCGCCAGCGGCATCTACGCCGACCGCTCCCGCCAACAGGGTGTCGGCTGGCATAAATACTGGGATTGCTACACCTTCGGTATTGCGGGCTTCAACCTGCGCGATCCCGGCGGCCCGCGCAACGAGGGCCTGGGTGCCGCCGGGCGCTTTACCTGGGCGCCCATCAACGACGAGATCAGCACGCTGCACTTCGGCATTTCCGGCAGCCACGAGAACGCCAACCGCGATTCCGACCCGATCGCAGCCGATGTCAGCTACGCCGGCCGCCGCGGCCCCGACCAGCTGATCGCGCTGACACCGGGCGACAGGGACTTTTTCTTTGACGATTTCGAGGACGAATTTTTCTTTGGCGAGCAGGGCGGCAGCGTGAGCATCGCGGGAGTGGAGCTGGCCGGTACCTACGGCCCCCTGTATGCGCAGGCCGAGTACGCCTACGGGGACTTCGACGGGGATTATTTCCTGTCCGAGACAGTGTTCGAGGATTTCTTCAACGACCCGCCGACATTTGCCTGTGATCCGGTGACCGGCTGCTTTATCGGCGACCAGGATGTGCGGGCCTGGTACATCATGGGCAGCTGGATGATCACCGGGGAACACAAGCCCTACGACAGCAAGAAGGGCGTGTTCAAGTCCGCCAAGCCACGCAGTGGCTGGGGCGCCTGGGAGCTGACTGCGCGCTACCAGACCATCGAAAACAAGGATATTTCCGATCTGGAAGCGAGTAACGTCACGCTGGGGGTCAACTTCTATTTCAACCCGCGCGTGCGCTTTATGCTCAATGTGGTATTGGGTGACGACGACTTTACCGGCGACGAGACCAACCAGCTGGCGTTTCGCGCCCAGGCGAGCTGGTAACCCCGGTAACGGGAAAATACTGTAGGAGCGGCCGTTGGCCGCGATCGAGCTATCCGGATAACCCCGGACATCGATCGCGGCCAACGGCCGCTCCTACATGGTGAATAGGCTCAGCCAACCTGCTGGGCCTTGGCCGGATCGAAGACCTCGACCGGTGTCGAACCGTTCAGATCCACAGCCGGGTTCTCGAAGCGCAGCAGCGCCGCGTCCCGCTGCTTCCTCGCCCGCTCGAGGCTGGCATCCTTGACCAGGCCGTAGCCGCGAATCGCATCCGGGTAGCTGAGCAGCTCTATGGCGGCGGCGTGGTTCTCGGCGTTCAGTTCGCCGATCACCTTGTCCACCAGTTGCTCGTACTCGCCGATCAGGGCGCGCTCCATCCTGCGCTCGGCGGTGTAGCCGAAGATGTCCAGAGGCGTGCCGCGCAGGACTTTCAGTTTCGCCAACAGGCCGAAGGCCTTGTACATCCAGCCTCCAAACTTGAGCTTGCGCGGACGGCCCAGGGCCTTGTCGAAGGGCGCGATCAGCGGCGGCGCCAGATTGAATTCCAGTTCGAAGTCACCGGAGAAATTTTCCCGCAGCGCCCTGGCAAACTGGCCGTCGGTGTAGAGGCGGGCCACCTCGTACTCGTCCTTGTAGGCAAGCAGCTTCGCGTAGTAGCGCGCGACCACTTCCGCCAGCGCCTCGCTGCCGGGCACCTTGAGGATTTCCGCCGCCTTCACCCTGTCCACCAGGGCGCGGTAGCGGCGCGCCAGTTCGGCGTTCTGGTAGCCGGTCAGGTGCTCGACCCGGTGCGCGACAACCTCTTCCAGATCCCGCGGCAGCTCAATGGCTTTCTCGTCCCGCGCCAGCAGCGCGTCCAGGCCCTCGCGGTTGGCGGCGGCCAGGCGGCCGGCGGCGAAGCCCTGCAGGTTGCCCTCGACGGCCACGCCATTCAGTTCTATCGCCTGCAGCAGGGATTCCTGCCCCAGGGGCAACAGGCCTTTCTGCCAGGCGAAGCCGAGCATGAAGATGTTCGCGGCCAATGTGTCGCCCAGGGCGGCACTGGTGAGCTTGTGGGCCTCTACCGCCTCCACTTCCTTCACCGCGCCGCTCAGGGTATCCAGCACCGCCTGCGGCGAGTGCACGTCCTCGCGACCCAATACAGAGGCCGCGGTGGGGCTCAGGTGGGTGTTCACGACGGCGCGGCTGTGGGTCTCGTCCAGCTTGGCCAGGCAGGCCTGCAGGTTACCGGCGGCGATCAGGTCGCAGGCCATCAACGCATCGGCGCGGCCATCGGAGATGCGCACTGCCTGCAGGGCCGCAGGCGTCGCGGCAAAGCGCACATGGGAGTAGACCGCCCCGCCCTTCTGCGCCAGGCCAGTCTGGTCCAGGGTGCTGCTGGCCTTGCCCTCGATATGGGCAGCCATCGCCAACAGCGCGCCTATGGTCACCACGCCGGTGCCGCCGACGCCGGTCACCAGCAGGTTATAGGGTTCGTTCAAGCCGGGCAGCTGCGGCAACGGCAGCTTGTCTGCCTCGGTACGCAGCACGTCGCCGACGCCTGCGCGCTTGGCCAGCCTGCCCCCCTTGACGGTAACGAAGGACGGACAGAAGCCGTTCACGCAGGACATATCCTGGTTACAGCCGGTCTGGTTGATGCGGCGCTTGTCGCCAAGGGCGGTATCGACCTTCTCCACCGCGATGCAGCTGGACTGCTGCACACAATCGCCGCAGCCCTCGCATACCCGCTCGTTGATAAACGGGCGCCCCTCAGCCTTGGGTAACAGGCCGCGCTTGCGCTTGCGGCGCAGTTCGGTAGCACAGGTCTGGTCGTAGATGATGACGGTGCAGCCTTCGGTCTCTCTCAGCTCTTCCATCACCACCGGCAGGTGGTCGCGGTGGCGGATTTCCACCTCGCTGGGGAATGTCAGGGCGCCCCTGTACTTGTCCGGATTGTCCATCACCAGCACGACTTTGCGCACACCTTCCGCCAGCACCTGGCGGCAGATCATGTCCGGCGCCAGTTCGCCGTCGTGGGGCTGGCCGCCGGTCATGGCCACGGCGTCGTTGAACAGAACCTTGTAGGTGATGTTCACCTTGGCCGCGACAGAGGCGCGGATGGCGAGGATACCGGAATGGAAATAGGTGCCGTCGCCCAGGTTCACGAACACGTGTTTTTCGCTGGTAAAGGGCGCCTGGCCGACCCAGTTGACGCCTTCGGCGCCCATCTGGGTAAAGGTGTAGGTCTCGCGGTCCAGCCACTGGGCCATATAGTGACAGCCGATGCCGGCCAGGGCGCGGCTGCCTTCGGGCACCTTGGTGGAGCGGTTGTGCGGACAGCCGGCGCAGAACATCGGCAGTCGCGACACGCTGGAACCGGCCTGCTCGGAAATGCGTTCCGCCAGGGCGTTGAGACGCATCAGCCGGTGCCTGGCGCGCTCGCCCAGTTTTTCATTACCCAGTATTTTGCCCAGCACCTGGGCAATAATCGCCGGCGACAGCTCGCCGTACATCGGCATCAGCGGGCGGTCGTTCTCGTCCACCTTGCCGAGGATGCGCGGGAAGTGCGGGTCCTGCTGGTGCACGTTGTACAGCTCTTCTTTCAGCTGCACTTCCATCAGGCTGCGCTTTTCCTCCAATACCAGCAGTCCGTCCAGGCCGCGGGCGAACTCCCGGATGCCAGGCACGTCCAGCGGGTAGGTCATGCCCACCTTGAGTATGCGGATGCCCAGCGCCTTCGCCTTCTGCTCGTCTATGCCCATATCCTCGAAGGCCTGCATCAGGTCCAGGTGCGCCTTGCCGGTAGTGACGATACCCAGGCTCGCGCCCGGGTTTTCCAGCACTACCTTGTTCAGCTTGTTGGCGCGGGCAAAGGCCAGGGCCGCCGGGCGCTTGTAGCGCCACAGGCGTTCTTCCTGCTCCAGCGGATTGTCCTGCTTGCGAATATTCAGGCCGCCCTCGGGGCGCTCTATCTCCGGATAGGAAAACTGCACCCGCTCCGGGTCCACCTCGACGGTGGCCGAGCTGTCCATGTTTTCCGCCAGGGTGATCATCGCCACCCAGCAGCCGCTGAAGCGGGACAGCTCCAGGCCGTAGTGGCCGTAGTCCAGCACCTCCTGCACGGTGGCCGGGTTCAGCACCGGGATATGCATATCCACGAAGGCGAACTCGGACTGGCCGGGATAGGAGGAGGACTTGCAGCCGTGGTCGTCACCGGCGACGATCAGGGCACCGCCCTTGGGTGAGGATCCGGCCGCATTGGCGTGGCGGAAGGCATCGCAGGAGCGGTCCACACCCGGGGTCTTGCCGTACCAGATGCCGCAGACGCCATCCACCTCGGCACCCTCGAACAGGCCCACCTGCTGTGAGCCCCAGACGGCGGTCGCCGCCAGCTCCTCGTTGACGCCGGGCTGGAAGCGGATATTGTACTCGTCGAGCAGTTTTTTCGCGCGGGACAGCTGCTGGTCGTAACCGCCCAGGGGGGAACCGCGGTAACCGGAAATAAAAGTGGCAGTGTTGAGGCCGCGGGATTTGTCCATGCGCATCTGGTCGATGGGCAGGCGCACCAGGGCCTGGATGCCCGACAACAACACGCGCCCCTTGAGGGTGGTGTAGCGATCGTCCAGGGAGACCTGCTTGACTAGGCCCTTCTCCGGGGACCGGGCCGCGCCCTGCGCACCACTTACTTTTTCACTCATACACGCCTACTTCCGCTTATCTATCCAGTTCGAAACTACTTTCGGACTATTGGTCATTATTCTTTCGGCTTTACTGCCACCAGTCGTCGGCAGAGTGTAATCACCCAGCTCCGGGGGAACGGGCTGCACAAAAACATAGAATCTGCGACGGACTGGCCAGGGTCATACTAGTGCGTTAAGCGCAATAGAGCATTGCTTTATTTACGTATATGTGCGTAAAATTATGATAGAAATCTCGATCAGAACAATTTTTGTAGGATAGGAGTTTATATGAAGCGTTCGACAGACCTGGACGATTTTGACCGCAAGATTCTGCGAGCGCTGCAGGAGAACGCCGATTATTCCATGGCGGAACTCGGAGACAAAGTGGGTCTGTCCCACACTCCCTGCTGGCGCCGGATAAAACGCCTGGAGGCTGAAGGCATCATCCGCGGCCGCGTCACCCTCCTCGACCCCCGAAAACTCGACCTCGGGGTCACAGTATACTGCTATGTCACCATTCACAACCACGACGAAGAGTCCCTGAACAGCTTCGAGTCGGCGGTACAGGACGTACAGGAAGTGGTGGAATGCTACTCCACCAGCGGTGACAAGGACTATGTGCTGCGCGTGGTGGTGGACAGCGTCGAGCACTACGAGCAGCTGCTGAAGCGCTCGCTGGTGCACCTGCCCAATGTGGCCTCGGTCAATTCCACCTTTGCGTTGAAGCAGGTTAAGTACACTACGCAGTTGCCGCTTTGATTTCGGGACTCGGGACTCGGGACTCGGGACTCGGGACTCGGGACTCGAAAAGAATAACTGAACCATACGAAGGCCCCTGCTACCGGGAGTCGTTCGAGAGACGTTTGCCGATGGGGCTGTTGAACGAACGGCTACCGGTAGCAGGGCCGCCCTGGAACTGGCTACAGGAGTCGAGGCTCGAGTGCCGCCGGCAAGCAAGGGCGAACACAAGGTTCGCCCCTACGGGCCAATTTCCGGGTAGCGGTTAGTTCAGCGTTTTTAATTCCTGCAGCACCTGATCCAGTACCTGCTGTAAATTCCGATCATCACAGTTAACGGTGATATCCGCGTACTTGCGGTACAGCGCCTGGCGCTCGGCGAACAGTGCCTCGAAGGACTGCCCCGGCGCCTTGGCGATGCCGCGGCTCTCGTAGTTGTGAATGCGCCGGCGCAATTCATCCGCGGAGCAGTTCAGGAAGACCACCGGGCCGAAGCGCTGCAGGTTCGCCATCCCCTCCTCGCTGTACACGACACTGCCGCCGGTGGCGATGACGTGATTGGGCAGGTCGGCATCGGCGATCACCTCCCCCTCGATGCGGCGCAGGTTCAGGTAATCACTCTCGTCCATGATTTCCTGCAGGGTCTTGCCCTCGCGCAGCTGGATCAGCACATCGGTGTCGACGAAATCCAATGCCAGCTCCTTGGCCAGCAACACCCCCAGGGTACTCTTGCCGGCGCCCGGCATGCCTATCAGGACAATACTTTTGTGTTTTTTCATTTCGTTATTTTATTACTGCTACTGCAAACAGTCAGTTACCACTGAAACCTTCAGTCGCCCCGGCGGGGTATCAACAGCGAGCGCAACCAGCCCCAGAGCGAATTGCCGTCCAGCAGCATCCGGTCCAGCTCGTCCATATTGTGGGCCTGGCGGAAAGCGTCGGCAAACAGGGCCTCCCGGGTGATCATACGCCGGCGGGGGTTGATCTTCTTGATTTCGTGGGCGGGGTTACCGGCTACGATGGTATTGCCGGGCACGTCTTTTGTCACCACACTGCCGGCCCCGACCACCGAGTTATCCCCGATGGTGACCCCCTTGCAGATAATTGCGCCGTCCCCCACCCAAACGTTGTTGCCGAGGCGCACCGGCGACGTGCAGCGAAAGGGCCGGGTGCGATTGTAGAGGCCGTGCCAGTCCGAATCGGAAATATATACATTGGCCGCAATCATACAGGCGTCGCCGATGGTGATCGATTCCGCCGCGGAGATGCGCACGCCCGGGGAAATCAACACATAGTCACCGACAGTGATAAACGCATCGCCGCCCTTGTGGCCGAGGGTGGTAAAGCGGATACAGTTGTCCGGCGTCGAGATCAGGTGCGGATAATCGCCCAGGCGAATATTCCTGCCGAATACCTGCACGGATGTGGGGTCCATGACTTCCGGTTCCACGCCGACGGCGTCGAATTGAGGCAGCAGAAAGTAGCGGGTGCGCCACTTCCGGAATCGCAGCAACCAGTGTTTCAACCAATAGGGACGATGATCCTTGCGCATTTATCCTGACCGATTCACTGACTTTCTTTACAGCGGAAACAAACCATTACTGCAATTGCATTTCCACAGCCTGCGGTTTACTGTTTGGGCCACTAAAAAAACGAGCCGTATTCCATGTCTCTCAAGCTGCCAATCGATATTCACAGCATCAAGGGTTTTCTCGCTGCCCACGAGGGCGAGGCTCTCTATCACCTGGCTGCTGAAGCCAGCGACCTGGGTCCCTGCCTGGAAGTGGGCAGCTACTGCGGAAAATCCACCCTCTATATCGCCTCGGCGTGCAAACTGATGGACAGCGTATTGTTTGCGGTGGATCACCACCGCGGCTCCGAGGAGCACCAGCCGGGCGAGGAGTACCACGACCCGGAACTCTTCGACAAGCGCGCCCAGCTGATGGACAGCTTCCGCACCTTTCGCGCCAATATCCGCGCGGCGCAGCTGGAGGACTGGGTGGTACCCGTAGTCGCGCCCTCCTCGGTGGCGGCGCGCTGCTGGAATACACCGCTCGGCCTGGTATTTATCGACGGCGGCCACTCGCTGGAGGCGGCGATGACCGACTATCGCTGCTGGTCCCGCCACATAGTTCCCGGCGGCTACCTCGCCATTCACGACATTTTCCCCGACCCCGCCGACGGCGGCCAAGCCCCCTACGATATCTACAAGCTGGCCCTGGCTTCCGCCCAGTTCGAGCTGGTGGAGACCGTCGACACTCTCGGCATACTGCGCAGGATCTGAGCACCGCCAATTTTTTGGCTTCGATCAGGCCCTGCTGCCGGTGGCCATCCGGGAAAAAGCCTCATCGGCAAATATTCCCGGATGGCCACCGGCAGCAGGGCCTGGCACTGTGCCTGCAAATCAACCCAGCGCTTTCGCCACCGGATCTGAAAAAGTTAGCCCAATGCGAAGGACCTTTTCCCGGGAAACCACCGGTAACAGGCCCGCCCCTATCCCTCACTGAGCGCCACTCGCGCCGGTTCCGGCAGCAGCCGCACCGAAGTAAACAGTTCACTCGCCGGCGTCAGCCCCGCCAGGGCATCCGCCGCCAGCAGCATGGCCCCAACCGTCCAGGTAGTCTTCTCCTCCGGCCAGATGGCCTTGTCCCGGTACACATAGCCGGTCCAGTAGCCGCCGTCCCTGTCCTGCCAGCGGTGCAATCCGCGGTAGAGTTTCGCCGCGCGGCTGCGATCTCCCGCTGCCAACAGCGCCATGGTCAGTTCACAGGACTCCGCCACTGTCACCCAGGGCTCGTCGTTGACGCAGCGGCAGCCGAGGCCGGCCACGACAAACTCATCCCATTTTTTCTGCAGTCGCACGCGGGCCGCGCTGCCGGAAAACACACCGGCCAGTACCGGGTAAAACCAGTCCATCGAGAAACGCGCCTTGCTCTCCCAGGTGCGATCGAAGCGCTGCGGCTTTTCCCGCAGGGCCCTGCCGAGCTCCGCCCTGGCTTCCAGCCAGCGCGGGCGGGAATAACCGAGACTGTGGGCGATATTGACGGCGCACTCGAGGCTCTTGTGAATGGAGGAACAGCCGGTAATCAGCGCGTCCTCCTTGGGCTGTCCTTCACCATCGACGGCCCAGTGAATGTCGCCGTGTTCCGTCTGCAGGCCGAGCACAAATTCCACCGCGCGCTCGACTGTCGGCCAGTAGCGCTGCAGGAAACCGTCGTCGCCGGTGATCCGGTAGTGGTGCCAGATTCCCGTGGCAACATAGGCGACAAAATTGCTCTCGCGGCGCTCACAGTTGTGCACCTCGCCATCCTTGTAGGCCGCCCACCAGCTGCCATCGGACAGCTGGATATCCGCCAGCCAGCGGTAGGCCCTTTCCGCCGCGGTGAGCTCGCCGGCGATGCTGAGTCCCATGGCCGCCTCCACATGATCCCAGGGATCCGCGTAGTGGCCGTCGAACCATGGAATAGCGCCATCAGCCCGCTGCCGCGCGAGGATATAGTCCGCGCTGTCGCGTACAAAGCCGTCCGGGAAGAGCGCCGCGGTGGACAGGGAGGGAATGGCTAGATCGTTCAAGACAGGGCCTCCGCCGCAACTGCCGGCGCCGCAGGCGATATCTCCGCGCCCCCCGCCTCGACAGGTGCTCGCGGCTTGACAAAATACAGGACGATACTCTTGCCCAGCAACGGATTCAGCAGCCTTTCCAGCATTCGGGTAAACCGCGGTTTCTGCATCAGGTCCCACACCAGCAACCTGTGGTAGGCTGCCAGCAGGCGGGACTCCGGCCTGTGCCAGAGCAAGCATTTCAGCCACCAGTAGGGAGCGTGCAGCGCGTGGGCCTTGTGGCGGGAAAAATACCGGTGGCCCAGCTTCTCGATACTGGCGCGCAGTTCGCGCTCGCGAAAAATGCGGATATGGCCGCCCTCCACCTGATGGTATTCATCGCTGAGGCGCCAGCAGACCCACTCGGGGAAGAACGCCGGCACACTCGCGGCAAAAATACCCGCGGGCTTCAGCACCCGATCGATTTCCATCAGTACCGACCGGTAATCCTCGATATGCTCCAGCACCTCGGAACAGACCACGACATCGAAGGTATTGTCGGCAAAGGGCAGCTGCAGTCCGTCGGCGACCCCGAGCAGCAGGCGCCCGGGCACTTCTTCCTGTTCGACAAAGGGCGCAGCGCGCTCGCAGGCAGTGCGCACATCGGCGATACTCAGGTCCACGCCGATGATATCCACCGCCTCGGAAATCCACAGATGGATCGCGTGACGTCCCTCGCCACAACCCAGGTCCAGCACTCTCTGCCCCGGCTGCAGATTCAGCCTCTGCGGATCCACCGTAATCATCAGGCCGCCTCCGCGCCGTTTTCGCCGGAGGTCTGCATGCGCCGCTGGGGCAGCGGTTCGACGTTTTTCTGCCCCAGGATCTCCCGGTAGTAATCCACCAGGCGTTCCGCCGCCAGGCGCCAGGAAAACTGCTGCTCTATACGGGCCCTGCCCTTTTCTTCGAGCGACGCGCGCAGCGCGCCGTCGGCCAGCAGCTTTTGCAGCGCCTGCGCCAGCGCCCCGCTGTCCCCGGCGGGCACCACTATGCCCGCATCGCCAACCACTTCCGGCAGTGCACCGCCATCACTGGAGATGACCGGCACGCCGCAGGCCATAGCCTCACCCGCGGGCAGGCCGAAACCCTCGTAGAGCGAAGGGCAGACCACCACACTCGCACTCGCGTAGTATTCCACCATCTGCTGGCTGGAGATTCCGGAAACGAACTGCACCGAATCCTGCAGCTGCAACTGGTGCAGCAGCTGTTCCGTGGCACCGCCCTCCTGCAGGCGGCCCACCACCAGCAGCTCGAGCCCGGCCAGACTTTCGCGCAACTGGGCCAGCGCGTGTAACAGGAAGCGCAACCCCTTGAGCGGCTGGTCGGCGGAGGCGGTGGTCATGATGCGCAGCGGCCTGCGCTCGATATGGGCCTGGGGTTTGAATACGCTTGTGTCTATGCCGTTGTAGATCAGCTGTATCTGCTCGGGCTGCACACCGAACTGCTCGACGATATCCCGCTCGGACTGGCGCGATACGGTGACGATGTGCCGCAGTCTCCTCGCCACCTTGATCTGCATATTCAGGAAACTGTGCCAGCGGCGCACCAGCAGCCGATAGCGCCAGTCCGGCGCCGCATCCAGGGCCAGCTGGCGGTCGCGGGTAATCGGGTGATGGATGGTGGCGACAACCGGCAGGCCGCTCTTTTCGATATCCAGCAAACCGTAACAGAGGGACTGGTTGTCGTGCACTATGTCGTAGTGACGCCCGTGCCTGCGCAGGTACTTGGCCGCGCGCCGGCCGAAGGTATAGGGCTCGGCGAAGCCGCCGCTGAGCTTGGTCCACCACTCGAAGAAATCGGTCCAGGACAACAGGTGCCGGAGTCGCAGCGCGCGGGTCGGGTTTTCAACCTCGAACAGGTTCAGCCCCGGCATTTTGATCAGCTTTACCCGCGGATCCAGTTCCGGGTAGGGCTGGCCGGAAATGACATCCACCGAGTGGCCGGCCTCGACCAGCGCCTTGCTCAGGTAGTGGAGGTAGACCCCCTGCCCCCCGCAGTAGGGATGGCTGCGATAGCCCAGCAGGCAAATTTTCAGTGGCCGCGGCGCCGCGACCGATGGACCGTCTGTACAATTCCCCTCTCTACCCTTGCCCGAGGCGGTCATAACTTCCCCATTTGCGTTGTTCTGGTGCCGGTGGCTGGCAAAAGCGAAGAATACACTGGCGCGGAAATGACTGCCAGGCAGAAATGGTTCACATTAATCACTCGGGCCATCCATGGCCCTCGCCCTTCGGGCAGCCTTCGGCTGTGCTGAACGGCTATCCTGCCGTTTAGTCACTCGGGCCATCCATGGCCCTCGCCCTTCGGGCAGCCTTCGGCTGCGCTGAACGGCTATCCTGCCGTTTAGTCACTCGGGCCACCCATGGCCCCCCGCCCTTCGGGCAGCCTTCGGCTGCGCTGAACGGCTATCCTGCCGTTTTGTGACACACTTGTAGCTCATACAAAAAAGGCAGGTGGGAGGCCCCACCTGCCTGTGGCTGTAAACGGGACTGCCTAGAAACTGAACCTGTAGCCGACTCCCAGGTTGAACATCCAGGGATCGAAATCCATCTCATCGCGGATGCGCACCGGCAGGAATACGCTAGCGCCAAATCCGGGCGGCAGCGTCTCCGTGTCGAAGCCCAGCTCCAGATCCGGCTCCGAGTCCACATACATCACAGAGGCGTTGATCTGCCAGCCGTTGTTGCGACCGAAATTGAAATCCACACCCAGCTGCGCGGTCCAGCTGAAATCGCTGCCGAGCCTCACAAGACCAAAACCATCGCCGAATTCGTCACGGAATACCGGCCGCAGAAAATCGCCCTCAAAATCGACGTAGCTGACGCCGATACCCACATAGGGCTGGATCAGGCAGGTCGGGCTGAGCGGATACCAGTTCGCGTACAGGCTGGTAATGTAGCTGTCGAAATCACCGATACCCTGGGAGAAAGAGCCGAAAGCAGCGCCTCCTGTACTCGCGACGGAAGTGAGCGTGGCGTCGAGATTGGCATCAGCATTGAAGTACAGCTCCACCCCGAAGTGCTCTATCGGCAGCCATACGCCACTGATATACCAGGTGGTATCATCATCCAGGTCAACGCTGGTAAATACATCTACCGGCACCACCTCATCAATATCTTCGGTGGACGGGTCGTCGACGACGAAGAACTGGGTACCTTCAAAGACTTCCTCATCATCACTCGGCTCCACAAAGGAAGCACCGACGCGCACCATGACGGTCCCGGCTGTGTAAATTCCCTGGGGCGGAGCCTGTACGGGATATCCGGAGGGGCCCGCCAGGGCCAGCTGAGCGGCGAGGCCGGCGTAACCCGCCAGTGCCACGGGGATTAGGAGGGACTTCAATCTCATGGGGTAACTCCTTGTAACGCTGAAAAGCTCCTTCGCCGCAGTTGCGGTTACTTCCAGTATAGGTGGGCTTTTTCAACATGCAGCAAGGCGTACCAATTACCCAGCGGATTTGAGGAAAGAAATTCCGACAAACTGCTTTTAGCAAAAAAAATGCCCGCCAGTTGGCGGGCCAGTTTTCTCGAACACACTTTCAGGAGGAGAGTCTAAGCGCGTTACGCGCTTAGAATAAGGTATAGCAAGGATTGCCACTCCCTGCTGACACTGTCGCCAAAGCCATTGAATTGCCGGGGCAGACAGCGCCAGGGTTCCACGAAAGACTACACCCGGTGCAAGTAACTCTGGTATTCCACATCGGTGACGCGCGCGCCTATCTCCGCCAGCTCCTGGCGCTTCAACAGCAGGAACAGGTCGATAAAGCGCGGATCCAGGTACTCCCGCCACAGCGCACTCTCCTCGAAGCGCTTCAGCGCGCCGCTCCAGGTGTTGATCAACTGCTCGCTCTCCACCTGGTAGGCGTCGCCCTCCACTGGAGCCGGCGGCTCCAGTTTGTTCTCGATACCGTGGCAGACGCCGGCGAGAATCGCCGCCAGCACCAGGTAAGGATTCACATCGGCGCCGGCGATGCGGTGCTCGATGCGGCGCGCCTCCGGGTTGCTGGCCGGAACACGCAAGGTGGTGGTGCGGTTGTCGTAGCCCCAGCAGAGGTTGAGCGGCGCGTGGGAACTCTCCTGGAAGCGCCGGTACGAGTTGCTGTGGGGAGCGAAGAAAGCCATCGCATCGTTGGCGGTGGCCAGCATGCCGGCGGCGGCGTAGCGCAACAGATCGGAGCCCTGCTCGCTGCCGTCGTCGAAGACATTCTTGCCACTGTCATCGATCAGGCTCAGGTGCACGTGCATGCCGTTGCCGGCCTGGTCGCCGAAGGGCTTGGCCATGGTGCTGACGCGCAGGCCGTGGCTGCGCGCGACGCCCTTCAACAGGCGCTTGAACAACAGTGTCTGGTCGGCGACTTTGACCGGGTCGGCGCTGTGCAGCAGGTTGATTTCGAACTGCCCCGGCGCGCATTCGGACAGGATCGAATCCGCGGGGATGCCCTGCGCCTCACAGGCGGCGCGCACATCGGCAAAGAAGTGGCGCTGGGCGTCCAGTTCCGACAGGTCGTAGACGTCGGTGGACGGCACCAGCTCGGCGTCGTTGTCGCTGACTGGGCGCGGCCGCTCCAGGTGATCCACCTCTTCTTTCAGCAGGTAGAACTCCAGTTCGGTAGCGCAGACGGCGGTGTAGCCCAACCTCTTCAGCCTTGCGACCACCCGCTGCAACTGGGTGCGCGGATCGGCGTAGAGAGGCGAGCCATCCGCCTCGTGCAGCTGCATATGCAATTGCGCAGTCTGCTCCCGGTGCCAGGGCGCCAGGCAGATGGGCGATACCGGGATGCAGATACCGTCGCTGTCGCCGCTGGCGAATACCAGCGGGCTGTTTTCGATATCCCGCCCCCAGATATCCAGGCTGGCGGCACTGCGCGGCATCTGCAGGCTGCCCTTCAGCAGCTTCTCCGCAGAATCCGCCGGCAGCCACTTGCCGCGGGGCACCCCGTTGATATCGAACATAAAGCCCTCGACCCATTTCAGGTCGGGGTGTTCGCCCAGGAACTTGCGCGACTGTTCGAGCAGTTCCGGCGGCGGTATGAATTCTTTCTCTGTAGACATAAATTGCCTTTAGCGGGATCCCGAATCCCGGGCCCGTTGATGTTTCCGTGGCGGCCCTGCTGCCGGTGGCCGTCCGCTCAACAGCCTCATCGGTCTGTTTACCAGCCGCGGGCGCTTTTCACGGACGGCCCCCGGCATCAGGGCCTTCGCATCAGACTTCGCATTCTTATCGAGTCCCGGGTCCCGGGTCCCGAGTCCCGAGTCCCGAGTCCCGAGTCCCGAGTCCCGAGAATATTACGCCAACGCCTTGGCCGTGTCGTCCAGCGCGCGACGGGCCTTTTCCACCAGCTCGTCCACCTGCTCATTGGTGATGATCAGCGGCGGCGCAATGATCATGGTGTCGCCGGTGGCGCGCATCACCAGGCCATTCCTGATGCTCATATCGCGACAGATACCGCCGGCGGTGCATTTGTCGTCGAAGCGCTCGCGGCTGCCCCTGTCCTTGACCAGCTCCAGCGCACCGACAAGGCCCAGACTGCGGGCCTCGCCGACGATCGGGTGATCCGCCAGCTCCGCCCAGCGCTCGGCCAGGTAGGGGGCGGTGTTGTCGCGCACATTCTCGATGATCTTCTCGTTGCGCAGGATATTGATGGTCACCAGGCCGGCCATACAGGCCGCCGGGTGCGCGGAGTAAGTGTAGCCGTGGGTGAATTCACCGCCCCTGGCCTTGATCACGTCCGCCACCCGGTCGCTGACCATGGTGCCGCCCAGCGGGAAGTAGCCGTTGGTCACCGCCTTGGCAAAGGTCATCAGGTCCGGCTGCATGCCGTAGTAATCGGCGCCGAACCACTCGCCGGTGCGACCGAAGCCGAAGATCACTTCGTCCATCACCAGCAGGATATCGTACTGGTCCAGCACCCTTTTCACTTCCGGCCAGTAGGTCTCCGGCGGGATGATCACGCCACCGGCGCCCTGGATCGGCTCGGCGATAAAGGCGGCCACCTTGTCCGGACCCAGCTCCTGGATCTTCTCGTCCAGGCAGCGCGCGGCGTAGATACCGAACTCCTCCGGGGACATATCGCCGCCCTCGCCGAACCAGTAGGGCTGCTGGATGTGCTCTATGTAATCCAGCCCCTGGAACTGCTTGTGCATGCCGCTCATGCCGCCGAGGCTGGCACCGCCGATGGTGGAGCCGTGGTAGGCGTTCTTGCGCGAGATGACGATGCGCTTCCCGGGCTGCTCCTTCAGGTCCCAGTAGCGGCGGATGATGCGCAGGTTGGTATCGTTCGCCTCGGAGCCTGAACCGGTGAAGAAGACATTGTTCATGCCCGCAGGGGTCACCTCCGCCAGGGCGTCTGCCAGTTCGATGGAGGGCACAGTCGTGCATTGGAAGAAGCTGTTGTAGAAGGGCAGCTTGTTCAGCTGTTCGTAGATGGCGTCGCTGATTTCCTTGCGGCTGTAGCCCAGGTTACAGCACCAGAGACCGGACATGCCATCGAGCATCTTGTGGCCGTCGATATCCGTGATATAGACCCCCTCGGCGCTGGTGATCACACGGGTACCCTGCTTGCCCAGGTCGTGGAAATCGGTAAAGGGGTGCAGCAAGTGCTCGCGGTCGTGTTGTTGCAGTTCGCTCTTGTTCATCTCTCACTCCTGGCTATCTAGCTGAGATCCGCGTCGCCGCCCGATGCGGTACGCCCCTCCTCGTACGAGGGCCGATCTCTCCAAAATCGGTAATTTGCCCGTCCCCGGCAATCACTCCGCGGTCGCCTGGGGCGCCCAAATCTGCATCCCGCAAATTTGTGATCACATTCTAGGGGCGAGCCCGGGGAGAGCGCAAGACCTATCGATCCGTTGCGACAACACTATAGTCCGGTGCTGTAGATCACCCGAGCATCGCCAGACCCAAGCATGGATTCCGGGCCGAGCGGATCTTCCAGTTGCTCCGGCGTCATCAACTGCTCCTCCAGCACCAGTTCCCTCACGCTGCGGCCGCTCTGGAGCGCCCGCCGGGTGATGGCCGAGGTCCTTCCGTAGCCAGTAAGGATTGAGCGCCGTCACCAGCCCGACACCTCACTCCAGGTAACCGCGGCATTCAACTGCAGCTGGTCCGCTGCTGGAGGATTAGTGTTTGATGGTTACGGTCACCGGCTTTATCGACAAGTGCACATCGGCAATCGAGTACTGGTCCTTGGTGCCAGAGCCGTAACGCCAGTAGCCTCGGCTCTCGCCCATCTGCTCGAACCGGAAGAGAACACCGCGGCCGCTCTCACTAAACGCGTAACGGCGCAGTTCCTTAGATTCGCTGTTGTCGAGCAGGGAAAACCCCAGCAACTGATCCAGGCGACCATTGGGAAGCGCGATGCCAGCACCCTGCGCCGGGCTGTAAGCAAATGCCTCTCTGCCGGTAGTAGCGCTGCCCTCGAGCCTCAGGACTCCGTTTTTCCAATTGTAACTGTCCCCGTCACTCAGCACAGACAAGCGGATACCATCCACCGCAAAATGTCTGGATCTGCGCGCAAATTCTGCTTCGCGCGCATCGAGCAGCGACACATTGCCGCTACCCAGCACGCGCATTTCCCCGCTATCCAGGTCGACCAGTACCGCGGTGTCCTCATCGACGCCGAAGCCGCGGCGCTGTGCCTTCTGCAGCGGCGGCGCCAGGGCGCGTACCAGCCGGCCGAGGCGGCTCTTGCGATCGAAATGCTGGTCGACGATGCCGGTTTCGAGAAATCCCAACCCCCTGCCCAACAGCAGTTGCCCTGACTCCTGGGCCTGCATGCCGTCGTACTGCTGTGCCTGTGGGAGGGTCAGCGCCGAGAGGGAATCGCCGGCGGCGATCATGGTTCGGCTCATGATCGCGGCGCCGGCGCTGGTGCCAGCGACGACGGCCCCCCCGGCCAGCCGGGCGCGGATGGCCGCAAGCAGCGGTGTATCCTCCCCATCATCCAGCAGCAGGGTGTCGGTTATGCGGGTCTGGTCACCACCGACAAACCAGATGCCGCCCACCTTTTCCAGGCGCTCGACCAGGCTGCGATCGCGGGCGCCGCGGGACCAGCGGCTCTCGTCGACCTCGGTGGACGGATCGTCCTCGACCGCCACCGGCAGTATATGCACCCGCCCGTCGTATCCGTGCCGTCGCAGATCCGCCCGGAAGGCCTCGGCGTAGTGCGCGGGCCGGCCGGAGGCGGCCGGCACTATGGCCACTTCGGGCAATTCCCCCGGTATCGAATCGATGAACGCGCGGTAGACCGCCGCGTTGTCACTGCGCAGCGCGCCGCCGACGATCAGCAGCTTTCCACCCTCACCAGCCTGCACACCTGTAGCCAGCAACGCGGAAGCGGTCGAGATCAGCCATTGGAAAAGTGCATTTTTTCTCGTAAACATTGTCGACCTTTTTCTTATTCAATCTGTCACGCGGAAACTCTAAGTGCCCGGCTTTCGGCGAGCATTTCCGGCGATGCGGCGAAATTCTGGCGTTCATCGCGCGGCGAGCAGCCGAAATGATTGCGGAAGGCGCGGCTGAAATGGGAGGCGGAAGCAAAACCACAGCGCCTGCCCACCTCCTCGATACTGCAGTTGCTGTGGTGCAGCAGCTGCCTGGCCAGGGAGAGGCGCAGGCCGATATAGAAACGAGCCGGCAGTTGCCCAACGAATTGCCGGAATATCCGCTCGAGCTTCTTGCAGGAAACCCCGAGATAGTCTGCGACCTCCCTTGTCGTCAGCGGTTCGGAGAGATTGTTGCGCATCAGGGCCTGGGCCTCCACGAGTGTGGATCTGTCCTCCACTTCGCCGTGCAGCGGCGAGTTGCCGCCGCAGCCGCTATTGCTCCAGGCCGGCAGCATTGTATCCAGCATGGTGGTGACGGCGTCCTCGCCCCAGCAGGTCCAGATGGCACCGTCGCGGGTAAAACAACCCGGCATGACGATGGTCCCGCAGCCCATCTGCTCCAGCTCTCCCCTGAGCCCCTCGGGCAGACTGCAGCGACGCCTGTCCAGCAACCCGGCGCGAGCCAGCACCAGCACGCCGCTGCCGATACCGATTCGATAGCCGCCGCACACCGCGATGTGATCCTGTGCCTGTACGCAGGCGTGCAGTGAAGTCGGCCGCTGTCGCCCGCCGCAGACAATCAGACTGTGGAACTCCCGAGGCTCCTGCGGCAGCTCCCGGGCCTGAACGCGGATACCGTGCTCCGACGCGACCATCTCGTCGCCGCAACTGAAGAGCAGCGGCGCCCGGCCGGCGGCGAGGGTAAAGCGCTCGGTCAGTATGCCCAGGCTCGCCATGGAAAAGCCCGGTAACAAAAGCACGGCAATGGTACCTGCGGCAGACTGGCTCATGTCCCGGCAAAGCCCCCCTTGAATCGCAGCCCGCCGTCGAAATACTGCCAGCGGCCACGGGCCATGACGTGGCGCACTTCGAAGCTGGCCGGATCCACTATCGCGAGATCCGCATCCAGGCCAGCGGCTATCTGGCCCTTGTTGCGCAGCCCCAGCACCCGGGCCGGGTTGTCGGTGACCACCTGCAAGGCCCTGATGAAATCGACTCCCTCCTCGCGCACGGCGCGGCGGAATTCATCGAACAGGCTGGCCACGGAACCCACCTCGATATCCTGCAGAGTACCCCGGTCGCAGAAGTTGGTCATGGATCCCTGCGCGTCGGACGAGAAGGTGATGCGCTCCGCCGGTGCGCCGACCTCCAGGGCCAGCCTGAGCGCGGCGCTCGCGCGCAGTTCGCCGGACGCGAGAATTTCCCGGGTGGTAGAGGTGGTGAAATCGATATAGCCACCGGCGCGCGCAAAGGCGACGCCGTGTTCCAGCAGGGGCTGGTTGCGGTTGATATGGGTGGGATAGAACTGGCTGATCGGAATGTCCGACGCCGCCACCGCGTCGAACAGCGGCTGCAGCCTGCCCTCGCAGCCGCCGACGTGAACGCTGATCACGCCGCCCTTGCCGCTCAGCAGACCCGCCACCCGAGCGTCCGAAGCGACCCGCACCAGCTCGGCGGTGGACGGTTGGGATGAGCGGTGGTCAGAGATCGCCAGTTCGCCGACACCGATGATACTGTCCACCAGCATGATATCGGTGCGCACACTGCCGGTCAGCGTATTGACCGGGAACTGATAGGAGCCGCTGTGCATGAAGCAGGACAGCCCCTGGGCATCCAGGGCCCGCGCCTTGCCGTAGAGTTCGTTCAGGGTGCGGGTGGTGGCATCGGTGCCCAGCACGCCGACAACGGTGGTGACAGCGGATGCAAATGCCTCGCGCGGATCCAGTTCGGGGGTGCGGGTGGCGAAACCGCCCTCGCCGCCGCCGCCGCTGATATGCACCAGCGAGTCCACCAGCCCGGGGATCAGCCAGGCGCCGTCGGCGTCCACGGTTTCGCCGATCTCCGCCGGCAGGCAGAGGCCCTGGTCAATCTTTTCGATCCTGTCGCCCGCGACCAGTATGTCGCAGACCCCGAGATTCCTCGGCGCGAACACCTGCGCGTTTTTTATCAATACAATTCGTGACATAACAACTTTTAAAATCCCGTTAAAGCGGCGAGTACAACCGCCGCCGAGGCCAGCGCGAAAAGCCAGCCCATCAGCGGCAGGACGAAACGAATCCACAGGCCCCAGTCGAGGCGGGCGGCTCCCAGGCAGCCCATCAGCGCGGCGGAGGTGGGCACGACCAGGTTGCTGAAGCCGTCGCCCAGTTGAAAGGCCAGCACGGCCGTCTGCCGCGTTACCCCGACCAGGTCCGCCAGCGGCGCCATGATCGGCATGGTCAGCGCCGCCTGGCCGGAGCCGGAGGTAATGAAGAAGTTGAATACCGTCTGGAACAGCAGCATGCACCAGGCGGACAGGGTGCCGGACACATCGGCAAGGCCCTGCCCCGCCCAGTGCAGCAGGGTGTTGAGCACGCTGGGATTGCCGGGCTCGTCGCCCCCCAGCAGCAGCACTATGCCCTTGGCGAAGGCCACCACCATGGCCGCCGGCAGCAGCTGCTGCGCGCCCTCCTTGAAGGCCGCGGCGGCGCGGTTGGCGGTCAACCCGTTGAGGCCGAAGACGATGGCCACCAGCGCGATGACGATGCCCATGGTAAAAAACTGGCTGGCGATTTCGGGCAGGAAATACTCGCGCTCCACCACACCCCAGACCATCCAGGCGATACCCGCGGTGAACAGCAGCAGCACCCAGCCGTCGCCGCGCACCATCGGCCTTATCGCATCCAGCGACGGGCGCCCGGCGCGGTGCACCGCGTCCGACTCGAAGGCCGGGGAGGATTCCGGGCACTTGCGCACCCGGCGCGCATAGCGCAGCGTGTAGGCGATCAGAAATGCCGTGGCCAGCGCCCACAACAGCATGCGCGGCAGGCTGCCGGACATCACCGGCACCCCGGCGATGCCCTGGGCGATACTCACACCGAAGGGGTTCATCCAGGAGGTGGCGAATCCCACCTGTGTGGCCGCATAGGTCACCAGCAGCGCGGTGATACTGTCGTAGCCCATCGCAACCAGCAGCGGCACCACCAGCAGGGTGAAGGGGATCACTTCCTCCCCCATGCCGAAAACGGCACCGCCGGCGGAAAACATGGCGCACAGCGTCGCCAGGTAAAAGCCGCCGGCCTCGCGGTTGCGCGCAATCACCTGGAAGAGTCCGCGCTCCACCGAACCGCTGGCGAAGATCAGGCCGAAGGCGCCGCCGGTGAGCAAAATAAATGCGAAGACACCGATGGAAGCTCCCCATTTGGAGCCGGACACCATGCCCTCGAAGGCGAAGTTCAACAGCCCGATATTGCCGCCCTCGGCGAACAGGGCCATGCCTGCCGGCGTATCCGAAGCCTGCCGGTAGCTGCCCGGATCCACCACCGTGCGGTCGTTCACCACCACCGTCTCGTAGGTGCCGGCAGGAACCAGGAAATTGAGCGCAAATGCGAGCAGCGCTACAAACAGCAGGATCAGATAGGTATCCGGCATGGCCCACTTGGGCTCGGCGGAAACCGCTTCGCGCTGTTGGCGCTCGACGTCAGATACAGAGGCTTGCATAGAAACACCAGAAGGAAATTGACGGTTCCAGTCGGGCCGGACCGGCAGCGCGCTCGCACTCCCGGCCCGGCCACAACGCGTGCGGCTGTGCTTAGAAGGCGTGGCCGTAACGCAGGGTCACGAAGCGACCCATGGAGCTGTGGTTGAAGTGATCCACGTTGGCGCCAGTGCCCAGCACCAGCGGCGGCTCCTTGTCCAGCAGGTTGTCCACCCGCAGGGAGAGCCAGCTGCCGTTGCTGAAATCGCGACTCACACTCAGGTCGAATACCGTCCAGGCATCCACCTCGACCTCAGCGTCGTCCGGCAGGCCGACGGCATCGAGTACCCGCGGGCTGGGATCGTCCATGTAGCTGTGGGTGTACTTGGCACCGAGAGTCGCGGACCAGTCCTCGTAGCGCCAGCGCAGGGAAGTGTTCGCCAGCCAGCGCGGGTACTGGTACTGACCCGCTTCGCTAACGATGCCCAGTGTGCTGGACGGCAACTTGTCGAACTCCGCCAGGTAGGTGGCGTCCAGCGCGAAGCGCAGGCTGCCCCAGTCGTCAGTGTCGAGATACTGGGTGAAGGCCATGTCCACACCGCTGGTCTTCTGCCAGCCGAGGTTGGTGAGCTGGAAATGGGCATCGACCACAAAGCCGCCGGCTACTTCGAGGCCGGGCTGGCCGGTGGCCAGTTCGCCCTCGCCCACCACCGGGAAGTCCCCGGCGAGCGCGCGCAAGATAAAGTCATCCTCTTCCACGCCGATCAGGTTCTCGTGCTCGATATTCCAGTAATCGACGGCCAGCTCGGTATCCTTGCCGGGCTTGAACAGGAAGCCCGCGCCCCAGGTGGTGGCGGTTTCCGGCTGCAGATCGTCGTTGCTGACCTCCTCCGACAGCAGCGCCTCGCCGCTCTCGTCGTCGAGGCCGTCACAGGCGCCCGGAGTCACGGAGCAGTCCACGGTGTAGCTCGACAGCAGGGTGCCGGCACCCACCTGGGCCAGGGACGGCGCGCGGAAGGAGGTGGACCAGTTGCCGCGGAAGATGATGGCGTCGTTGAAGGCGTGGCGCAGCGCGACCTTCGGGTTGGCGTCGCCGCCGAAACTGTCGTAGTCGTCGTAGCGCAGCGCCAGCTGCAGCTCGGTGTTGCTCGCCAGCGGAATCATCTGCTCCATATACACCGCCCACTGGTCGCGCTCGGCGTCGGCGGAGGTGGAGCTGAAGCCGAGAATCGGCTCCGGGTTCAGGGTGGTGGAAACCGCATCGCCGGACGGCGCATCTTTTACGGTTTCGCGGCGGAACTCGACACCGAAGGCCACCTGTACCGCACCGGCCGGCAGCTCGAACCAGGAGCCGGAAGTATTGCCGCCCAACGCATACAGGTTGGAAACACCGCTGCGCCTGGCATCGGTGCGCACGAACTGGTCTATTGCATCCAGCTGCTCGCCCTGGCCGTTGAAGGGATTGTACCAGGCGGTGGTCTTGCCGAGAGACTCACAGGTTTCGCCACTGCCGTAACTGGCGCCGGGGCGGGCAAGGTCGAGCTCCCAGCGATCGACGACGGTGCCATCGGTACACAGGTTGCCCATGCTGGCGTTATAAAAGGCCTCGGAATTGTAAAGACCGGAGATGCCACGCTGCTCGGATTCGCTGCGGCCGATATTCGCCGCGACTTCCCAATCCCAATCGTTGATGTCGCCGCGCAAGCCGGTAACCAAGCGGATAGACTGACTCTCTACTTCGACAGCGCGGGGATCCGGGAACTTGCCCCAGGCGTAAACCGGATAACCGTAATAATCACTAAAGCCGCCAACCTCTCCCTCAACCACCATGTCATTTACCAGCCCCTCTGGCCACAAAGGGCTTTCCGGATCGAAAGGGGCGCGGCTAAAGTTGGCCGGAGAAGCTGTACCGCGAGACTGGCTCATCTGCGCCATGGCGGTATTGAACCACTCCAGGTCATCAGTCAGCTGGTAACTGAATGTGCCGACCAGGCTGCCACTCTCGTATTCGTCCTGTGTAGCGACGACAGCGTTGGTGTTGAATTCGCAGTACTCGCCCAGACGACCGAGCTTAAACTGATCCACTGGACAGCCGTTTGCACCCGGCTCCTGGGTTTGATCGCGACTCCCGGAGGGGGGATCTAGAAAATAGAGGTCGTTGAAACTCGGATAGACACCCTGCTGACTCGGTCGCACCGAACTCGCGGAAACATCGCGGTCGCGGTCGTAGAGTGCGTTGCGGGTAAAGAAGTCGGCCACCAGCATGGTGTGGCTGCGCTCGCCCTTGTGGCCCCAGACCCAGTTCAGGTTGTACTTGCCCTCGTCGGTGCCGGCGGTGGAGTTGCCGTGGGACAGGGTGATCTCGCTGCCCTCGAAGTCGTCGCGCAGTACGAAGTTGACCACACCGGCCACCGCATCGGCGCCGTAGGTGGCTGCGGCGCCGCTGGGCAGCACTTCGACGCGCTCGATGGCGGACAGCGGAATCGAGTTTACATCGACGAAAGACTCCTGCCCCTTGGCGAAGGAACTGACGGATACCCGGCGGCCGTTGACCAGCACCAGGGTTGAGGACGCACCGAGGCCGCGCAGGGAAACGCCGGCGGCGCCCACGGGAGTGTTGCTGGACAGCGGGCCGCCTGTGGCGGTGGAGAAGGTGCCGCTGCCGCCGCCGGTCTGGGTCAGTTGCTGCAGAATCTCGATCGGCGAGGTCGCACCCGAGGACTCGATATCATCGCGGTCGATCTGCACTACCTGGACCGCCCCCTCGGTATCCAGCCCCTTGATATGGGTACCGGTGACCACCACTTCTTCCACTGCCTCTTCAGGACCGCGCGGCACCTCCCGGGCTACTGCACTGCCGTAAATCAGGGAACAGCCGATGGCGACGCGGATGGCCTGATAGAGTCGGGTTCTCTTATTCATTTTATCTTCCCTTCTTTTTCCGGGCCCCTGGCCCTTATATTCGTTAATAAACCGCTTGAAAACGCCAACAGAACACGGGTGCGAGAGACCTTGGCGATCGGGCAGGCGGACACAGTTCAGCACACCCAGGGCATACCAATCCTGTGGAAAACTTCGGTGAGCAAATAAGTGCGGGAAAATAGGCTCCGACTCACAGCTTCCCTGTACTCGGCGGCACGCTCAACAATATCGACAACAACGTCGAATGCCTGGGCACACCGAGGCAGAAAAGCTACTCGTCAAACCACTCGCTGAGGTGGTAGTTGGCGGAGCAGCGCTCGATAGCAGTGATTGTGAAAATCTCGCTTGTAATCATGGCGCTGGGTGTTGGCTGGTTAAAGCTCTTATTGGGAAACTCACGCAATTTTTATCACGCTGTAAAAATGCTGTAAAGCCCTGCTTTGCAGAAGTTTTCGACGCGGAAATCGGGGGGTGCAACCGAATTATCTGCTGCCAGCCCAGGGCATCGACACCAGCTGCCCGGCATTTCAGTGAAACGAAAAACTCAGAAAATACAAAGGGACCGGACATGAGTTCCGGCCCGAATGGCACGAAGTTAAGCGGGCAGCTGGCACAATTTAAGACTCTGCCGCTGGTGACCGCCCGGGAAATGTTTGCCGATGAGGCTTTTTCCCGGGCGGCCACCAGCGGCAGAGCCGAATCGGAGCTCTTAACTTGGCGGCATTCAGTTCAGGCCCCTTCCAGTTCTATAGCCCGATTACTGGTAAGGCTGGTTGATGTAGAAATTCTGATTGCGCCCATCAACGCCGATGCGCTTCGGCGTTGCGCCGGTGGCACCGGTAAGGATGTTGTACTGATCGAACTCCAACAGTTTGTAGCGCAGCACATCCTCGTACACGACCGGTTGACCACAGCTGGCCTGAGTGCGCGATGTCTGCCCATCCTCCGCCAGCACATAGACATTGCCGCTGCCGTCGACGGTGCCGGTGCCATCGGTGGTAAAAAAGATGGACGTGGCCTCGTCGACACCGATACCGCGAATGCCCGTCGGCAGTCCCGCCATAAACACCATCAGGCGTCCCATGCGGTCGCGCTCGGCGAAGTGGGTATCGACAATCACCCCCCGCATCACCTGGGTGGTCAGGAAATCGGTGGAGATATTGATGTACTCGTGGCACAGGTCAGTGACCGCCTCCGAAGAGTAGACACCGAGCACACCGTCGGGGTCGTAGATATGCTCGGACTGCACCGCCGCACCGGCGGAAGTACCGCCGAGCACTCCGCCACGGGCCAGCACTTCATCCAGTGCCGTCTCCAGGGCCGTGCCGGCCCACTGGTTCAGGTAATCGGACTGGTCGCCCCCGGCGATCCACACGAACTCCGCCGTACGCACCGCCCAGAGCACGTACTCGTCGTCGGCAAACTGGCGCCGGTCCACCAGCAACGTCTCCACCGAATCGGCGGCCAGCAGGCCCTGCAGATAGTCGTTGTAGCCGTCGCTGCCGGAAGTGCGTAGCACCACCACATCGCCGCCGCCGATGCGCGGCTTGACCCGGCGGGTAAAGGCGTCGTCCACATCGCTGCCGCCGCCCATCACCAGCAGGCCGCCGTCGTCCTGGGACACACAGGCATCCGCCGCATTGCCGGTCAGGTAGCTGGTCAGCCCACCGGGCTTGGCCGGGCGGCTGCCGTAACCGCAGTCGCCGCCGGAACCGCCACCGCTGCCATCGGGGATTCCGTCCACGTCCAGGGTATACCAGCCCTGACCGCTGTAGCGGGTCACTTTCAGGGTGTAGAGGCCGACACCGTCCACGGATACCGTGGCGCTCTCCGGCGCGCTGCCGGTCTCGGCACTGTAGAGGCGCTGACTGGGATCGTACAGGTGCCAGTCGAAATCGTCATTGCCGGCGTGATCGAGGCTGATGGTCAAACTGGTGGCCTCGTCGACATCGAAGTAATACCAGTCCTGGTCGCGGCGGTTGGCGATGGTTCCGCTGACCGTCTGCGACGAACAGACAGGGCCATCGGCATTCGACTCGGCATCGTTGGATTCGGATTCCTGGGAAATACAGGCGAGGCCGGACTGGCTCGCCAGGGCCAAACTTAACAGCAGTGCGGTTCTTGCGAACATGACACGCTCCTTGATGGTTGCAGTTATTGTTATGCCATCAAAGAGTAACTGTATCGGCGGCCTCAATTGGACACCCTCGGCGCATACGGGAGAAAACTGTCAAGTTCGCGGCAAAAACTGTACATTCCGAAAGCTTTGCGCGCAGCCGCCTCTCCTCAGAGGCCGCAGTCCAGCGCATCCAGCAGCATATGCACTATCAGCCCGATACCCAGCCAGCGCACCGGTTTCCAGGGCAGGAACATCATGGCGCCATAGAGGGAGATGGGCAGCATCCTGTGCAGCGGGTGGAAGTTGATGCTGCAGCGGTCGGGATCGTAGACGGGGCTGGCCAGCAGGTGGTCCAGGTCTACGAGGTTGGCCGCCAGCATGATCAGTGCGGCCTTTTTCCACTGATCGCGGAAGAAAAACCAGGCGATGGCCACCGGCACCAGGATGTGCAGGGCGATATGGATGTAACTGAACATTTATAACAATTCTTCTGCGGAGATGGAGCCGAGGCCCTCTTCGATATCCTGGCGGATGGCGGTGCGGACGCGCCCGGCATCGCCGGAGGCGATGGCCTCGATCAGGTCCCGATGGCGGTCCGGCAGCTCCTGCACCCCGAAGCGCCGGAACACCAGGTGCTGCAGCGGCGCCGTCTGCAGCCACAGGCTCTCGATCAGCGACAGGATGATATGGGGCCGCCCGAGGCGGTAGAGCGTGAAGTGGAACTCCAGGTTGGCGGTGACGTATTCCTCTATGTCCTTGTCCGCCAGGGCCGCGGTGACCCGCTCGTCCAACTGGCGCAGCTGTTCCAGCTCCCCGGGGCCCACATGGGGTAGCGCCTGCTCGGCGGCCTGGCACTCCAGCGCCACCCGCGCGGCGCAGATCTCTGCCAGCTTTTCCGGGGTCATGGTGGGCACGGTCACCCGCCGGGTGTCCGACAGTTCCAGCGCCCGCTCGGAGGTGAGCCGGCGCAGCGCCTCGCGCACCGGCATGGGACTGCAGTCCAGGTCCGCGGCCAGGCCGCGGATGGTGATCGCATGCCCGGGCAGGAACTTGCCGCGCAGGATGGCATCGCGCACCTGGTAGTAGACCCGCTCCTGGGTGGTGCGGTATTCCTCCTGGGGGGCGTTGAATTCCTGCGCGGTGCTCATGCGGCGATCACTTGGGACAGCTTGTGGGGGGCGTCATCATACCTCACTTCAACCAGATGGTCGGCCACACTACCCGTCTGCCACAGCTCAAAGAAATCGTCGGCCACCCGCCGGCTCATATCCACCACGGTATTCCAGTACTTCAGCCGCTCTTCGGTGCTGAGCCTGTAGAAATCATTGCGGTCGGGAATCTTGCCATAGGGCAAGCCGGCGACAAACGCCGGCGACGGCGCCACCAGCAGGGTGTTCTGCATGGCGCGCCCCCTGACCCGGCGCCAGGACAGGTTCTTGTCGAACCAGCCGGGCACCATATAGGGGAAGAAATGCGGATAGAGCGCCAGCCCCTCGGGGTGTTCGAAGCGCAGGTCGAAGTGATAGTCGGTGATACCGCCGTCGCGGTAATTGCCGGCGGGTGCCCCCTGCGGATTCTGCACCCCCGCCATCACCAGCGGAATGGAGCCGCTGGCCAGCACCGCGTCGCAGACATTGTCCACCGACAGGCGCGTATTGACGGTGCGCAGATCGGCAAAGCGCACACGGGTGGCGTCGCCGGAGTGGAACACCACCCGGTCCCAGAAGGCACTCAGGCTGTGGCGGGACAGCGCGTTGGCCAGCATGGATGCCAGCAGCGCCGGCGCCAACAGGACGCGCCTCTCGCTGGCCAGGGGTCCGCGGCCGCGCACCGTGACGAAATGGCTGTGCCAGACCGGGTTGTGTGCCACCTCCCGCGCGCCCTCCCCGCCCAGCACGTCCTTCAGTATCTTTTCGCCGGCCGCGGTGATCTCCGCCGGCGTCGGCTTTGCCGAGGCGTAGGTCTGGTGGATATAGCCGTACTCCAGGCGCGCCAGCGCCCCGAGGGAATCCTCCATCGCGTAGCACATATTGCGGAAGCTGCCGATGGAGGAGCCCACGGACGCAATCGGCTCGCGACGGTCGCGGAAAAACTCGCCCGCCAGAATCCGGTCCAGATGGCTGATCACCAGCCACTTGGGGCCGCCGGAGGCGCCCACCAGGGTAGAGAACTGCTGCTGGCGCAGCCCTTCTTCGCGAATGCGCTTCGCGGCACTGGCGCCCGCCAGCAATACACAATTGGATTTTTTCACTGCTTTACTCTGAATCCATCAGGCAACTGAAGGCTCTCGGATCACGCCGCAGACTGGCCAGGAACCGACTGGTCATGACCCTCCGCAGTACAACCGGTCCCGGGCGTGTCTCGTCACCGGCGCAACGCCAGACCTCGCCATCCGCCGTCAAAACCGCGCCCGGCTACCTCAACTTGGAGTGACCGGGTCGTCGTCCGGCACTGGTGCCGCCTATTGTGACCCAAAGCCCCCCGATAGTGAAAGCTGGCAACTCTTCGCGCAGCAGGAAAAGGGGCATCCACGCCACACTACCTTCAATGCGGATGGCTTCCTGGATATCTATATCCAGCACGAATCACCAGGGAAAGCACGCGAATCCAATTGGCTATCCGCGCCCGAAGGCCGCTTCCAGGTGATGATGCGCATGTACTCGCCGAAAGCAGAAGTCTTGCGTGAAGGCCCCCGCTTGCCGCCCCTTCAAAAAGTCACTCCCCCAAACAATCGGCAGTAAGGAGCACCTCAACGATGACTACATTGCGCGTTGCAACATTCTTTATCACCCTGCTGCTATTGTCGGCGGTGCACAGCGATGAGACACCTTCGGCACTAGAAATGCGCGAGATCGCCCGCGATGCCTACATCTACGCCTATCCACTGGTACTGATGCATGTAGGCAAAAAGGTGGCGATCAACGTCGAGGATCCCCAGTTTCCCCAAACCCCCATCAACCGTACCGGACTCGGCCGGGCGCTACTACCTACTGCCGTTCCTCGATGAATGGACCGATGTATTCACTGCCCTTGGCACGCGCACACCGGCAACGGTGCGCAGACTTTTGCCATTGTCGGCCCCGGCAGGGAAGGTGAATTGCCGGAGGGGGTGACCCGCTATGACAGCCCCACTGCTTTCGGCTGGCTGGGCGGTCGCGTGCAGACCAGCGGCAAGGCCGATTACGAGGCCGTTTATAAATTTCAGCGGCTCTGAAGGCGATCCCGCTAAGCGCCTACGGCAAGCCATACACACCGCTCAAAGGCAGCGTCGACCCTAAACTGGATATGAGCCCACCGGTAGACCAGGTGGCGAAGATGGAGGGCATTGGAATTCTTTTCACTGTTCGTCGAGCTGGCAAAAAAACCCGCCCCACGCGCACGACTACCCGATTCTCGATCGTATGAAATGCATCGGTATTGTGCCCGGCCAGGCCTTTTCCCCCAAAGGCCAGCCGGAAATCGTCCGCGAGGCTTCAGGCGGCACCGGAAGAGACCCTGTCGAGAATCATGAACACCAGGGAAAAACCACCAGCTCGGTCAACGGCTGGAGCATGAACCTCAGCGGCATGGGCAATTACGGCACCAACTACTTGCGCCGTGCCGCAGTCGCCTACGGCGGACTGGGAGCCAATATCCCGGAAGACGCCGTCTACCCTACTGCCTTTGTGGACGCCAACGGCGAGCCACTGTGCAACGACCGCCGCTATATCATGCACTTCGAAAAGGCGAAGTCCCGCCAGTGCGCGCTTTTTGGTCACTGACCCTATACAACGGTCGCCAGCTGTTCGCCGACAACCCCATCGACGCTACGCCATCGGCGACCGCGACAAGCTCACATTCAATCCGGACGGTTCTCTGGACTTGTACGTTCAGCGCGAGTCGCCCGGCGCGGCCAAGGAATCCAACCGGCTGCCGACACCTGCAGACGGCAACTTTTCCCTGATGATGCGGCTCTATTGGCCGGCACTGGAAGTGCTCGACGGCTCCTTGGCCCCGCCTCCGGTAATACGAAAGAATTGAGCATTCCCTGCTACCAAGTAGTGAATGGAGGCTCACTCACTGTCGCCGCCAAGGAGGCAATAGCCTTTCCTCCAGTACTGAGGTTATATTTCCTACGGAATAAAGAGGGAGCTTCCTTCTCTTCGCTCCCACCTACCACAGGATCGAAAGTACCTCCCCTTCAGTCTTATTAACAACTTTATTTCAGTCGAAACTGGCAACCATCTTTTACGGGTTAGCACAGCATGAATCTAGGATCCCGAACAACCCTCCACCAACCACAATGGCCTTAGTGAAAAAACCGACGGGAAATATACCCACAAAGTTATAAAAAGATCACAAAACAACAATTAAAGAACAGAAAACACGACAACCAAGGTAACTGGCGGAATCTCCCTCACATTACAAATTAAATATATGTATCATCACCCATAAAAGAACCCAGGAAAACAAACACATCCACAACAGATAATCAAATAAATTTAGGTTGACGACATAAAAATCAAACAGGATACATTACCGCTATAATCATAGAAAATCAGACACAACATATAATAATCATCCGTTATCCATTCCAGATTTTTTCCATCAAGGAGATCACGCATGAAATAGAAAAGATAACTCAAGAACCATTCAGATTGAACAAACGATAAAAGCGGGCAGAGGCATGAACCTATACTCAAACTTAAAAACCCCAGCGATTGCAATACAGCTCTTTATTTGCATTCTGTTTACCTCTTCGCCGTCAGCTCAAGCTGAACCCATTCAGGAATGCCTTGCTGACGCAACAATAACCTATTCTCCGCCTTTACGGCTTGAGGAGCAGGAAACAACTACCACATGGGAAACAACCTACTCTTGCGTTGATGGATCAGTAGGCGAGGTAACCAGCTCAGTTACCAATATGTTGGGCTGCCTGACCCCGACTTCCACTAATGAAGGGTCCAATAATATTCAATGGAGCGACGGCACACACACCCTGTATTCCTGGGCCAAGGAAGATCAAGTAATCGTAACCGTTGGCGGACAACAGATTGGAACGAACACGGGCACTGTAACTGAAGGCAAGTATCTCGGAAGCAGAGTGGTTGAGGAGTGGGTAACACCAACTCTCGATCTGACGTCCTGTCTACTAGGACCTGGAGTCAGCGAAGCGCCAAGCACCAGCTCACTGACGATTACGAATATTCTCTGAGCATTATATAAATTATTGGCAGTCATCTTCTTTAAAGATGATTGCCATTTTCTGCGATACCAAATCTGCAAGCACAGAAGATACGAAGATACGAAGATACGAAGATACGAAGATACGAAGAGCAGAATGATAGTGTTTTACGAAAATTTATGAGGCTGTAAATAATTCTGTGTAACCGCCCATGCCGCTGGTTACTGGTGATCGACCAAGCGATCACCAAATTCGATCATAAAACGGTTTAGCGCTGGCTTCCAGTTGCGGA